>NZ_QGKR01000278.1 GCF_003172955.1 Micromonospora acroterricola | reverse complement strand
GGAGGGGCTGTTCTGCGTGCTCTCCGGGGTCGCGCTGGCCGCGCACTTCGCCACCTGGATGCCGAGCGCCCAGCTCACCTCGGTCGCCACGGCCACCGCGCTGGTCGCCACCCAGCCGGTCTGGCAGGGCCTGATCGCTCGCGCCCAGGGCCGCCGGTTGCCCCCGGTGGTGTGGATCGGCATCGCGGTGGCGGTCGGCGGCGCGGTGGTCGCGACGGGCGCGGACGTGGGCATCTCCGGGCGGGCCGTCCTCGGTGACCTGCTGGCGGTGACCGGGGGCCTGTTCGCCGCCGTCTACACCGCCTCGGGCGAGCGCGCCCGGGCCAGCATCAGCACCACCACGTACACGACCATCTGCTACGGGATCTGCGCGCTGATCCTGCTGGTCGTCTGCCTGCTCGGCGGGGTCCGCATGACCGGCTTCGACGGACGCACCTGGCTGGCCATCCTGGCCCTGGTCGCCGGCGCCCAACTGCTCGGCCACTCGATGTTCAACTACGCCCTGCACCGGATCCCGGCGACCACGGTCAGCGTGCTGATCCTGCTGGAGGTGCCCGGCGCGGCCCTGCTCGGTTGGCTCTGGCTGGGTCAGCTGCCCCGCCCGTACGCGCTGCTGGGGATGGCGCTGCTGCTGGTCGGGGTGGCGGTGGTGGTGCTCGGCGGGGCCCGGGCCGGCCGCCGTGCGGTGCCGCCCACCCCGCTTCCCGCCGACGCCGCACCGCTGGACACCTGACCGCCGGCCCTGCCGACTACATCTCGTACACCTCGATCACGCGGGCGGTCGGCGCCGATCCGCCGAGTCGGCGATGCCGACGGCCTTGGCGCTCGCCGCCCACAGCCGGGCCGCGAGCTGTGGATCGCTGGCCTTGCGCAACGGCCGACGCAGCCGCCGGTTGTGGTAGTAGCCACCGTCGACCAGCCGCGACCGGTCCTGGTTGGCCAGCCAGACCAGGGTCTCGGCGCCCTTCTCGGGCCTGCGTAACGGAAGGAACCGCATGCCGAGAGCGACCAGCCGGCTGTCGTTGGCGAAGCGGGTCCGCACCACTCCCGGGTGGAAGCTGTGCGCGGCGATGTCGGGCCAGCGGCGGGCAGCCTCGGCGGTGAACAGGATGTTGGCCTGCTTGCTGGTGCCGTACGCGACCATCGGCCGGTAGCGGTGCAGCGGCTTGTTCAGGTCGTCCGGGTCCAGGACACCGCTGCGGTGCGCGCCGGAGGCGGTGACCACGATCCGGCCGATCCGGTCGGCGAGCAGGTTGGTCAGCAGGAACGGGGCGAGGTGGTTGGCCTGGATCGACAGCTCGAACCCGTCGACGGTGGTGAGCGGCTGGAGCGCGATGGCGCCGGCGTTGTTGGCGAGCACATCGATCCGGTCGTACGCGTCCCGCAGGTGCTCGGCGAGCCTGCGTACGTCGTCGAGCACCGCGAAGTCGGCCCGGAACAGCTCCGGACGCTCACCCGAGTTCTCCCGTACCCGTTCCGCCGCCGCCTGCAACCGGGCCGGGTCCCGTCCGACCAGCACCACCCGGTCACCGCGGCAGGCCAGGTCCACGGCGGCGGCCAGCCCGATGCCGGAGCTGGCCCCGGTCACCACCACCAGTCGACGCCCAGTGAGATCTTCCACAGGTCCATTCACCCCGGTCATGGCGCGAGGTTACCGTGGCGTCACCACGCCCTTTGGGATCGTTAAGTTTCCGGATCTGTCGTCAGGTGGCGTCGGCGTGCCCGCCGGACGCTGGAAGGAGCGCATCCATGGCCGCAGTCGGTCGCCCCCGCCGGTCCTGCCTCGCCGTACCGGGTTCCAGCGTCAAGATGCTCGGCAAGGCGCAGGGACTCCCCGCCGACCAGGTGTTCCTCGACCTGGAGGATGCCGTGGCCCCGTTGGCCAAGCCGGACGCGCGCAAGAACATCGTGGCGGCGCTCAACGAGGGTGACTGGGCCGGCAAGACCCGGGTGGTCCGGGTCAACGACCTGACCACCCCGTGGACCTACCGGGACGTCATCGAGGTGGTCGAGGGCGCCGGCGCAAACCTGGACTGCGTCATGCTGCCGAAGGTGCAGAACGCCGCCCAGGTGCAGTGGCTGGACCTGACGCTGACGCAGATCGAGAAGACCCTCGGCCTGGAGGTCGGTCGGATCGGCATCGAGGCGCAGATCGAGAACGCCGCCGGCCTGGTCAACGTTGACGCGATCGCCGCGGCCTCGCCCCGGGTGGAGACCATCATCTTCGGTCCGGCCGACTTCATGGCCTCGATCAACATGAGGTCCCTGGTGGTCGGCGCGCTGATCCCGGACTACCCGGGCGACCCGTACCACTACATCCTCATGCGGATCCTGATGGCCGCCCGGATGCACGACAAGCAGGCCATCGACGGCCCGTTCCTGCAGATCCGGGACGTGGACGGGTTCCGCGAGGTGGCCAAGCGCTCGGCGGCCCTGGGCTTCGACGGCAAGTGGGTGCTGCACCCGGGTCAGATCGACGCCGCCAACGAGGTCTACCAGCCGGCGCAGGCCGACTACGACCACGCCGAGTTGATCCTCGACGCGTACGAGCACTACACCTCGGAGGCCGGCGGCCGGCTGGGTGCCGTGATGCTCGGCGACGAGATGATCGACGAGGCGTCCCGCAAGATGGCGCTGGTGATCGCCGCCAAGGGCCGGGCCGCCGGGATGAGCCGTACCTCGTCGTTCACCCCACCGGCGGAGTGAACACGCCGGGCCGGGACGACCGCCGTGGCTATCGTCCCGGCCCGGAAACCGGCGGTACGCCGACCCGTTCGCCGATCAGTAGCTGCTGCTGCTGTCGCTGCCGGCGCTCGTCACAATGGCGATGACGATCATGACGACGTAGAAGGCGATCAGCAACACCAGCAGCCCGGTGAGGATCCAGCCGACGATGATCGCGGCCTTCGCCATGCCCTCACCGCCCTCGCCGCTCAGCCGGATCTGCTTCTGGGCCACGTGACCGAGGATCGCCCCGACCGGTGCGGTGATGCAGGACGTGAAGCCGACCAGGGCCAGCACCAGCGCCGCGATCGCCAGACCGTTGGTCTTCGGCGGCGCCGGGTAGCCGTAGCCGGCGTACTGCGGCGGGTAGCCGGGCTGCGGGGCGTAGCCGGGCTGTGGGGCGTAGCCGGCCATGGGCTGGCCCGGCGGCAACTGTCCACCCGCGTACGGGTCGACCGGCGCGTACGGGTCCACCGGGCCGTGTTGGGTGGGTACCGGCTGACCGGCCACCAGGGTCGGGTCCGCCGGGGCGCTCGACTGCTGGCCCGTGGGATCGGTCCAGCCGCCGGGCGGTGGGGGATAGGTCATGCGAATTCTCCGTCAGGTCGGGTGCGCCGTCAGGGTAGCCAGCGGCGACCAAACCCGATGCCCCTGCTACCGGGTGCCGCGTTGCCCGGGCCCGTCGGACCGGGCAGGATCCTGGCATGGCAATCGACGCGCGCGCCGCCGATCGTTCCGGCAGTCGACCGAGACGGGACGTCAGCCGTCCGGGCGCCGGCAGGCGCGGCCGTGCGGCCACCTCCGCCGGTGTCCCCGGCGCCGACGAGCCGGTCGCGCTCGCCGACCCGGTGACCATGCGGCTCGACGGGCGGGTCGCCCTGGTGACGGGGGCGGGCAGCCCCGACGGCATCGGGTACGCCACCGCCCGCCGGCTCGCCGACCTGGGCGCCCGGGTGGCGATCGTCTCCACCACCCGGCGCATCCACGAGCGCGCCAGCGAGCTGGGGGTGACCGGTTTCGTCGCGGACCTGACCGACGAGTCCGAGGTGGGCGCGCTGGCCGACGCGGTCGCCGAGCAGTTGGGCGACGTCGAGGTGCTGGTCAACAACGCCGGCCTCACCAGCCGGGCCAACCCGGAGGTCCTGCGGCCCGTCGCGCAGCTCAGCTACGACGAGTGGAAGGGCGAGATCGACCGCAACCTGACCACGGCCTTCCTCTGCAGCCGGGCGTTCATCAGCGGGATGGCCGAGCGGGGTTGGGGGCGGATCGTCAACCTCGCGGCCACCGCCGGGCCGGTCAACGCCCTGCCCACCGAGGCCGCCTACGCCGCGGCGAAGGCCGGGGTGGTCGGGCTGACCCGGGCACTGGCCATGGAGATGATCGCCGACGGGGTGACCGTGAACGCGGTGGCGCCCGGCACCATCTACACCGCGGCGTCCACGATGGCCGAGATCAAGCAGGGGCTGGGCACCCCGGTCGGTCGACCGGGCACTCCGGACGAGGTCGCCGCCGCGATCAGCTTCCTGTGCTCGCCGGCCGCCTCGTACATCACCGGCCAGATGCTGGTGGTGGACGGCGGCAACAGTGTCCGTGAGGCCCGTTTCCGCTGATCGGGCCGCTGCTTCCGTCCCCGGTCAGTAGCCGCCGCTGTCGCCGCTGTTGCCGAGGACGACCAGGGCCAGCCACCCACAACAGGCCAGCAGCGTCAGCCCGGTGAAGACGTAGCCGAGGATCAGCCCCCAGGTGGCGAGCTGGTCGCCCTCCTCGCCGCTGCTGCGGATCTGCCGCTTGGCCACGTGACCGAGAACGGCGCCGGCCGGAGGGAACACGAAGGCGAACACCAGCGACAGGATCGCCAGCACGTTGGTGCCCCGACCCGGTCCGGACGACGGGGGACCGTACTGACCGTAGGGGCCCTGCGGGGGGTACGGCGGCTGCTGTCCCCAGTGCGCCGGCTGGTGCGGCCCCTGCTGCCCGTACGGCGACGGGTCGTCCGCCGGTGGCCCGTACGGTGAGCGTTCCGGTGGTCCGAAGGACGACTGGTCCGGCGGCGGAGCGTACGGCGGCTGGCCCGCCGGCGGCGGAGCGTAGGGCGACTGGTCCGGCGGCGGCTCGTAGGGTGACGGCGGTTGGTCGTCCCCGGGCGGTCCCGACGGCGGCGGGTAGCTCACGGCTGTCCTCCTCCTGCCGGTGCCGGAAAAGTCCCTCTTGCCGGACGCTACCCGCAGCGGTGAACCTTTTCACAGCGGTTGTGTGGACTGGTCACCTTGGCCTCGCCGGCTCCGGAGACCGATACTGACCCAGCGTTCAGTTACCCACGAGTAGTGCGCTGATCCCCGGAGGCTGAGATGGCTCGACTCGCCCAGACGCCCGGCCTGACCGATGTGCAGCGGTCGATCCTCGAGACCGTCCGGGAGTTCGCCGACAAGGAGATCATCCCGCACGCTCAGCGGCTGGAGCACGCCGACGAGTACCCCACCGACATCCTTGACGGGATGCGCGAGATGGGGCTGTTCGGCCTCACCATCGACGAGGAGTACGGCGGCCTCGGCGAGTCCCTGCTCACGTACGCGCTGGTGGTGGAACAGCTGTCCCGAGGGTGGATGTCGATCTCCGGCATCGTCAACACCCACTTCATCGTGGCGTACCTGATCTCCCAGCATGGCTCGGCCGAGCAGAAGGCCCGCCTGCTGCCGAAGATGGCCACCGGCGAGGTGCGCGGCGCCTTCTCCATGTCCGAGCCGGAGACCGGCTCCGACGTCTCGGCCATCACCTCCCGGGCGGTACGGGACGGCGATCGCTACGTGCTCAACGGGCAGAAGATGTGGCTGACCAACGGGGCGTACTCCTCGGTGGTGGCCACGCTGGTCAAGACCGACACCGGCGCCGAGTCGGTGTACGGCAACATGAGCACCTTTTTGCTGGAGAAGGAGCCGGGCTTCGGCGAGACCGCCCCCGGGCTGACCATCCCCGGCAAGATCGAAAAGATGGGCTACAAGGGCGTCGAGACCACCGAGATGGTGCTCGACGGGGTGACCGTGCCCGACTCGGCGATCCTCGGCGGCGCCGACAAGGTGGGCCGGGGCTTCTACCAGATGATGGACGGCATCGAGGTGGGCCGGGTGAACGTGGCGGCCCGCGCCTGCGGCATCTCCATCCGCGCCTTCGAGTTGGCGGTGAGCTACGCCCAGCAGCGCAAGACCTTCGGTCAGCCGCTCGCCAGGCACCAGGCGATCGCCTTCAAGCTCGCCGAGATGGGCACGAAGATCGAGGCCGCGCACGCCCTCATGGTCAACGCCGCGCGGCTCAAGGACGCCGGCCAGCGCAACGACGTCGAGGCCGGGATGGCCAAGCTGCTCGCCTCGGAATACTGCGCCGAGGTCGTCCAGGAGTCGTTCCGCATCCACGGCGGCTACGGCTACTCCAAGGAGTACGAGATCGAGCGGCTGATGCGGGAGGCCCCGTTCCTGCTCATCGGCGAGGGCACCTCCGAGATCCAGAAGACCATCATCTCCCGTGGCCTGCTCAAGGAGTACAAGCTCTGATCCCAGCCGCCTGCCCCAACCGGGGAGGGGATGTGGTCGGTCGATTGCGTGATGCCTCTGAGGTATGAAAATGGCTCTGAGGTATCACGCTCAACCCCTGTGGTCCGCTGCTCCGGCGGGGCCGTGACGTGCCCCGTCCCGCGGCGGTACGAAGCGATCCCGGGCCAACTGTCGCGCTTGGGCGCCTCGGGATCGCGCCCGACCGGATGCGTCAGCCGAGGCGGGTCAGGCCGGCGGCGGCGCGTTCGACGATGAGGCAGCGGTCCTCGACGTAGTCCATCCCGGCCTCCTCGGCGATCCGCCGCGCCTCGGCCGAGACGATGCCCAGCTGCAACCAGACCGCCGGGGCGCCGATCGCCGCCGCGTCCCGGACCACCTGCACGGCGTCGGCCGCCGGCCGGAACACGTCCACCAGGTCGACCGGGTGCGGGATGTCGGCCAGCGTCGCGTACGCCCGCTCCCCGAAGAGTTCGTCGACGGTCGGGTTCACCGGGATGATGCGCCAGCCGTACTGCTGCATCTGCAACGGCACGCCGTGCGCGGCCTTGCCCGGGTCGCGCGACGCGCCCACGACGGCGATCACGGCGGAGTCGGCGAGGATCTGCTGAGCGGTACGCACCCGCCGACTGTAGCGCTGCCCCTGGGTCAGAGCAGGGTCAGCTGCTCGGCGGCCGGCGGTGGCGGTGGCTCGGGCAGGCGGCGGTTGTCGCCCTGGTCACCACGGTGCAGCCCGTGCCGGCGGGCCGCGATGCGCACCCGCGCGGTCAGCTCCCGCTGGTACGCCTGAGGAGCGTAGGCGCCTGCCCGGTAGAGCTCGCGGTAGCGGGGCACGAGGTGCGGATACTCCCTGCCCAGCCAGTGCGCGTACCACTCCCGCGCGCCGGGACGCAGGTGCAGGGCCAGCGGGGTCACGCTGCTCGCCCCGGCGGCGGCGATCGCCGACACGGTGGCGTCGATCGACTCGTCGTCGTCGCTCAGCCCGGGCAGGATCGGGGCCATCAGCACCCCGACGGAGAAGCCGGCGTCGGCGAGTGCCCGGACGGCGTCCAGTCGGCGGCGCGGGTGCGGTGTGCCCGGCTCGACGGTGCGCCAGAGCTGCTCGTCGACGAAGCCCACCGAATAGGAGATGCCGACCCTGGTCACCTCGGCGGCCTCGCGCAGCAGGGGGAGATCCCGCAGGATCAGCGTGCCCTTGGTCAGGATCGAGAACGGGTTGGCGAAGTCGCGCAGTGCCGCGATGATCTGCGGCATGAGCCGGTAGCGCCCCTCGGCCCGCTGGTAGCAGTCCACGTTGGTGCCCATCGCCACGTGGGCGCCCCGCCACTTCGGGGCGGCCAGCTCCCGCCGGACCAGCTCACCGGCGTTGACCTTGACGATCACCTTCCGGTCGAAGTCCGCACCGGCATCGAGATCGAGATAGGTGTGCGTGTTTCGGGCGAAGCAGTTGTGGCTGACGACTCCGTTGGCGATGAAGTCCCCGGTGCCAGTGGTGATGTCCCAGAGCGGCAGCTCCAGCCCGAGTGCCTCGATGCCGACAACCTTGAGGGCGCCCTGATGCTTCAGTGCGCCACCCTCGATCGACCGTTTCCGAGTGATGGCAGGGTCGGTCAGGTGAAAGAACCGGAGCCGGGCGGCGAGGCCCCCGGTCAGCCTGGTCTCCCGCACACGGTTGGGTAGGCCGCGGTCTTCCCGCACACAGGCGAAACCGAAATGGCGGAGTGCTGCCGTCGTCTGGTCGAGGATGGCGTCGTCGCTGTTGCTGATGCGCAGAACGCCTCTGCTGCAACTGCCGCCGGCGTCGAAGATGCCGGCCAGGAAGCCAAGCCTCCAGTCGTCGCTGGGCTCGACCGGCCAGCGGATAAGGTCAGCGATCGTCTCGATGTCCCGCTGCTTCGAGGTGCCGATGGCGGTCATCGCACGTCGCGTGGTGCTGACCTGCGTGAAGGCGAAACGCTGCGTCTTGATCCCATCGAGTGCGAGGTAGCGCTCACTGCGGCTCAAAGCCTCGTCATCGGCCAACGCCAGCCGGAACCGGTGCACCGTCCCGTACGAGTACGAGAACGTGCCCAGGTGCGCGTCTCCGCGGACCATGCCGCACAGGTAGCCCCGGCGGTAGTCGAGTGACTCCTTCGGCCCGACGGCGAAACGACCGGTGCCGATCAGGCGGTTGTTGGTGGTCAGGTAGGGGCGTCGGGCGTTGCCATGCATGGCCCCGGTGACGTACTTCCAGCCACGTTCAGAGAGGAACCGGTGGTCCCCGCTGGCGATGAGGGTCGTGCCGTCCTCCAGGGTGACCCGGTAGGCCGGCTTCACCGTGGACCACTTGTCGAGGACGGTGGTGATCACGTATCGGCGGTAGGCGCCCCGTCGCTCGGTCCCGTAGATGCGGTCACCCGGCTCCAGTTCGCTGATCGGCTTCGTGCGACCGTCCGCCATCAGGATCGGGGTGTCCGCGCCCAGGCAGTAGACACAGGCATGAGAACAGCCTCGGTACGGGTTGATCGTCCACTCGAACGGGACGCGGGACTGCCCGGGCACCCGGTTGAGGATGGACTTGGCCTGCACCTCGTAGAAGGTCATCCCGGCGAACTCGGGAGTGTCGAAGGTGCGGGCGATGGCGCCGGGCAGCGCCAGCGGCAGGGGTGGCGTCGCTGGCGCTGCCCGCTCGGGGTCTCCCTCTACCGGGGGAGCGGTGAGGTTGTCCCAGCGCATGGCCATCATTCGAACACGTGTACGAGGCAAGCGCAAGTGACCCGCCGTACACCGGTGGGCGTTCGTATGGTCGGAGAGGGGAGGATGGACGCCATGGAGACGTCGACCTTCGTCTACGACGGGGACTGCGCGTTCTGCACGAGCTGTGCGGAGTTCATCGAGCGCCGCATCCCCACCGCCGCCCGGGTGGTGCCCTGGCAGTTCGCCGACCTGGACGCGCTCGGCCTCACCGTGGCCGAGTGCGAGGAGGCCGTGCAGTGGGTCGGCGCGGACGGCTCGCGCGCGGCCGGTCCGGACGCCATCGCGAAGCTGCTCGCCGCGAGTGGTCCGCTCTGGCGGGTCGCCGGCGCCGGCCTGCGGATTCCTCCGGTGCGCGTTGCGGCCTGGCCGTTGTACCGCTGGGTGGCGCGCAACCGGCACCGGCTTCCCGGCGGCACGGCGGCCTGCTCCCTGCCGCAGGAGGCCCGGGAGCGGCTCTACGGGCCGGCTGGCCGCCCGACCACCGGCGCCTGATCGTCGAGCGTCCGCTCCGCGCCGTCTGCCACCGGGTCCTGGTCGGCCGGCACCGGATCGACGTCGGCCGGGCGCGGTTCCGGGGCGTCCGTCGTCGCCGCCTCGGAAGGGCCGCGGCCGATGAGCCGGCGGGCCCAGACCAGGGGGCGTACCCGCTCCAGCGGCAGGAAGCTGGTCATCGCCGCCAGGTGCGGGGCGAACGAGATGGTGATGGTCGCGACGGTGACCACGTGGAACGAGTAGAAGAAGCCGACCATGGCCAGTCGCCAGCGGGCCGGCAGCAGGAAGACCACCGGGCTCAACAGTTCGAAGGCCACGATGCCGAACTGGGCGACGATCAACAGGTACGGCACCTGGGCGATCAGGTCCGCCAGGTCGGTGCCGCGCCGGATGATGGCCCGCGCCAGCACCGAGCCGGTCAGCCAGTCCAGCCCGCCGAAGCGCAGTTTGGCCCAGGCGGCCAGGAAGTAGGTGCAGATCACCGCGATCTGGGTGACCCGCAGCGCCCAGCCGCCAGCCTCGGTGCGGGTGGTGTCGCCGTGGCGGGCCCGACCGGCGGTGGGCAGTACGGCCAGCGCGACGAGCAGCCCGAACCGGTCGTGGTCGACCTTTCCGTAGCTCATCGCGATGATCATCCACTCGAGGTACAGCCCGCAGACCGCCCAGCCGAGCAGGCGGGGCGCCCGTCCGGTCGCGGCGAGCAGGGCGAGCAGCAGCAGCGCCCAGAAGATCACCGCGACCAGCGTCGGGGTGGGCGTGGGCAGCGGGAGCACCCGGCCGACCAGGAGCGGGTGGTACAGCTCGCCGGGCACGCTGGCCCTCGTCCGCACCCAGGGCGTGAAGACCACCAGGTCGGCGGCGACGAACAGGTAGATCAGCGTGCGGAACGCGGCCACCCGGCCCCGCGGCACCGCCTCGGTCAGCCAGCGGATCATCGGGACGCCTGCCAGCGGACGACGGTCTCGTCGGTGTGCCGGCCGGTCGGCCGGCCGGCACGGATGCCGTGCCAGCGGATGACGATGCGGACCTCGACCAGCGCGGCGGCGTCGGGGTGGCGTTCGGCGTACGCGTCGGCGACCTCGGCGAGCAGCGCCGGGTCGGCGGCGTACCGCTGCTGCTGACCCTCGATCTCTGCGCGGCGGATGCCGGTCGCGTCCTGGTCGAGGTCGATCACGGCGCCGGTGCTGTTCACCCCCTCCACGCGGGTGTCCGGGGCGGGGGCGTTCGGCGGGTTGGACGTGGAGTACATCCGGAACGGGCCGAACGGGAAGTCGTCGTCGCTGCCCCAGAAGGTGCCGATCAGCAGCAGGACGAGGCCGAGTGCGGTCGCGCCCAGCCGGGTGGCGCGCCCGCGGGTGGTCAAGTTCTCCATCGGGTCGTGACGATACGGGATGTACCGGCCGCGTCGGGTCCCTCCGACGGTCAGTTCCGGCTGCCCAGGTCGGTGACGGCGGGCGTCCCACGCGGGGGCCCGGATACGACGAAGGCCGGGCCCGACCGGGCCCGGCCTCGCGTGCCGTCGCGGGGACGGCTCAGTGGTTGTGCTCGGCCAGCTGCTTGCGGACGTCGTCCATGTCCAGCGCCTCGACCTGCTCGATCAGGTTCTCGAGCGCGGACTCGGGGAGGGCGCCCGGCTGGGCGAAGACGATGACGCCGTCGCGGATCGCCATGATCGTCGGGATCGACCGGATGTCGAACTTGGCGCCCAGCTCCTGCTGCGCCTCGGTGTCGACCTTGCCGAAGACGATGTTCTGGTGCTTCTCCGAGGAGCGCTCGTAGACCGGGGCGAACCGCTTGCACGGACCACACCAGTCGGCCCAGAAGTCGACCAGGACGATGCCGTCGTTGCCGGTCACCTCGTCGAAGTTCGTCGAGGTCAGCTCAACGGTTGCCATTGCACTCTCCGATCACCGCGGTTTGTCTACGTCCCGTAGAACCAGGGCTGACCGTATCGAATTCCCGGGCGGTCGGGCACGAAACGTGCTGCGGGCTGCCCACGAGTACCGAGGGTCATCGACTCACGTCTGTGCGTCCCGATCTGCGGAACGCAAGTGCATGACGCACTTGCGTGACCTGGCGTGATGGGAGCGTTTCCAGGGAGATCGACGCGATCGAGCGCTACGAATCGGTAACTTGTCCCTTGACAAGGAGGTATCGGGCCTGCGGAGATCGCTGATCAACTCGTGTTCCATCACGCACAGTAGTGTTACAAAAGAATAAATGTGACGCCGGTCTCTGTTGAACCTACGTTGGCGTAGGGCAGAATTCTCCGCATCAGAGCGTGGGCGGCGGGTGCCGGGGAGGGCCCCGCCGCTCATTGCGTCTCCCCCCAGTGAGTGACCGGTGTGACATTTCCGCCGAGGTCGCGCCCTGCGGGTCGCCTTAACCACCGGTAAGGCATGCTGTGCCGAACTCCATCGCCGCCCGTCGAAGGGGACCAGGATGCAGTTCGGCCGCTACTACGAGGAGTTCGAGGTCGGCGCGGTCTACCGGCACTGGCCGGGCAAGACCGTCACCGAGTACGACGACCACCTCTTCTGCCTGCTCACCATGAACCACCACCCGCTGCACATGGACGCGCACTACGCCGAGACGGCCAGCCAGTTCAAGCGCAACGTCGTGGTGGGCAACTACATCTACTCGCTCCTGCTCGGCATGTCGGTGCCCGACGTCAGCGGCAAGGCGATCGCCAACTTGGAGGTCGAGTCGCTGCGGCACGTGGCCCCCACCTTCCACGGCGACACCATCTACGGCGAGACCACCGTGCTGGACAAGCGGGAGTCCGGCTCCAAGCCCGACCGGGGTGTGGTGTCCGTGGAGACCCGCGGTTACAACCAGGACGGCACCATGGTCTGCGTCTTCCGCCGCAAGGTCATGGTCCCCAAGCGGGAGTACGCGGCCAGCAACGTCCCCGAGGGTGTGGACCCGGAGCGGCCCAGCTTCCCCACGCCGCGCTGAAACACCGCGGTGGGTCGACCCCGCCGCCGGTCCGGGGCTCCTTTCCCACCTGACGTTCTGATGGGGAAGGGGCCCTATTCCCGTTTCGGGGCATATGCTGGCGCCGGAGGTTCCGATGAGCCACTCCGTCGCCGGAGAGCCGCCCTCTGCCGGTCGCCGTGCCGCACCCTTGACCACCGCCGTCTACTCCGTCGCCGAGTGGGACCTGCTCACCAGCCTGCCCGGTCGGGTCCTCGTGGCCGCCGCCGCCCCAGGCCTCGGCCGCCCGCCCCGGGGGGTCATGGCGGGCCTGGCCGGCCTCGACGCGGTGGCCGCCGGCCGGGCCTTCGACAGCGATCTGGTCCGCGCGGTGGTCGCCGCGATCTACGCCCGCCACGACGGCAACCAGCCCTCCACCGAGCAACTCACCGATCTGGTGGACCTGCTGGCCGCCTGCCGCGCGGCGGTCCGGGTCCTGCACCGGCGCGCCGACCCCGCCGACTCGGCCGCGTACCGCCAGTGGGTGCAGTCGGTCGCGGCCCGGGTCTGCCGGGTGGCGCCCGCCCCCGGCGAGCCTCCACCCGGCCAGCCCGCCAGCCCGGCCGACCGGCGGTTCCTGGATCGGCTCGGTGGCGCGCTCGGGCTCGGCTGAACCGGCAGGCCGTCGGCGGCGGGCGCCCGCTGTGCCCGTACCCTCTGATGACCGTGACCGACGACCAGCTTGAGGTGGGCGTGGGCCCCTGGCCGGGGAGCCCGCCGGACGACCCGCGCTACGACCCGCAGTTGCTGGCCGAGGGGGACCGGCGCAACGTCGTCGACCGTTACCGCTACTGGCGGCACGAGGCGATCGTCGCCGACCTGGACCGGCGCCGGCACGGCTTCCACGTCGCCATCGAGAACTGGCAGCACGACTTCAACATCGGCACGGTGGTCCGCAACGCGAACGCGTTCCTCGCCGCCGAGGTGCACATCGTCGGACGGCGACGATGGAACAGGCGCGGCGCGATGGTGACCGACCGCTACCAGCATGTGCGTCACCACGAGACGATCGAGGAGTTCGTCGACTGGGCGGCCGGGCGGCGGTTGCCGGTGTTCGGCATCGACAACCTGCCCGGCTCACGCCCGCTGGAGACCGGCACCCTGCCGCGCGACTGCGTGCTGCTGTTCGGCCAGGAGGGCCCGGGGCTCTCCGAACCGGCCCGCGCGGCCTGCGAGCAGCTCTACTCCATCGCCCAGTACGGCTCCACACGGTCGATCAACGCGGGTGTGGCCAGCGGCATCGCCATGCATGCCTGGATCCGTACCCACGCCGGCCCGCCGCCGGGCTGACTCACGCCCCGGTGCCGAATCGGACGGACCGGCTTGACGTGCCGACGCTCCGGGGCGACGGTGGGGATGTGAGTGTCGCGGTGAGTTGTCCGAGATGCGGGGGCCCGGTACGGGCGCCGGATCTGATGCACACCGAGTCGAGGTGCCTGCAGTGCGGCCCGGTGCCACCACTGCACGTGCCCGAACACATCGGAGCCGACATCGTGGCGAGCGTGGTGGACCGGATCACCGCGACCGGCCACCCGCCGGGCACACCGCTGTGGTGCCCGTGGCCGTTGCCTCCCGGCTGGACGCTCACCGGCGTGGCGTACGCCGGGGACGACCGGACCGGGGTGCGGGCCACCGCGGTGGCCTGCGCGGGCCCCGCGCCGCTCGGTGGCGGCCCGGCGGACCTGGTCTTCGTGGCCGAGGAGCCGGGCGTCGGCCTGGGCACCCGGCTGGCCGGCCTGGCCGGCCCGGACCCGGGACCGGAGTTGGCCGACGCGTTGGCAGACCCCGGGCCAGGGCATCCCGAGCACGTCGGGCAGGCCAGGATCCGGGTCGGCGGGCACCCCACTCCACTGTGGGTGGTGAATTCACCGACGGATCGAAGCGCGTACGCCGGCGAGGCTCGGGGAATGTGGCTGCATGCGATAGCCTGGCCGGCGAGTGCGGGTCACCTGCTCGCGGAAGAAGTCGTGCTGCACGACCTGACCGAGTGGACTCCGCCCGAGCTCGTGTACGGCGCACCGTCCCCGTACCTGTCCGGGAAGGCTTGACAAGCCTCCTGGATTGACGGAGAACGGACGCAGATATTCACTGTACGACACCACACTGATACTCTGGGTGCCGCTGCGGTAATGGGACCCGGCGCCGCGCGAGAGGATGGCCCGCCATGGTCAAGAAGGTCCTCACCTGGGCCGGAATCGCATTCTTGATCTTCTTCGTCGCCTACCGGCCAAACTCGGCGGCGGATGTGTTCAAGTCGCTCGGCGGCGGGATCGTCGACATCGCCCAGGGGTTCGGCGACTTCTTCACCAGCCTCGTCGCCTAACCGTCGATGGGCAGCCCCTCCGGTCCACCCTTCGACCCGGACGACCCCGACCGGGAGCGCCGCGAGCGCGACACGGAGCCGATCCCGCGGATCGGTCCCGATGACGGCCCCGGCTACGGCGCCGGGCCCGGCCTGTCCGACGGTCCGTCCCTATCGGACGACGTCGGCTACGGCGACGGGCCCGGTTACGCCGGCGAGGGTCGCTCCGGTCGGGCCTGGATCCGTGATCCGGAGGCTGGCTACCAGCCACCGCAGATCTCCGAGGACGAGCTGGCCGGGCTGCGCGCCGACGCGACCGGCTCGGCGCCCCGCCGGGTGCTGCCTCTGGAGGACGAGCCCAGCTCGCTGGTCGCCCGCTACCTCTTCCCCACCGAGCGCTACCGGGGCGAGTGGAAGCGGCACTGGATCCACCTGACCACCCCGCTGTTGATCGGCGTCGCGGCGACCTTCGTGCTCGGCTACCTGTCCGGCTTCCTCGCCGGGCAGAACGTGGGCGCCCTGACCACCATCGCCGTGCTGCTCTGGTTCGCGGTGATGGGCTGGGTCGCGTGGAAGGTCGCCGACTGGTGGTACGACCGGTTCATCCTGACCAACAAGCGGGTCATGGTGGTCAACGGCATCATCACCCGCCGGGTCGCCATGATGCCGCTGGTCCGGGTCACCGACATGAAGTACGAGCAGACGCCCACCGGCCGAGCGCTCAACTACGGCACCTTCGTGCTGGAGTCCGCCGGCCAGGAGCAGGCGCTACGCGAGATCAAGAACCTGCCCAACCCGAACGAGCTCTACCTGCGAGTGGTCGAAGAGATGTACGAGCCGCAGGCGGTCGAGGCCCGGCTGGGCAAGGAGGCCGACGAGGCCAAGGCCGACGACGGGGCGTGAAGGTTTTCGTCCGAACATCGGAGCAGGTGCGCACCTTTCGTCATGGACCGGAGCGCCTCTGACGTGGCACTCTGCCAGAACGGCTGGGGTGCGGAGGTGGGCGGTGGCGAGCAGGGACCCTCTGGAGGAGGAGTTTCGCGAGTTCGTCGCGGCCCGCTCCGCCGCCCTGCTGCGTACCGCCTATCTGCTCGCCGGGGACTGGGCCACGGCCGAGGACCTGCTCCAGACGGCCCTGACCAAGACCTACCTCGCGTGGAAGCGGCTCGGTGGCATCGAGGCCGTCGAGCCGTACGCCCGACGCGTGATGGTCAATACGTCGACGAGTTGGTGGCGGCGGCGCTGGCACGGTGAGCGCCCCACCGAGGTGCTGCCCGAGCGAGCAGGTGTCGACGAGATCGAGCAGCAACTGGACCGCGACCTGCTCTGGCGGCACCTGCGGGAGCTGCCCAGCCGGCAGCGGGCGGTGCTGGTGCTGCGCTACTACGAGGACATGTCGGAGGCGCAGACCGCCGCGATGCTGGACATCTCCCCGGGCACGGTGAAGAGCCAGGCGTCCCGGGCGCTGTCCACGCTGCGCCGGCGGATGGGCGCGGCCACGCCCGAGTTGGCGGCCGAGGCGGCCAGCAGCCGCGGCCGGACGGCCGCTGCCGACACCGGCCGGACCGCCGCCGCGGGCGCCGGCC
>NZ_QGKR01000276.1 GCF_003172955.1 Micromonospora acroterricola | reverse complement strand
ACCCACCCCTGAGGTCAGGGGGCCTGTTCCTTGCGGGCCTGGTCGGCCAGGTGGGTGGGCATGGGGTCGTGGCGGACGAAGTGGCGCCGGAAGGTGCCGGTGCCGGCGGTCATCGAGCGCAGCTCGGCCGCGTAGCGGAGCAGCTCGGTGGCCGGCACCTCGGCGCGGACCAGGGTGCGGCCCTCGGCGTCCGGGTCCGGCTCGGTGCCGAGCACGCGGCCGCGCCGGCCGGACAGGTCGCCCATCACCGCGCCGACCGAGCCGTCCGGCACCCGGATGGTCACCTCGTCGATCGGCTCCAACAACGCCGGCTGGCCGCGCTCGGCGGCGTCCCGCAGCGCCAGCGCGCCCGCGGTCTGGAAGGCCGCGTCGGAGGAGTCGACGCTGTGCGCCTTGCCGTCGACCAGGGTCACCCGCAGGTCCACCACCGGGTGGCCGGTGATCAGGCCGCGCTCCAGCTGGGCACGGACGCCCTTCTCGACGGACGGGATGTAGTTGTGTGGCACCGCGCCGCCGACGATCCGGTCGACGAACTCGAAGCCGCTGCCCCGGGGCAGTGGCTCGACCTCGATGTCGCAGACCGCGTACTGGCCGTGGCCGCCGGACTGCTTGACGTGGCGGCCGTGTCCCCTCGCGGGGACGGTCAGCGTCTCGCGCAGCGACACCCGGACCGGCTCGGTGTCCAGCTCCACGCCGCCGGCGCGCAGCCGGTCCAGCACCACGTCGGCGTGCGCCTCGCCCATGCACCAGAGCACCAGCTGGTGGGTCTCCGGGTTGCGTTCCAGCCGCAGGGTGGGGTCGCCGGCGACGAGCCGGGCCAGGTTGCGGGCCAGCGCGTCCTCGTCGGCCCGGCTCCGGGCGACGATCGCCACCGGGAGCAGCGGTTCCGGCATCTCCCACGGCGCGATCAGCAGCGGGTCGTCCTTGGCCGAGATGGTGTCGCCGGTCTCCGCGCTGCCCGACTTGGTGATCGCGCAGATGTCGCCGGCCACGCAGAGCTGCACCTCGCGCAGGGTGGCCCCCAGCGGGGTGTAGACGTGCCCGACCCGCTCGTCGGCGTCGTGGTCGGGGTGCCCGCGTTCGGCCATGCCGTGCCCGGAGACGTGCACGGTCTGGTCGGGGCGCAGCGTGCCGGAGAAGACCCGGACCAGCGAGACCCGCCCGACGTGCCGGTCGACGGTGGTCTTGACGACCTCGGCGACCAGTGGCCCGGCCGGGTCGCAGGTCAGCGGCGGGCGCGGCGAGCCGTCCACGCCGGCGACCGGCGGCAGCTCGTGTTCCAGCGGCGACGGGAACGCGGCGGTCAGCACCTCCAGCAGCGCGTCCAGCCCGACCCCGGTCTCCGCGCAGACCGGCACGACCGGGTAGAAGTGACCTCGGGCGACCGCCTTCTCCAGGTCCTCGATGAGCACCTCGGTGCCGATCTCCTCGCCCTCGAGGTAGCGGTCCATCAGGGTCTCGTCCTCGCTCTCGGCGATGACCCCCTCGATCAGCTCGTTGCGGGACTCGGCGATCGCCGGCAGGTGCTCCGGGTCCGGCTCGCGAACGTCGGCGGGGAGCCCGGCGGTGTAGTCGAAGACCCGGCGGGTGATCAGGCCGAGCAGGCCGACGGTGGAGATGCCGTCGTCACCGAGCATCGGCAGGTACAGCGGCATCACGTTGTCGCCGAAGACCCGCTGGCAGAGCGCCACGGCCTCGTCGTAGTCGGCGCGCGGCTGGTCGAGCCGGGCCACCGCGACCGCGCGCGGCATGTCGACGGCCGCGCACTCCTCCCAGAGCGCCACGGTGGCGGCGTCCATCCCGCCCGCCGCGGAGACGACGAAGAGCGCGGCGTCGGCGGCCCGCAGCCCGGCGCGCAGCTCGCCGACGAAGTCGGCGTACCCGGGGGTGTCCAGGAGGTTGACCTTGATGCCGTTGTGCAGCAGGGGCGCGCAGGACAAGCTCACCGAGCGTTGCTGCCGGACGGCCGCCGGGTCGTGGTCGCCGACCGTGGTGCCGTCCACCACGTTGCCGGCCCGGCTGATCGTGCCGGTCGCGGCGAGCAGCGCCTCGACCAGCGTTGTCTTGCCCGCCCCGGAGTGCCCGACGAGCACCACGTTGCGAACCCTGTCGGGTTCGGTCACCACCGGCGTGCCGCCGGCGGGACCCTTCTCCTGACTCTTCTGCGCCATGGGGCGCACCTCCCTCAGCCGGTGGTTGGTGGCGACCGCCGCGCGACGGGAAGCGGCCCGGGGCGAGTGCGCGGCGATATCCTCCGGTGGTCTGCTGCACAGCGGGAACGGGACGGGCGGGCACGTGAGCTGGCTCACCTCCCGGCTCGATCTCACACCCGTTGCCGGACAGGCACAAGCCTGCCCGTGGGCGGGTCGACGGACCGGCGGTATCGCCGGAGCTGGGCGGACCGTTATCGTGGGGACCGCCATGGCGAAGATCTTCCAAGTGTCGGCCCGCGCGGGGATGACCCGCGTCGTCGAGCCGATCGCACGTGCCCTGCTCCGCGCGGGCGTCACTCCCAATGCCGTCACCGTCGCGGGCACCGTCGGTGTGCTCATCGGTGCGCTCGGCTTCGGTGCCCGCGGCCATCTGGTCGCGGGCGCGTTGATCGTGACCGTGTTCGCGCTCACCGACCTGCTCGACGGAACGATGGCCCGGATGAGCGGTGGCTCCACCCGGTTCGGCGCGTTCCTCGACTCGAGCATGGACCGGGTCGCCGACAGCGCCGTGTTCGGCGCGGTCGCGTACTGGCTGGCCACGCAGGGCGACCACTCCGGGGTGGCCGCCGCGCTGCTCTGCCTGGCCGCCGGCGCGCTGGTCTCGTACGTGAAGGCCCGCGCCGAGGGGCTGGGCATGACCTGCAACGTGGGCATCGCCGAGCGCACCGAGCGACTGCTGATCGTCGGGGTCGGGGGAATCCTCACCGGCGTCGGCGTCGAGCGGGCGCTGGAGATCGCGCTCTGGCTGCTCGCCGCAGTGTCGATCTTCACGGTGGGGCAGCGGATGGCGCACGTCTACCGCCAGGCCCAACAGCTCCAGCCGGACGGCCAGGCGTGAGCGGAGCGCGCCCGACATCGCGGCGGCGCCCGGGCGGCGCGCCGGCGACCCGGCCCGGCACGACCGGCGGCCGGGCCGCGTGAACCTCACCGAGTTGGGTTACGTCGCCGGCTGGCGGGTGCTGCGTGCGCTTCCCCGGCCGGTGGTGGCCGCGGCGTTCCAGGCGGGCGCGGACCGCGCGCACCGCCGCGGCGGCGGGGGTACGGCCCGACTGCGCGCGAACCTGCGCCGGGTGGTCGGCCCGGAGCTGCCCGAGGCGGAGCTGGACGAGCTGGTGAAGCGTGGTCTGCGCTCGTACGCCCGGTACTGGATGGAGGCGTTCCGGCTGCCCGCGCTGAGCAGGGCGCAGATCCTCTCCGGTTTCCGGCTGGACGGCGCCGAGCTGCTCGCCGCCGACGTCGCCGCCGGTCGGGGCGCGGTGGTGGCGCTGCCGCACGCCGGCAACTGGGACGCCGCGGGCGCCTGGGTGGCGGCCACCGGTTGGCCGATCACCACGGTCATGGAGCGGCTCAAGCCGGAGGGCGTCTACGAGCGGTTCGTGGCCTTCCGGGAGGGTCTGGGCATGGAGATCCTGCCCACCCACGGTGGGCCGCGACCGGCGTTCGACGTGCTGCTGGACCGGGTACGCGCCGGCGCGGTGGTGCCGCTGCTGGCCGACCGGGATCTCTCCGCCCGCGGGGTGGAGGTCGACTTCTTCGGCGGGAAGACCCGGATGCCGGCCGGGCCGGCCCTGCTCGCGTTGCACACCGGAGCGCCGCTCTACGTGGCGTCACTGTGGTACGAACCGGACGCGGCGTGCGCCTCGCTCGCCGGCCCGCTGCCGATGCCCGGGCCCGAGTCGGGGCCGCTGGACCAGCGGGTCCGGTCGCTGACGCAGCTGATCGCCGACGGTCTGGCGGCGGGTATCGCCCGGCATCCGGAAGACTGGCACATGTTGCAGCGGATGTGGCTGGACCAGCGGGGGACGGGCGCGGCGCTGCCCTCGCCGGCCGCCGGTCAGGCCTGAGGGGGTGGGTGCACGGTGAGGCGGAGCCCCACAGTCTCGGACGAGGGGCGCTGACGCATGCGGATCGGCATCGTGTGCCCGTACTCCTTCGACGTGCCCGGCGGGGTGCAGAACCACGTCATGGACCTCGCCGAGGCGCTGATCACGCTCGGCCACCAGGTCAGCGTGCTCGCACCGGCCGACGAGGACTCCCCGCTGCCCGAGTACGTGGTCTCCGCCGGCCGGGCCGTGCCGCTGCCGTACAACGGCTCGGTGGCCCGGATCGCGTTCGGCCCGGTCTCCACAGCCCGGGTCCGCCGCTGGATCACCAACGGCGACTTCGACGTGCTGCACGTGCACGAGCCGCTCACGCTGAGCCTGTCGCTGCTGGCCGTGCTCTCGGCCCGGGGCCCGGTGGTGGCCACCTTCCACACCGCGATGACCCGCTCGCGGGTGCTGGCCGCCGCGCAGGGTGTGCTCCAGATCGTGCTGGAGCGGATCACCGCCCGGATCGCGGTGAGCGCGCTGGCCCGCAAGGTGCAGGTCGAGCACATGGACGGCGGCGCGGTGGAGATCCCCAACGGGGTGGCGGTCGCCAAGTTCGCCGACGCCGAGCCGTTGCCGGGCTGGCCGGGGGAGTGCACCCCGGGTACGGGCGGCACGCTGGGCTTCCTGGGCCGGTTCACGGAGGCGCGCAAGGGGTTCCCGGTGCTGCGGGACGCCTTCGTGGAGCTGGCGGCAACCCGTCCCGACCTGCGGCTGCTGGTCGCCGGGCCGGGGGACCCCGACGACCTGTACGACCGGTTCCCGGCCGCGTTGCGCGAGCGGGTGACCTTCCTCGGCCTGGTCTCCGAGCCGGACAAGGCACGGATGCTGCGGAGTGTGCACCTGTACGTGGCGCCGAACACCGGCGGCGAGTCGTTCGGCATGATCCTCACCGAGGCGTTGGCGGCCGGCACCACGGTGGTCGCGAGTGACCTGGACGCCTTCCGGCGGGTGCTCGACGGCGGGCGGGCCGGCCGGCTCTTCCCGACCGGCGACGCGGCGGGGCTGCGCGACGCGCTGGCCGACCTGCTGGACGACCCGGCCGGCCGGGCCGCTCTGAGCGCCTGTGGCGATCAGGTGGTGACGAATTTCGACTGGCCGGTGGTTGCCCGCCGTGTTCTGGAGGTATACGCAGCGGCGATCGAGGCGACCGATGGGCGGGTCATCGACCAGGAATGGGTGGGGCTGGGCTGAGCCGGTGTGACGGATGGTGCGGACAGTGGCCGAAGTGACCGGCACGGCCGCGCCGGGACGGACGGAAACGGAGCAGCACTACGATGCCGCACATGTGGTGGGTGGTGGCCGCGAGCCTGGTCGTGGGGCTGGTCGCGGCGTACCTCATCTGGACCGCCGGCCGGGTCGAGCGGCTGCACAGCCGGGCGGATCTCGCGGCCCGAGCCCTCGACGCCCACCTGCTGCGCCGGGCGGCGGCCGCCGCCGTGCTCGCCGAGCGGCGCTTCGGCGTCGAGTTGTACGCGGCGGCCCGGATGGCCCTGGACGCGCCCCCGGAGGAGCGTGAGGCGGCGGAGAACGATCTGACGCGGCAGTTGCGCACGGTGCAGCTGGACCCGGCCGACCCGGACTGTGGGGCGGTCATCGCGGCCAGTCGCCGGCTCGCGCTGTCCCGGCAGGTGCACACCGACCTCGTCCGTGACGCCCGGTCGGCCCGCGGCCGGCCACTGGTGCGGTTGTTGCGGATGGGGCGGGGCCGCGAGTGGCCGCGCTACTTCGACATCGACGACCCGACCCTGACGGTGCCCGCGGACGTCCCCGCCACCTGATCGACCGGGTCGCCCGGGCCGGTGAGCAGAGCCACAGCGCAGGCCACCGGGGGTCTGATTGGCTGTCGAAGCGGCGTTGGGTCCTGCGTAGCATTTTCGCTGCCACCCCCCAGAGCACGTCCGAGGAGCGATGACCCGTGCCCGAGAACAGCGCCCCGACCACCGGTTCCACCCCCGTCGTCGGCACCGCCCGCGTCAAGCGCGGCATGGCTGAGATGCTGAAGGGTGGCGTGATCATGGATGTGGTCAACGCCGAGCAGGCCAAGATCGCTGAGGACGCCGGCGCCGTCGCGGTCATGGCGCTGGAGCGGGTGCCCGCCGACATCCGCGCCCAGGGCGGGGTGTCGCGGATGAGCGACCCCGACATGATCGACGGAATCATCGAGGCGGTCTCCATCCCGGTGATGGCGAAGGCGCGCATCGGGCACTTCGTGGAGGCGCGGATCCTCCAGTCGCTGGGCGTGGACTACGTCGACGAGTCCGAGGTGCTGACGCCGGCCGACTACGCCAACCACATCGACAAGTGGGCGTTCACGGTCCCCTTCGTCTGCGGGGCCACCAACCTGGGCGAGGCGCTGCGCCGGATCACCGAGGGCGCGGCCATGATCCGCTCCAAGGGCGAGGCCGGCACCGGTGACGTCTCCAACGCCACCACCCACATGCGGAAGATCCGCCAGGAGATCGGCCGGCTCTCCTC
This sequence comes from Micromonospora acroterricola, assembly GCF_003172955.1. Classification (GTDB taxonomy): domain Bacteria; phylum Actinomycetota; class Actinomycetes; order Mycobacteriales; family Micromonosporaceae; genus Micromonospora; species Micromonospora acroterricola. Next base: position 9,961 of record NZ_QGKR01000276.1, on the reverse strand, counting down.
GCTGCCGGCCGACGAGCTGTACGTCGCGGCCAAGGAGCTGCAGGCCCCGTACGAGCTGGTCAAGGAGGTCGCGGAGAGCGGCAAGCTGCCGGTGGTGCTGTTCACCGCCGGCGGGATCGCCACCCCCGCCGACGCCGCGATGATGATGCAGCTCGGCGCGGAGGGCGTGTTCGTCGGCTCCGGCATCTTCAAGGCGGGCAACCCGGCTCAGCGGGCCGCCGCGATCGTCAAGGCCACCACCTTCCACGACGACCCGGACGTGCTGGCCAAGGTCTCCCGCGGTCTCGGCGAGGCGATGGTCGGCATCAACGTCGACGAGATCCCGCAGCCGCACCGGCTGGCCGACCGCGGCTGGTGAGTGCGAGGAGTGAGCCGCTTTTGCGAGCCCCGCAGTCGCGAACGACGGAGGGATCGGTGAGTGCGAGGAGTGAGCCGCTTTTGCGAGCCCCGCAGTCGCGAACGACGGGAGGATCGGTGGGCATGACCGGGCCAACCATTGGTGTGCTCGCGCTCCAGGGGGATGTCCGCGAGCACGTGACGGCCCTGGCCGCGGCGGGCGCGGACGCCCGCCCGGTCCGCCGTCCGGCGGAGCTGGACGCGGTGGACGGGCTGGTCATCCCCGGCGGCGAGTCCACCACCATCAGCAAGCTCGCCGACATCTTCGAGATGCGCGAGCCGATCGACAAGCGGATCGCCGGCGGCATGCCGGTCTACGGCTCCTGCGCTGGCATGATCATGTTGGCCACCGAGGTGCTGGACGGGCGGCCCGACCAGCGTGGCTTCGCCGGCATCGAGATGACGGTACGGCGCAACGCGTTCGGCCGGCAGGTCGACTCGTTCGAGGCGCCCGTGGAGATCAGCGGGGTCCCGGGCGAGCCGTTCCACGCGGTGTTCATCCGCGCGCCGTGGGTCGAGCGGGTCGGTGACGGCGTCGAGGTGATCGGGAGGGTGACCGGCGGCCCGGCCGCCGACCGGATCGTGGCCGTCCGGCAGGGCAACCTGCTGGCCACCTCGTTCCACCCCGAGCTGACCGGTGACCTGCGCGTGCACGCGTACTTCGTGGAGCTGGTGCGGGCCGCCTGAGGCCTCCTGTCAGCGCGGCGGGGCATGTTTTCCGGCCCCCGGTGGTTGTCCTCTGGGTGGCCCGGGCACCCCGGCGGCACCCCGAGCGGGTGCCGGGTGTGACACGCCCGGGTGTGACCTCGGTAAGATTGCCGCGGTTCGGCAGGGCCGTCGCCCGGTGCGGCATCTCCCGCAGGGCCGACCGGCCGCCGGATCGCCGGATGCGGCGCGGAATCGGTGCGGCAGTCGACGCAGGCGTGGAATGACAGACGGAGGTAGGAGATGTCCGGCCACTCAAAGTGGGCGACGACCAAGCACAAGAAGGCCGTCATCGACGCCAAGCGCGGCAAGATGTTCGCCAAGCTGATCAAGAACGTCGAGGTGGCCGCGCGGACCGGCGGCGGCGACCCCTCCGGTAACCCGACGCTCTACGACGCCATCCAGAAGGCGAAGAAGAGCTCGGTGCCGAACGACAACATCGACCGCGCGGTCAAGCGCGGCTCCGGCCTGGAGGCTGGCGGCGCCGACTGGCAGACCATCATGTACGAGGGCTACGGCCCGAACGGCGTGGCGATGCTGATCGAGTGCCTCACCGACAACCGCAACCGCGCGGCGACCGAGGTGCGCACCGCGCTGACCCGCAACGGCGGCTCGCTCGCCGACGCCGGCTCCGTGTCGTACATGTTCTCCCGCAAGGGCGTGGTGATCGTCCCCAAGGAGGGCACCAGCGAGGACGACGTGATGATGGCCGTCCTCGACGCCGGCGCCGAAGAGGTCAACGACCTGGGCGAGGCGTACGAGGTGGTGTCCGAGCCGACCGACCTGATCGCGGTCCGCACCGCACTGCAGGACGCCGGCATCGAGTACGAGTCGGCCGAGTCGTCCCTCATCCCCAGCATGAACATCCCGCTGGACGAGGAGGGCGCGCGCAAGATCTTCAAGCTGATCGACGTGCTGGAGGACTGCGACGACGTGCAGAACGTCTACGCGAACTTCGACGTCAGCGACGACGTGATGGCCGCGGTCGACGCCTGACCCGAGGAGGGTCCGGGTCCCGTGGGAGTGACGACGCGACGATTCGCGCCGGGCGACGTGGTCGTCCGGCGCGAGATCCTGCTCGGTGAGGTCTGGTTCGGCTGCCCGACGATCTGCGTCGAGGACTCGCCGGACCTGCTCGCCCTCTACCTCCCGCCGGGAGCCGAGTTCGGATTCCCGGACAGCGGCACGTTCCCGTGCGGACGGCACCCGTGGGAGGCCGCCGGGTACCGCGCCTGGCAGGGGCACGGCAAGCTGATGCTGCACCGACCCGGCGAGGCGCACTCGGTCGACGTGTTCTGGACGGGGCCGGAGCGCGCCTTCGCCGGCTGGTACTTCAACCTCCAGGATCCGCTGCGGCGTACCCCGGTCGGGGTGGACACGCTGGACCACGAGCTGGACCTCTGGTGGGGCGCGGACGCCGACCGGTACGTCTGGAAGGACGTGGAGATGTTCGCCCAGCGCCTCGTCGAGGGGCGCTACCCCGGCATGGCGGACGCCATCCGCGGCGAGGGTGACCGGATCGCGGGGCTGCTCGACGCGGGGCGGCGTTGGTGGGACCCGGCCTGGGCGCGGTGGCAGCCCGACCCGGCCTGGAAGGCGCCCCGGCTGCCGGTCGGGTGGGACCAGGTGCCGCCCGCCCGCTGAGGACGAACGTCGCGTGCGCGGTCAGCGTGCGGGCAGCGCATCGACCAGGAACACCTGGTCCGTGCTGCCGTCGCACGGTTCGGCGCAGGGCCGCTGGACCGCCACCTCGCCTGTTCGCAGCCGCCGAACAGGCGTTCGGGCCGGTGCCGTACGGGCGCCGGTGTCCTGACCGGACACCGGCGCCCACGCGGACCCGGTCTCCGTCAGCCGATGCTCTCCCGCTCGCGCCAGGCGGCGCGCACGGAGGTCCGGCCGTTGGTCCGCAGCAGCGACCCCTCGTAGATCCGGGCGCCGGCGACCACGAAGGCGCCGGCGGTGACCAGCAGGATCGCCAGCGAGACGAAGGGTTCCCAGCCCGCCGCGTCGCCGGTGAAGAGCCGCAGCGGCATGGCCGTGGGCGACGAGAACGGCAGGTAGGACAGCGCCCGCATGGCGGAGGCGTTGTCGTTGAGGAAGATCACCGCGAAGAACGGCAGCATGACGGCGAGCTGCACCGGCGTCGACACACCCGCGATGTCCTCCTGCCGGTTGACCAGCGCGCCCGCCGCCGCCCACATCGCGGCCAGCAGCACGAAGCCGAGCAGGAAGAACGGCACGAACCAGCCGATCGCCGGGGCGAGCAGGGTGAGCAGGCCGCCGCTGTCCCCGATCTGCATACCGGCGACGGCCACGACGGCGATCAGCGCGATCTGCCCGAGCGCCAGGATGCCGCCGGCTATCACCTTGCCGGCGAGCAGCGCCCGCACCGGTACGGCCGCGACCAGGATCTCCACGATCCGGGTCTGCTTCTCCTCGGTGACGCTCTGCGCGATCTGCAGGCCGAAGGTCTGCGAGGTGATGAAGAAGACGAACGCGAAGACGAACGGCACCAGGAACGCCACCACCGGGTCGACCGCGTCCGGGTCCAGGAGCCGCACCGGCGGGGCGGTGCTCAGCGCCCGGACCACGTCGTCGGGGGCCTCGTCCAGGGCGAGCACCGCCGGACCGGAGACCACGGCCGCGTCCACGTCGCCGTCGCGGACGGCCTGCTCGGCGGCACGGTCGTCGGGCACCACGCGCACGTCGAGGCCGGCGGCCCGCAGCGGACCGGCGGCCGCCTCGGTGACCGCGACGCTCTCCGGCCCGCCGGAGAGCAACGGCGGCAGGATGGTGCCGGCCGCGGCGATCAGCAGGAAGAAGAGCGTGCCGAACAGGAAGGTGCGGTCGCGGAGCTTGACCCGGATCTCGCGGGCGGCGACCAGCCGGGTGGCCTGGGTGACGTTCACTGGGTGACCTCTCGGAAGATCTCGGTGAGCGAGGGGCTGACCGGGCGGAAGGCGCGGACCGGGCCCCGGGCGAGGGCCGCGTGCAGCACCGGCTGTTCGTCGGCGCCGGCCGGCAGGTCGAACACCGCCCGTGCGCCGTCCAGCTCGACAAGCGTCACCCCGGGCTCGTCGCGCACCCACCCGGCGTCGGTCGCCACGACCAGCTCGAAGCGGGGCACGGTGTACGAGTCGCGCAGCCGCTGCCGGCTGCCGGCGGCCCGGATCACCCCGTCACCGATGATCACCAGGTCGTCGCAGAGCCGCTCGACGACGTCGAGCTGGTGGCTGGAGAAGAGCACCGGCACACCGGAGGCGGCGCGTTCCCGCAGCACGGCGACGACCGTGTCCACCGCGAGCGGGTCGAGGCCGGAGAACGGCTCGTCGAGCACCAGCACCTCCGGGTCGTGCACCAGCGCGGCCGCGATCTGGGCACGCTGCTGGTTGCCCAGCGACAGCGTCTCCAGCAGGTCGTCGCCGCGCTCGCCGAGCCCGACCCGTTCCAGCAGGGCGTCGGTGGCGCGCCGGGCGGCGGGGGCGTCCAGGCCGTGCAACCGGCCCAGGTAGGTCACCTGCTCCCGTACCGACATCTTGGGGTAGAGGCCGCGTTCCTCGGGCATGTAGCCGAACCGTTGCCGGTCCTGGCGGGTCAGGGTCGCGCCGCCCCAGCTGACCTCGCCGGCGTCGGGGGCGAGCACGCCGAGGATGATCCGCATGGTGGTGGTCTTGCCGGCGCCGTTGGCGCCCACGAAGCCGGTCATCCGGCCGGCGGCCACCTCGAAGGACACGTTCTTGAGCACCTGCCGGTCGCCGAAGCTGCGGTCGACGCCATCCAGGCGGAGCGTTCTGGTCACGGACCCACGCTAGATCGGATACGGTGCCCCGCCGTCCGCCCGCCGGGTGAGCCGGCGGGTCCACCTCGCGACGGATGCCGGTCAGCCGCCGGGGCGAACCACCCCGTTCTCGTACGCGAAGACGACCGCCTGCACCCGGTCGCGCAGGCCCAGCTTGGCCAGGACGCGGCTCACGTGTGTCTTCACGGTCGCCTCGCCCAGGTGCATGGTCGTGGCGATCTCCGAGTTGCTCGACCCGGAGGCGAGCAGCACCAGCACCTCCCGTTCGCGCGGGGTCAGCTCGCTCAGCGCGGCGACGGCGTCCGGCCCGCTGCGGGCGGCGCCGGTCGGGTCGCCGGGGCGGGCGAAGGTGGAGATCACCCGTCGGGTGATCTCCGGGGCGAGCAGGCCGTCGCCCCTGGCCAGCACCCGGATCGCCTCGACCAGCTCCTCCGGGGTGCCGTTCTTGAGCAGGAAACCGCTGGCACCGGCCCGTAGCGCGGCGAACAGGTAGTCGTCGCGGTCGAAGGTGGTGAGGATCAGCACCGCCGGCCCGCCGGGCCCGTCGCCGGTGATCCGCCGGGTGGCCTCCAGCCCGTCCATCCCGGGCATCTCCACGTCCATCAGCACCACATCCGGCTGGGTGGCCCGTGCCATCGTGACGGCGCGCGCGCCGTCCGCGGCCTCGCCGACCACGGCGATGTCGTCCTCCACCTCGAGGATGACCCGGAAGCCGGTGCGGACGAGGTGCTGGTCGTCGGCGAGCAGCACGCGGATCGGCCCGTCCGCGCCCGGCGTCGTGGGGTCGCCCGTCGGGGCGGTCACGACGACCGCCCGGCGCCGGCCGGCGCAGCCTCGTGCGGCGTCGCCGCGGGGGCGGGAAGGGGCAGCCGGGCGCGGACCCGCCAGCCGCCGCCGGGGCGCGGGCCGGCCTCCAGGACGCCGTCCTGCGCGGCGACCCGCTCCCGCATGCCGATCAGGCCCAGCCCCTCGGTGCAGGGCCGGCCGGTGGCGCGTCCGTCGTCGCTCACGTCGAGCTCCACCTCCCGTGCCAGATAGCGGATCCGCACGTCCAGCAGGTCGGCCCCGGCGTGCTTCAGGGTGTTGGTGACGGCCTCCTGCACCACCCGGTACGCCGTCTGGGAGACCGACGCGGACAGCGGGACCGGGTCGCCGTACACGCCGATGGTGGCCGTGAGCCCGGCGGCGCTGGCCCGCTCGACCAGCTCGTCGATCCGGTCGACCGTCCCGGTGGCCGGCGGCGGCGCCTCGGCGTCGCCGCCCGGCGCGCGCAGCACCCCCAGCATCCGGCGCAGCTCGTCGACGGCCGTGCGGGCGCTCTGCTCGATGGCGGCCAGCGCCGTTCGGGCCTTGCCGGGGTCGCGGTCGAACACCCGACGGCAGGCGGACGCCTGCACGCCCATCACCGACACGTGGTGGGCCACCACGTCGTGCAGCTCCCGCGCGATCCGCACCCGTTCGCCGAGCACCGCCCGCTCCCGGGCCTCGGCCTGCGACCGGCGCAGCTCCTCGGCCTGGGCGCGCAGCTCGTGCTCGCGCCGCGCGGCAATCCACGAGGTCTCCCCGAAGAAGTACGCGAAGCCGAAGGCCAGCCCGTTGATCAGTACGCCGGTGACCATCGCGGCGAGCACCGGCGGCACCGGCCCGGCCGCGTCGGCGAAGGCATCGGCCGGGATGTGGCCGATGCTCACCGCGTAGTAGATGCCCAGCCAGGCGAACATGGCGGCGATCACGCCGACCCGTAGCCGGCGGGCCAGCCGACGGTCCCGCCCCCAGGCGCCGACGGTGTAGATGGCGCTGAACAGCGCCCACGAGGAGAGCTGGGTCTCCGGGGCCGACCGTGCCTGCGCGGCGATGAACGCCGTCGCCACGACCAGCAGGGTGGCGGCCGGCCAGCGCCGCCGCCACACCAGCGGCAGGGTCACGGCGACGGTCCAGAGCAGCTGCTCCGGCCCGGACGGCGGGGGGCTCAGCAGGAACGACCCGGTGCTGCGGGCCAGCGTCAGGCTGACCAGCGCCAGCAGGGTCACCACGAGCGCGGCCCAGAGATCGATCCGGCGCTGCTCCGGCGTCGGGCCCGGGCGGCGCCATTCATCACGCTGTGCCACGGTCATCCTGGAACGATGCCACGCCGGCCGCCCCGGCCGGCCGCCGGGCGGCACGTCGGCGACGCGGCACGTCGACGGGCGGCGGCCCGACGCGGGGGTACGCGCCGGGCCGCCTGGTCGGGTGCCTCTCATGCCGTCTGTCGGCGGGTCTTCATCGCGGTGTCGATCAGGTCCCACACCATCACCACGGCCGCGCCCACCGCGATGGCGGCCCCGAGGAGGTTGCGGTTGTCCGCCTCCGCCAGCCAGCTCAGCCGCTCGGCCAGGGCCGGGTTGAGCAGCCGGTCGGTGAGTGCCAACCACACCACCGGCAGCGCGAACGCCAGGTTGAGCAGCGCCTTCACGGTGAACAGGGTCCAGCTCCAGCGCCCGATCCGGTACTTGACGATCTCGAACACCGCGCTGGCCAGCAGCACGGCGATCAGCGCCGGCAGCCAGAAGGACCAGAGCGCCGGATCGAGGATCGGAATGTTGTCGCCGTTGGTGGCGCGCACCCAGGACTGGTAGTGCTGGAAGGGCAGGTATCCGATGGTCAGCGCCAACATGACCACCGACGCGATGGTGTCGGCGAGCGAGATGTCCCGGTGCACGGGAGCGTCGGGCAGCTGGTCGACGGTCCAGTCGGGCAGGTCCATGGTGGGTTGGGAGCGCTCGATGAGGGCGAACACCAGGGTGAGCCAGAAGGCGATATGAACGGTCACATGGAGGGCGATGACGATGCCGGTGCCGATGGCCCCGAAGCCGTTACCGTCCGCCACGTCGATGATCGCGACCACCGTGCCGACGATCGCCGGGATGAAGCTGAGGAGCAGCTTCAGCAGCCGCAGCCAGACCAGGTAGTAGGTCGGGCCGATGAGCTGGAGCCGGCGGTCGGCGTACCGGGCGGCCAGCAGATCCGGGTTGCCCAGCTCGGTGAGCACCTCCCGCTCGGCGGTGGTGCCGTCCTGGCCGTCGGCCCGGTCCTCGATCATGTCCTCGATCGAGGCGCGCAGCTCGGTGGCGATCTCGTCGCGGCGCTGCGGGGGGACCGAGCGCAGGGTGGCGGCGAGGTAGCGGTCGGTGAGGGTGTTCATCGGTCCACTCCTTGGATGAGCCCGGTGATGGAGGTCTGCACGGCGGCGAGGTCGTCGAGGAGCCGGGCCAGCATCGACTCGCCCTCGTCGCTGGTCCGGTAGAACTTGCGCGGTCGGCTCTCCTCGGTGTTCCACTCGCTGGTCAACAGCCCCTGGTCCTCCAGGCGGCGCAGCAGCGGGTAGAGCGTGTTGGCGTCCACCGGGAAGCCGTGGCCGGTGAGCCGTTGCAACAGTGCGTAGCCGTAGTCCGGTCGGCGCAGCGCGACCAGGCTGGCCACCACGATGGTGCCTCGACGCAACTCCTGTAGGTGCGTCCGTAGAACGTCCTCGCTAACCATGTGTCACACCATACTGTGTGGCACACACTGTTGTCTAGGTCGATAACATTGTGCCAGCGTATATCGCTGTGCGTGGGCCGGACGCGGTGCGGGGCGTCCGGTGCACACCGGACGCCCCGCACCACGTGCGAATCAGCAGGACGTGCCCTGTCGGAAGTTCCGCTCGACGAAGTCCGCCGGCCCGACCTGGAAGTAGCCCACGCCGGGGCGGATCGGGTGCCCGGTGAACAGCTCCACCCGTGACCCGACGCGCACCAGGTACGCCTCGGCGTCCCCGGCGTCGGTGCGGATCAGCGAGCCCCGCCGGCCGTAGATCTCCTCCAGTTCGGCGAAGGACATGCCGACCGTGGCTCCGGCGGGGGACCGGGGCGGCGCGGTGGCCGTACCGACCTCCACCAGTCGCCCGTCCCGGAAGGCCAGCAGGATCACGCCGGCCCACGAGCCGGTCGCGCCGGCGTGCACCACCCCGGCGCAGCCCGGCGCGACCCAGTCGATGCGCCCGGCGGCGGTGAGCGCCGCCAGGCTGGCGCCGATCCGGTACGCCCCGGCGCCGCGGACGCTGAGCACCCGCGGGTGGCGGTGCCCGCCCTCGGGCTCGACGCCCGGCGAGTCGGCGAGCCGCCCGGGGTGCGCCGGGCCGGACGTGGCGCCGGTCAGGGGCGCCGCCGCGGCCGGAGCGGCGACGGTGACCGGGACGAGCGTGCTGAGCGCCAGCGCGGCGCTGGTGACGAGGATCGAGGGACGGTTCATGTCTGCTCCCTGGGTGGTTGGTCTCCTGCCCTGTTAGTCACCGCGGCGGTGCCCGTGGTTCGTCGGGTTTCGGACCCGGCGCGACGCCCTGCTCGTGGACCCGCGGTGGGGCGACGCGGGTCTGCCGCCGGGTCGGTCGGCCGGTCTACTGTGACGTGGAATGCCATCCGACGGCGCTGGCCGGGGGTGACGCGGTGACGGCTCCGCTGCTGATCGGGCCCTACGCCATCGAGCGGCTGCTGGGCGTCGGCTCCTTCGCGACGGTCTGGTTGGGCTACGACCGGGCGCTCGACACGCACGTGGCGATCAAGGTGCTGGCCGAGAACTGGAGCCACGACCTGCGGGTCCGGGAACGCTTCGGCGACGAGTTCCGGTTGCTGCGCCGGTTGGAGCACGAGCGGCTGGTCCGGGTGCACGCCGTCGGCGAGCTGCCCGACGGCCGACCGTACGCGGTGCTGGCCTGGGCGGACCGGGGGAGCCTGCGGGACCGCCTGACGGCCGGTCCGATCCCCGGGCCGGCCGGGCTGCGCCTGCTCGGCGAGATCTGCGCCGGCGTCGCGGTGCTGCACCGCAACGGCGTCGTGCACCGCGACCTCACCCCGGGCAACATCCTGTTCCACTCCGCCGCCAGCGGGGACCCCGGCGCGGAACGGGTGCTGATCGCCGATCTGGGCCTGGCCAAGGCGCTCGCCGCCGCCTCGGGGCTGACCGCCCGGGCGGGTACCCCCGGCTACATGGCACCCGAGCAGGACGACCCGGGAGCGGTGATCGACACCCGGGCCGACGTCTTCG
>NZ_QGKR01000175.1 GCF_003172955.1 Micromonospora acroterricola | reverse complement strand
GCCCTCCCGCTCGGTGCCGGCGATGGTCGCCGGTTTCGCCCCGCGCTCCCCTGCCCAGCGCTGGATCACCTCGTGGTTCGCGGTGATCAGGCTTCGCCCCGGGCGCTCCGGCCGATCCGTGACCGACGAGATCACCTGCGAGCTGCGAGCCGACCGCCCGGTGCCCCGCCCGGTCCGGATCCCGCCAGCCGCCGTACCGCCGCCGGTCGACGGGGTCGCCGCAGCGCGCTTGGCGGGCGCCGCCCGCTTCGCCGACGGCCGCGCCGAGGCCTTCTTGGCCGGCGCCTTCCGCGCGGGCGCCGTCCGGGCCGTCGTCGACGTGCGGGCGGCCGTGGACCTCGCCGCCGGTGTCGTCTTCCTGGCAGCGGTCGTCTTCCTGGCGGCGGTCGTCTTCTTCGCCGCCGTCTTCCGCGGGGCGGTCGTCTTCCTGGCCGCCGTCTTCCGCGGGGCGGTCGTCTTGGCCGCGGTCGTCTTCTTGGCGGCGGTCGTCTTCTTCGCCGCGGTCGTCTTCTTCGCGGCGGTCGTCTTCTTGGCCGCGGCCCGCTTCGCGGGGGCGCTCTTGTTCGCTGGTGCGGCCTTCGCGCGGCTCGGCGCCGCCCGGGTCGCCGACTTCTTCGTGGCGCCGGCCCGACCCGCGGACGCTCTCGTGCCGGTGGCCCGGCCGGCCGGACCGGTGCTGCGCCGGCCGGCGCCGCCGCGCTCGGCCCGCATCGAGCGCACCAGCTGCTTCACCAGGTCGGGCTTGCGCAGCGCGGAGATTCCGGAGACTCCCCGTTTGCGTAGCTGCCCGCGAATGTCGTCCACCCGCATCTGGGAGATCGCCGCCTCGGAGATCTCCGGGGTGTTCGGCGTCTGGTTGCCGCTCTGTCGTTTCTGGGTGGTCGCAGTCCCGCCGCGACCTGAGCTGTTCCGCTGAGCCATGGGACGCTCACGCTCCTCGACACTCCGTCCTCGGCGCGCGGGGGTCCCTGTGCCGCACCGCGCGGTGCGGCATACCCGTCAGGAGCGGTCCGAACCACCAAAGGTCAGCCAGGTCAGGGCCGGGCGGCCGGGCGGGTTCACGACCGGGCGGTCAGGCCGGGTCGGGGCCGGAGCCGGAGGGCTCGAAGAGGTGAGAGAAGGCGGCCAGGTTGGCGGTCGACTCGCCACGCTTGACCCGCCACTCGTACTCGCGCCGGATGGAGCTGCCGAAGCCGATCTCCAGCATGGTGTCGAAGGACTCGTCGGCGTACGTGAGCACAGCCCCGAGCAGCCGGTCCAGCTCGTCGGCGTCCACACCGGCGGGGTTGACGCGGCCGGTCAGGTACACGTCGCCGACGGCGTCGGTGGAGAAGGAGACGCCGTACATCCGGGCGTTGCGCTGCAACAGCCAGGCCCACAGCTCCTCACGCCGCTCGTCCGGCTGGCACATCACGAACGCCTCGACCCGCAGCGCGTGCTCGCCGACGATCAGGTTGCAGACCGTCTTGAGCTTGTGGGTGCCCGGCAGGGTCACCGCGTACGAGCCCGGACCCGTCGACTCCCAGGCCAGCTCCCGCTCGGCACAGACCGACTCGATCAGGGTCGCAAGATCGCTCTTGGGGCTCACCGGACCCACTCTACGACCGACCCCGCCGGAGCACCGGGTGGCGCCCTGCGCCCCCGCTCACCAGGAGCAGGAGAGCGCCGGGTCGCCCGCGAGGTCGGCGACGAGGCGGGCGCGGTGCGCGGCGGTCGCCTCGCCGTACACGGCAAGGAGGCCGGCGACCGTGCGATCCCAGGAGAAGTGCCGGGCGTGCTGCTCGGCGCCTCGGGCCAGCGCCGCCCGCCGGGCCTGGTCCGGCAGCAGGCGGGCCAGCGCGAGGGCCCACTCCGCCGGGTCGTGGCCGTCGATCAGCACCCCGCTCACCTGGTCCCGCACGGCGGTGACCAGCCCGCCGACGGCGGCGGCCAGCACCGGCGTACCGCAGGCCTGCGCCTCCAGGGCGACCAGCCCGAAGGATTCGTTGTGTGACGGCACCGCGACCAGGTCGGCCGCCCGGTACAGGGCCGTCAGGTCGTCCCCGGTCCGCGGTGGCAGGAAGCGCACGCGGTCGGTGACCCCGAGCGTGGCGGCCAGCTCGATCAGCGCGGTCGGCCGATCGAGCCCGCTGCCGCTGGGCCCGCCGCAGATCGCCACGGTCACCTGGTCGGCGAGCGCCGGGTCGCGGTCCCGCAGCGCGGCGACCGCGCGGATCAGCACGTCGGGGGCCTTGAGTGGCTGGATCCGGCCGACGAAGGCCACCACGTACCCGTCGACCGGCAGCCCCAGCCGGCGGCGGGCGGCGCGGGCCACCGCGGACCGGTCGCCCGGCGCGGGCCGGAACCGGTCCAGGTCGACGCCGGGCTGGACGACGGCGACCCGGGTGGGATCGGCGTCGTACCGCTCGACGAGATCGCGGGCCTCCACCCGGGTGTTGGCGACCAACCGGTCCGCCTCGGCGACCACCTGCTCCTCGCCGATCACGCGGGCCTTGGGTTCCGGCCGGTCGCCGGCCGCGAGCTGGGCGTTCTTGACCTTCGCCAGGGTGTGCGCGGTGTGCACCAGCGGCACTCCCCAGCGCTCCTTGGCCAGCCAGCCGACCTGGCCGGAGAGCCAGTAGTGGGAGTGGATCAGGTCGTAGTGCCCGGGCGGGCGGGACGCCTCGGCGCGCAGCACCCCGGCGGTGAAGGCGCAGAGCTGACCGGGCAGCTCCTCCTTGGTCAGGCCTTCCAGCGGGCCGGAGGTGATGTGCCGGACCTGCACGCCCGGTGCCATCTCCACCACCGGGGGAAGGTCACCGGACGTGGCCCGGGTGAAGATCTCCACCTCGACGTTGGCCTCGGCGAGCCGCCGGGCGACCTCCAGGATGTAGACGTTCATCCCGCCGGCGTCGCCTGTGCCGGGCTGGTGCAGGGGGGACGTGTGCACCGACAGGGTGGCGATCCGGCGGGGCCGGGGCCACGGTTGGGAACCTCGCTGACGACCAACGCCGGTGTGCAGTTCCGCCACGTCCGCTCCTCTTGTCACGGTTAATGCCGTCTCGCACGACCGGCGCTTCTCGGTCAACCTGTACGCCGGATGTCATCTTCCCCATCGGCCTACGGAAATTCTCCGGCGCGGCCCCCCGGGGTGACGGACCTCATCGCCGCCCACACTCCTGCCCAGCGAGGGCGGCCGCCACGCCCGCCCGGACCGGGCCGGTTAGTCGGGGTGACAATGACGGGATGACCTCTGTCGCCATCGTGACCGGAGCCTCCAGCGGAATCGGCGCGGCCACCGCCCGCCGACTCGCCGCCGAGGGTTTCCACGTGCTCGCCGCCGCCCGCCGCGCTGACCGGCTCGACGACCTGGTCGCCCAGATCGTCGCCGCCGGCGGGCAGGCCACCGCGGTGACCTGTGACGTCACCTCGGACGAGTCCGTGGCCGGACTGGCCGAGGCCGCCGCGCGGGCGCCCGGGCCGGTCACCCTGCTCGTCAACAACGCCGGCGGCGCGCGCGGGCTGGACCCGGTGGAGTCGGGTTCGGTCGCTGACTGGCAGTGGATGTACGACGTCAATGTTCTCGGCACGCTGCGGGCGACCCAGGCGCTGCTGCCGGCGCTGGAGGCGTCCGGCGCCGGCACCATCGTGGTCGTCTCCTCCACCGCCGGCCTGACCGTGTACGAGGGCGGTGGCGGCTACACCGCGGCGAAGCACGCGCAGACCGCCATCGCCGGCACGCTCCGGCTGGAGCTGTGCGGCCGGCCCCTGCGGGTGATCGAGATCGACCCGGGCATGGTGAAGACGGACGAGTTCGGGCTGGTCCGCTTCGACGGTGACGCCGACCGGGCCGCCGCCGTCTACGCCGGTGTGCCCGGGCCGCTGGTCGCCGAGGATGTCGCGGACTGCATCGCCTGGTGCGCCACCCGCCCGGAGCACGTCAACGTCGACCGGCTCGTGGTGCGTCCGCGGGCACAGGCCGCCCAGCACAAGGTGCACCGGGTCGGGCAGTAGGGCGCGAGGAGTGAGCCGGGGCGGGAGGTCGGGATGAGCGGTGCGGCCCGGCGTCGGCCGCTCGGGGTCGTCACCCGCGGGACGACCAACCCGAACCGGCTCCGCCGCGTGGACAACTGGATCGTCGCCACCTGCGCCGACCGGCTGCGGGCGGCGGCCGACCCCCTGGTGGTCGACCTCGGCTACGGCGCCACCCCGGTGACGGCGGTGGAGCTGCGGGCCCGGTTGGCCGCCGGGGTCCGTCCGGACGTACGGCTGGTCGGGCTGGAGATCGACCCGGCCCGGGTGGCGGCTGCGGCGCCGGCCGCCGACCCGCCCGGCCTGACCTTCGCCCGGGGTGGATTCGAGCTGGCGGGGCTCCGGCCGGTGTTGGTCCGCGCGTTCAACGTGCTGCGCCAGTACGACGAGCGGGAGGTGCCGGCCGCCTGGCGGACGATGACCAGCGCGCTCGCCCCCGGCGGGGTGCTCGTCGAGGGCACCTGCGACGAGCTGGGGCGGCTCGCCGCCTGGCTGCTGATCGACGCCGACGGCCCCCGGACGCTGACCCTGGCCGCGAAGCTCACCACCCTGGACAGCCCCGCCGAGCTGGCCGAGCGGCTGCCCAAGGCGCTGATCCACCGCAACGTCCCGGGCGAGCCGGTCCACGACCTGATCCGCGCGCTGAACGACGCCTGGTGGGCCGCCGCCCCGTACGCCACCTTCGGCCCCCGCCAGCGGTGGTTACGAGCGGTGAGCCACCTGAGGGACACGGGCTGGCCCATCCTGGACCGCCCGCACCGCTGGCGCCAGGGCGAGCTGACGCTCTCCTGGCCACCCCCGACCCCCGGCCGCTCCGGCTGAACCGGGGTCAGAGGGTGCAGTTGATCAGGACGGGTTCGGGGTGGAGGGTCACGCCGAAGCGGGTGTGCACCGTGCCGCGGATCTCGTTGGCCAGGGTCAGCAGGTCCTCCGTGCTGGCTGTGCCCGTGCGGTTGGTCAGGGCCAGGGTGTGCTTGCTGGAGATCGCCACGCCGTCCGGGCCCGGGTGGCCCCTCGTGAAGCCGGCCTTGTCGATCAGCCAGGCGGCGCTCACCTTGACCGTGTCGTCGGGTCCGGGCCAGGCCGGGGGCTCACCCAGCTCGGCGGCGCGCTCCCGGAGCAGCTCGTAGGTCCCCCGGCCGAGCACCGGGTTGGTGAAGAAGGAGCCGACCGAGCGCGTGTCGGGGTCGGTGGGGTCGAGCACCATGCCCTTGCCGGCGCGCAGCCGCAGCACCGCCGCGCGGGCATCGGTCAGCGACACCCGGTCGCCCACCTCGACACCGAGCGCCCGGGCCAGTTCGGCGTAGCGCACCGGGCCGGAGAGCGGGGACCGGGCGAGCCGGAAGTCGACGGAGAGCACCACCATCCGGTCCCGGTACTTGAAGATGCTGCCCCGGTACGCGAACCCGCAGTCGGCGGCGGGGACGAACTGCCGGACACCCTCGATGCGGTCGTACACCTCGACCCCGGTGATGGTCTCGGCGACCTCCTGGCCGTACGCGCCGACGTTCTGGATCGGGGTGGCGCCGGTCGAGCCCGGGATGCCGGAGAGGCACTCCACGCCGGCCCAGCCGTTGGCCACCGTCGCCGCGACGAGGTCGTCCCACGGCTCGCCGGCCTCGACCCGTACCGTGACCGACTCGGCGTCCTCGGCGACGACCCGCAGGCCACGGGAGCGCACCAGGACGACCGTGCCGGGGAAGCCGGCGTCGCCGATCACCACGTTGCTGCCGCCCGCCAGGATCAGAACCGGCTCGTCCGCGGCCCGGACGGCCCGCACGATCCCGTCGGAACTGTCCGCGGCCACGATCCGCCGGGCCGGCCCGCCCATCCGCAGCGTGGTGTAGCTGGCCAGTGGACCAGGGATGGCACGATCGGCTTCGGTTGTCGGCTGGGCGTAGGCATCTGACACGTCTTTCACCTTAGGCTGAGGGGCAGCCGTGACACCCACTGGTGGCCCGGCACCCCCGGGAGGATGGCGATGAGCAGACTGCAGGGCAGCAAGGATTTCTGGATCGGAGCGCTCCGGACGGAGGGTCCGGCCTTCGCCGCGGCGGTGGCCGAAGCACCGCCGGAGACACCGGTGCTGTCCTGTCCGGGCTGGACGGTCAACGATCTCACTCTGCACCTCGCCGGCATCTACCACTGGGTTTCGTCGTTTGCCGGCTCCGGCCGGACGACCGTGCCGGCACGGCCCGACCGGGCCGAGGCCGACCCGGGCCTGAGCCCGCTCCAGCTCTGGCAGCAGGGGTACGACCAGCTGATGACCCTCTTCGACGGGCTCGACCCGGAGGCGCCGGCGTGGAACTGGGCCCCGCAGCCGAAGAGGGCCGGCTTCTGGCCGCGCCGGATGGCGCACGAGACGGCGGTGCACCGCTGGGACGCCCAGCTCGCCATCGCCGCCGGTGAGCCGGTCGAGGCGAAGCTGGCAGCCGACGGGGTGAGCGAGGTGCTGGACACCTGGCTGCCCGCCGGCCGTCGGCGGGACCCGGGCGAGTGGCACGGGGTGGTGCAGCTCTCCGCGACGGACGCGGCGCAGGACTGGTATCTGCGGCTGCGCGGCCAGGGCGTGGCGCTGCTCGACACGGCGACGATCTTCGACCACGACGACCATCACGCGCGGGCACATGTGAGCGGCAGCTCGAGTGACCTGCTGCTGGCGCTCTGGGGCCGGGTCAGTTTCGAGACGCTGGACGTCACCGGCGACCGCAACCTGCTCAACGGCCTGCGTACCCGCTGACCGACGCCCGGCCGGCCGGGACCGCACGACGAGAGGGCGTCACCCCACGGGTGGCGCCCTCTCGTCGTACACGCATCGAAGGTCAGTAGTCGCCTGAGGATTCCAGCTACGCGAAAGTTGCATTAGAGAGCGCTCTCTTGACAGCGCGAGGGCGACCTACCACCCTGTCGTGAGAGCGCTCTCTGGGCCATCTACCACCATCGACCACCTTGAGAGGGGTCCGAATCCCATGGCTGTCTTCCCGCGCCGCCGCCTCGCCGCGGTGGCCCTCGCCGCCGCCACCGCCCTGCTCGTCACCGCCGGCTGCGGTGGCGGCGACGAGGCGGACGGGGACGGGCCGGTCACGCTGACCGTCGACGTCTTCGGCCAGTTCGGCTACGAGCAGCTGTACCAGGAATACATGGCCGCACACCCCGACGTGAAGATCGTCGAGCGCGGCACAGGCACCAACCTCGACGAGTTCTCACCGAAGCTCACCCAGTGGCTCGCCGCCGGCCGTGGCGCCGGTGACGTGGTGGCCATCGAGGAGGGGCTGATGGTCGAGTACAAGGCGAACCCCGGCAACTTCGTCAACCTGCTGGACCACGGCGCCGCCGACCTCAAGGGCAACTTCCTCGAGTGGAAGTGGAACGCCGGCCTCACCGCCGACGGCAAGCAGCTGATCGGCCTCGGCACCGACGTCGGCGGCATCGCCATCTGCTACCGCAAGGACCTCTTCGCCAAGGCCGGCCTCCCGACCGAGCGGGACGCGGTCTCCAAGCTCTGGCCCACCTGGCAGGACTACATCGCCACCGGGGAACGGTTCGTCGCGGCGAAGACCGGAGCGTCCTTCCTCGACGCGGCGACCAACACCTTCAACACCATCCTGTTGCAGACCGCCGGCAACACCACCGGCTACAGCTACTACGACACCAACGGCAACCTGGTCGTCGACAGCAACCCGGCCGTACGGCAGGCGTGGGACACGACGATGGACATCGTCGACTCGGGCCTCTCCGGCAAGTACGGCTCCTGGTCGGAGGAGTGGGTCTCCGCCTTCAAGCAGTCGAAGTTCGCCACCATCGCCTGCCCGGCCTGGATGACCGGGGTCATCGAGGGCAACGCCGGGCCGGCCGCCAACGGCAAGTGGGACATCGCCCGGGTGCCCGGCAACGGCGGCAACTGGGGCGGGTCGCACCTCGCCGTGCCCAAGCAGAGCAAGCACCAGGCCGAGGCGATCGAGCTGGTCAAGTTCCTCACCAGCGCCAAGGGCCAGATCGGTGCGTTCAAGGCCAAGGGCCCGCTGCCCTCCTCGCCGCAGGCGCTGGACGACGCGGCGATCACCGGCGCGACCAACGCGTACTTCTCCGGCGCGCCCGTCGGCACGATCTTCGGCACCGGCGCGAAGAGCCTGAAGCCCGTCTACATGGGCCCGAAGAACCAGGCCGTCCGCACCGAGGTGGAGAACGCCGTACGGACCGTGGAGCTCGGCCAGCGCAACCCCGAGCAGGGCTGGACGGACGCGGTGACCAACGCGAAGAAGGCCGCCGCCAAGTAGCCCGAGCAAGCGTGCGGGCGGGCTCCGGTAGCCGGAGTCCCGCCCGCACGGCGGAAAGGAGTCCTCGCGCATGACCGTCCAGCTCGACGCCCGGCCACCGGTCGCACCGGCACCCGGCGACCACCGCCGATCGTCGGGCCGGCTCAGCCGGCTCGACACCCGGTACTCGCCGTACCTCTACATCGCCCCGTTCTTCCTGCTCTTCGCGGTCTTCGGGATCTACCCGCTGGTGTACACGTTCTGGGTCTCGCTGCACGACTGGGACCTGCTCGGCACCGACCATCCGTTCGTCGGCGCGGAGAACTACACCCGCCTGCTCGCCGACGGCGACTTCTGGCACGCCGTGGTCAACACGCTGGGCATCTTCGTCATCTCCACCGTCCCGCAGCTGCTCGCCGCGCTCTGGCTGGCCAACCTGCTCAACCGGGGCCTGCGGGCCCGCACCGGCTGGCGGATGGCGGTGCTCGTCCCGAACGTGACCTCCACCGCCGCCGTGGCGATCGTGTTCGGGGTGCTCTTCGGCCGCGAGTTCGGCATGGTCAACTGGCTGCTCGACCTGGTCGGGGTCGACGCGATCGAGTGGAAATCCGACCGGGTCGCCTCCTGGGTGGCCATCTCCGCCATGGTCGACTGGCGGTGGACCGGCTACAACGCGCTGATCCTCCTGGCCGCGATGCAGGCCATCCCCCGCGACCTGTACGAGGCGGCGGCGATCGACGGCGCCAACCGGGTCCGGCAGTTCTGGTCGGTCACCGTTCCGCTGCTCAAGCCGACGCTCATCTTCTGCGTCATCATCGCCACCATCGGCGGGTTGCAGCTCTTCACCGAGCCTCGGCTGTTCCACTCCGGCACCAACCCGATCCGGGGCGGACCGCTCCGTGAATCACAGACAGTGACCATGTACATGTTCGAGAACGCCTTCGCGCCGCACTACAACTTCGGGTACGGCTCCGCGGTCGCCTGGCTGCTCTTCGCGCTCATCGCGATCGTGGCGGCGGTCAACGTGCTGGTCCTGCGCCGGCTGGGCGGCAAACCGGACGCCAGGAAGGGAACGGCCCGATGAGCCGGCTCTGGCGGGCCAGCCCGCTCACCTATCTGGCCCTGGTGGCCGCCGCCGGGATGTCGATCTTCCCGATCTGGTGGATGTTCGTGGTGGCCAGTCGGTCCAGCGACGCCATGGGACAGCTGCCGCCGCCGATGACCCCGGGCGGCAACCTGGGCGCCAACATCTCCCGGCTGTTCGACAACACCGACGCGTACTTCCTGACCGGCCTCATCAACTCGACGATCGTGGCCGTCACGGTGACCGTCTCCGTGGTGTTCTTCGCCAGCCTTGCCGGCTTCGCCTTCGCCAAGCTCCGGTTCCGCGGCCGCAACGCACTGCTGCTGGCGATCATCGCCACCATGATGGTGCCGACCCAGCTCGGCGTGATCCCGCTGTACATGCTGATGACCCGGCTGCACTGGAACGACCGGCTGCCCGCCGTGATCGTGCCGGCGCTGGTCACCGGGTTCGGGGTGTTCATGATGCGGCAGTACGCCGGCCAGGCGGTCAGCGACGAGCTGATCGAGGCCGCCCGGATCGACGGGTGCGGCACCGCCCGGACCTTCTGGCACGTGGTGCTGCCCGCGCTGCGCCCGGCCGCCGCCGTGCTCGGCCTGCTCACGTTCATGACCACCTGGAACGACTTCCTGTGGCCGTACGCTGTGCTGAACGACCCGGCGAACCCGACCGTGCAGCTCTCCCTGCGGGCGCTGTCGGATGGGTACTACCAGGACATGTCGCAGGTGTTCACCGGGACGGCCATCGCGACGCTGCCCCTGCTGCTGGTCTTCGTCCTGTTCGGCCGGCAGATCATCGGCGGGATCATGGAAGGTGCGGTCAAGGCGTGAATGAACTCCGGTTTCCTGAGCACTTCCTCTGGGGAGCGGCCACCGCCGCGTACCAGATCGAGGGTGCGGCCCGCGACGACGGCCGCGGCCCGTCCATCTGGGACACCTTCAGCCGCACACCGGGAAAGGTCTACCAGGGCCACACGGGCGACGTCGCCTGCGACCACTACCACCGGTACGCAGACGACGTGGCGCTGATGGCCGAGCTGGGGCTGCGGGCGTACCGCTTCTCGGTCGCCTGGCCGCGGATCCAGCCGGACGGCACGGGCCCGGCCAATCCGCGCGGGCTGGACTTCTACGACCGGCTCACCGACACGCTGCTCGACCGGGGGATCGACCCGATCGTCACCCTCTACCACTGGGACCTGCCGCAGACGTTGGGCGACCGGGGTGGCTGGACCAACCGGGAGACCGCCGAGCACTTCGCCACGTACGCCACGGCGGTGTACGCCCGGCTGGGCGACCGGGTGGACGTCTGGACCACGCTGAACGAGCCCTGGTGCTCGGCGTACCTCGGCTACGGCAACGGGGTGCACGCCCCGGGCGAGCAGGACCCGGCGGCGGCCTTCACCGCCGTACACCATCTGCTGCTCGGGCACGGCCTGGCGGCGCGGGCGCTGCGGTCGGCCGGCGCGCGCAGCGTGGGCATCACCCTCAACCCGGCCGACGTGCGGCCGGCCGACCCGCAGAGCGCGGCCGACGCCGCCGCCGTCCGCCTGATCGACGGCCTGCACAACCGGATCTTCCTCGATCCGCTGCTGGCCGGCGGCTACCCGGACGACGTACGCGAACACGTGGCGCGCATGGTCGAGCCGACGTTCATCCGGGACGGCGACGAGAAGCTGATCGCGGCCCCGATCGACCTGCTCGGGATCAACTACTACCAGCCCAGCTACGTCGCCGGTCGGCCCGACGGGGCGGGTGGTGGCGGTGCGTACCCGGGCACCGAGGGTGCCGTGCAGTTCCTGCCGCCGACGGGGCCGCTCACCGACATGGAATGGATGATCGAACCGGCCGGGCTGACCCGCCTGCTGGAGCGGATCGCCACCGACTACCCCGGGGTGCCGCTGCTGATCACCGAGAACGGCGCGGCGTTCCCCGACAAGCCGGGCGCCGACTCGCCCGACGGGCCGGGGCAGGTGGTCGACACCGACCGGATCGGCTACCTCGACGGACACCTGCGGGCCGCGCACGAGGCGATCTCCCGGGGCGTGGACCTGCGCGGCTATCTCGTATGGTCGTTCCTGGACAACTTCGAGTGGGCGGAGGGCTACCGCAAGCGGTTCGGGATCGTGCACGTCGACTACCTGACCCAGCGGCGCACACCGAAGGCCAGCGCCCGGTGGTACCAGGAGGTGATCTCCCGGAACGGGCTGTGACGAGCGGGGGGAAGTCGCGATGACGACGGCGCAACGGCCGACGCTCGAGGCGGTGGCGGCGCGGGCCGGGGTGTCCCGGGCCACCGTCTCCCGCGTGGTCAACGGCTCGACCACCGTCGCGGAGCCGATCCGGGAGGCGGTCAACCGGGCCGTGGCCGAGCTGGGGTACGTGCCCAACCTGGCCGCCCGCAGCCTGGTCACCCAGCGCACCGACTCGATCGCCCTGGTCATGCCGGAGGCGGCCACCCGGGTCTTCTCCGACGACCAGGTCTTTCCCGGCATCATCCGCGGGGTCAGCCAGGAGCTGGAGGCGGCCGACAAGCAACTGGTGCTGATGCTGGCCGGCTCACCGGCGGGGCACGACCGGGTCGAGCGGTTCACCACCGGGCGGCACGTCGACGGGGTGCTCTTCGCCTCGCTGCACGGCGCCGACCCGCTGCCCGGCACGTTGGCCCGGCTCGGCATCCCGGTGGTGTGCAGCGGCCGGCCGCTCGGCGACGTGCCCGTGCCGTACGTCGACGTCGACCACGTCGGCGGGGTGACCGCGGCCGTCCGGCACCTGATCGACAGCGGTCGCCGGCGGATCGCCACCATCGCCGGGCCGCAGGACATGGTGGCCGGGATCGAACGGCTCACCGGCTACCGCGCCACGATGGCCGCCGCCGGGATGCCCGAGCTGGTCGCGATCGGGGACTTCACCCGGGAGTCCGGGTCGGCGGCGATGCATCGGCTGCTCACCGAGCACCCCGACCTGGACGCGGTCTTCGCCGCCTCCGACCTGATGGCGCACGCCGCCCTCCGGACGCTGCGCGAGGCCGGCCGGCGGGTGCCGGAGGACGTCGCGGTGGTCGGCTTCGACGACATCGAGACGGCCGCGTACACCGAACCGCCGCTGACGACCGTCCGCCAGCCGATCGTGGAGATCGGCCGGCGGATGACCCGGCAGCTGCTCCGCCTGGCCGCCGGCGAGACCATCGAACCGGCGGTCATGCTCCCCACCGAGCTGATCCTGCGCGACTCCGCCTGACCGCGCCGCGCCGCGCCTGCCCTGCCCTGCCCTGCCCTGTCCTGCCCTCAAGATCCGCACAACTTCAGGGATGTTGGTGTCTCCCCACGCCAGGAGGCACCAATATCCCTGAAGTTGCTGCCTGCTCTTCCGCACGTGCACCCGCAGCGTCGGCGCGGTTAATGCGTCGCCCCGGCACCCGATCGTCGTTAGCCTCGCCGGCATGCCGGATCCCGTCGCGCTGCTGCACGTGCCCGCCCTCTCCGACGTCGCCGAGTACGCGTACGCGGCCACCGTCGAGCCGCCCGCCCGGCTGGTCTTCACCGCCGGCGCGTGCCCGCTCGACGCGGAGGGGCGGACCGTCGCGCCGGGCGACCAGGCGGCGCAGGCCCGGCAGGTGATGGCGAACCTGGAAACCGCCCTCGGGGCCGCCGGCGCCCGGCTGACCGACGTGGTCAAGACCACGGTGTACGTGGCGTCGTCCGAGCAGGCCGATCTCGTGAAGGTCTGGGAGGTGGTTCGGGACTTCTTCGGCGACCACGACCCGCCCAGCACCCTGCTCGGGGTGGCCGTGCTCGGCTACACCGACCAGCTCGTCGAGGTCGAGGCCGTCGCCGCCGTACGGATGGCGGCCTGACATGCGGATCCGTGTGGCACAGCCCGACGACGCCCCGGCCGTGGTGGCGCTGCGGGCGATGGTCTACCCGTATCTGGTGCGCGGGGTCGAGTCGACCCGGAAGATGATTGCCGAACCGCCGCCGGAAAAGGGGTGGACCGCCTTCGTGGCCGAGGTCGACTCCCGGGTGGTCGGCTGGGTGTCCGCCCAACGCGTCGGCTGGACCTCGACGCCGGACTTCGGCGACATCTCACTGCTGCATGTCCAGCCAGAGCACCGGCGGCGGGGCATCGGCACCGCGCTGCTGGCCAGCGCGACCGGCCACCTCACCCCGCTGGGCGTCCGCCGGATCCGCACCTGGGCGCAGCCGGACGCGTTGCCGTTCGCCCGCCGGCACGGCTTCGAGCCCAGCCGCGAGCTGCGCTACTCCGCGCTCGACCTGGATCCGGCGCCCGCGCTGCCCGCGCTGCCCGAGCCGCCGCCGGGCGTACGACTGCGCCCGATCGCCGAGCTGGACCCGCACCGGCTGTACGAGGCCAACGCCGCGTCGTCGGTCGACGAGCCCGGCGACGTGCCGGTCGACGCGGTCAGCTACGAAAGCTGGCAGTACGACGTCTGGGACAACCTCGGCCTGGACAAGACGGCGAGCACCGCCGCCGAGGTCGACGGGGAGCTGGCCGCGTTCAGCCTGGTGAAGCGGGACGGGGACCGGATGTGGTCGGACTACACCGGCACCGTGCCGGCGTACCGGGGTCGGGGGCTGGCCCGGCTGGTCAAGACGGCGGCGCTGCACCGGGCCGCCGCGGGCGGCGTCCGGACCGCGTACACCTCGAACGACGAGGCGAACGGGCCCATGCTGGCGATCAACACCAAGCTGGGCTACCGGCCGGTCGCGGCCCAGTGGTCGTGCCTCGCCGAGCTGGCCTGATCAGCATCAGTCGACGCGGGGACGGACCCAGACGAGGAACCGTTCGACGTACGCCGCCGGGTCGGGTGTGAGGCCGAGCTTCACCGCGTCGGCGAACGCCTCGTCGAGGAGCGTCGTCAGCATCAGCAGCATGCCGACCCGGTCGCCTCTCCACCGGGAGAGCAGCGACAGCCGTGCCGGCGAGCACGGCCATGGGGCGCCGCACCGGGTGCAACGCCAGTGCGGTGCGCCGGGGTGGTGCGGGCGTACGCCGCGACTCACGCCCCCGCCCTCACCGGTGTGCGTCCGAGCCGGCGGGTGGCCGGCTGTGCGGTGATCGTCGGGGTCGGGGGCAGTACCCGCACGCCCTCGCGCAGCACGAACAGCTCGCGCCTCGCCAGCGCCATACCGTTCCGGCCCAGCTCATACCCTTCGACCCAGACCCACCCGTGGTACGTGTGCCGGTCGGTCAGCTCGCGGATGACCCGGACGGTCAACGGGCGCACGAACTGCGGACTCGCGGCACGGGTCAGCCTGATCACGTCACCGGCCTTCAGCGCCCCGGTCACCGCGACACCCAGCGGTGCGCCGGGACGGGGCTCGCCCATACGCGGTCCCGCGTCGGCGCCTTCGCTCGGTCGTTCCTCCGGCACGGCTGTCCCTCCTTCTCGGTCAGGAGGGGCCGCCCCTGAGTGCTCGCCCACGGAGCGGCCCCGGCAACGAACGCGGCCGCCGGGCTCCCGCCCCACCGGCCACGCCATCTATCCCGAGGCTGCCAACCGTTGCCGGATGAATACACAGCGTTACACTATGGACTCTGGACGTTCGGGACGAAGGAGGGCGGGCAAAGGATGAACCGGGCCGTCATGGCTGCCATGAACCAAGCCGGAGAAACCGCCGAAAGCCTTGCAGGTCAGGTGGGTGTCGATCCAAAGACCGCCGCGCGGTGGGTGAGCCACGGACGAATTCCGCAGACACGACACAGGGCACAGGTCGCCGCAATTCTCGGGAAGGACGTCGAGGAGTTGTGGCCGGACGCTCTGAAGCGCCGCGAGCCGGCATGGTTCCGCGCCTGGACGGACATCGAACGCGAGGCGGCCGCCCTACGGTGCTACGAATCCTCGGTGATTCCCGGGCTGCTCCAGACCGAGTCGTATGCCCGCGCGGTCATCGCAAGTGGCCCGCTCAACGCCGACGCCGAGAGCTACGTCGACACGCGCCTACGCCGGCAGGCCGCCGTCTTCGAGCGGCCCAGGCCGCCGATGACCGTCTTCGTCATCGACGAAGCCGCGTTGCGCCGGGGCCACGTGGACCTCATGGGCCCGCAGCTCGACCACTTGGCGACGATGGCCCAGCGGCCGAATGTGATGGTGCACGTGATCCCGCTGGACGCCGGGCTGCACCCGGGCCAGGCCGGGCCATTCGTGCTGGCCGCGACGCCTGACGGTGAGGATGTCGGCTACCTCGACGACCAAGCCACCGGACGCATCACTAATGACGTTGCTCCCCTATGGGCGGTCTGGGATACCGTGAGATCAGTAGCGCTGCCGCGTGGCCAAACCATCGACTTTCTGAAAGCGCGAGCATGGATGACCTGACTGGCGCCCGTTGGCGCAAGAGCACCCGCAGCAGCTCCAATGGCGGCAACTGCGTCGAGGTCGCCGACAACCTGCCCGGTGTCGTCGCGGTGCGCGACTCGAAGGACCCCGATGGCGGCACGCTGCGGTTCGACCCGCAGGTGTGGCAGGGGTTCGTTGACAAAGTAAAGAGCCAAATCTGACCGCCACAACCCCGAAGTTCTCGGAGCGAGGTCATGGCTGACCTGAGCGGCGCCGAATGGCGCACCAGTACCCGAAGCAGCTCCAACGGCGGCGACTGTGTTGAGGTCGCCGACAACCTGCCCAATGTCGTCGCGGTGCGCGACTCGAAGAACCGCGACGGCGGCACCCTGCGGTTCGACCCCCAGGCGTGGCAAGGATTCGTCGACCTGGTGAAGACCGCCTTCTGACCGCTGCACCACCGGAGCCCCCGGGTCTCTCCGGGGGCTTTCGCTATGCCGAGGGGTCGGCGTCAAGGACCTGGCGCGCCCTGGCGTGGGTGTCCGCCCCGAAGAGGACCAGGCGGGCCTCGGTGACCGTGGCCGGCGTGGCCGCGCGGAGCACCGACAGGGCCTGCCGGACCGCGTCGTCGATCGGCCAGCCGTAGATGCCGGCGGAGATCAGCGGGAACGCCACGGTGCCCGCGCCCAGCTCGTCCGCCACCCGGAGGCTGTTGGCGTAGCAGTCCCGCAGCAGCGCCGAGCGGTCCTCGGTGGCCGACCAGACCGGTCCGACGGTGTGGATCACCCACCGGGCCGGCAGCTCCCCGGCGGTGGTCGCCACCGCCTGTCCGGTGGGCAGGCCCCTGCCGTAGCGCGACGCCCGCAGCGCCCGGCACTCGGCCAGGATGGCCGGCCCGCCCCGCCGGTGGAT
>NZ_QGKR01000248.1 GCF_003172955.1 Micromonospora acroterricola | reverse complement strand
GGGCTCAGCCGCGCCGGGGCCGCCGGGTCATGGCGAAGCCGACCACGCCGGCCACCGCGGCCAGCACGCCGCCGACGCTGGTCCAGACCCAGCGCGAGCCGCGCGGCAACCAGCCGATGAAGCGGTCCTGGAGCGACATCACCGGGGCGGCGCGCAGATCCTCCGTGGCGGCGGCGAGGCAGGAACCCAGGTAGACGCTGAGCATCGCCCGGTCACCGCCGTACTCCGCCAGCAGCCGGCTGCGCTTCGTCGCGCACGGCCACTCGTCGCCACAGGAGCCGCAGCTCCAGCCGGGCGTCGTCGGGGCGTGGTCGTCAGCACGGCCCCCCGGCCGTTCCGCACCATCGGTCATCGCACGTCCTCTCCAGGTCTCCGCCGGACTGGCAGTTGCCGTGCCCGGCCAGCGGTTGATGGTGGTCCCCCCGGATGCCATCAGGGCGAGCGCTACGCGTCCCTCCGGTGTTACATCCTTCCGGTACGTTCTCCCCTCGTGAGAGTCGGAAAGTTGACGGTCGACGCCGTGTCGGCGCAACGCATCCGTTCCTACCGGCCGGTAGCCGGCGATGCGTGACCTGCTGCCGGCAACCGTCGCCGTAGCCGTCGCCGGTCCGGACGACTGGGCCGGGGAGCTGCTCGCCGCCGAGCAGGCCTGCCTCGGCGAGCGGGCGGTACAGACCCGTCGGCGGGACTTCACCGCCGGGCGCGTCTGTGCCCGCCGGGCCATGGCCGGTCTCGGCCTGCCGGCGGCCGCCGTGCCGGCCGCCGCCGACCGTGCGCCCCTCTGGCCGGCCGGAGTGGTCGGCAGCATCACCCACACCACCGGCTACTGCGCCGCCGCCGCGGCGCGCAGCACCGACATCCGGTCCGTCGGCATGGACGCCGAGCAGCACCGCGAGATCAATGCGGGAGTACGCCGACTCGTGCTGCTGCCCGAGGAGGAGGAGACCTGCGCCCGGCTGCCCGGCGACGTCTCCTGGCCCGTCGTGTTGTTCAGCGCCAAGGAGACCGTCTACAAGGTCTGGTATCCGGTCGTCGGAAGCTGGCTCGACTTCCACGACGCCCGGCTGGAGCTCGACCCGGACGCGGGCACGTTCACCGCCCGCATCGCGCGGGCCCGGCTGGACGCGGCCACCGTCGCCGACCCACCGGCCACGGTCACCGGCCGGTTCGTGGTCGCCGACGGGCTGGTCCGCACCGCCGCCGTGCTCGCGCTCCCCTGACAACGCGGCGCCGGGCGAGCCGGCCGGAGACCGTCCATGCTGGCCGGTCCGGTGCGTCCCCGCGCATCCGTCCCGCCTCCCAGCGGGCGTGGGACGGGCTCCGGCGCGGCGACCGGGCGATCGACGACGCGCGGTAACGTCGGCGGGTTCCCGAACCGCACGTACCGAGGCGTCAAGGAGTACGGTGACCCACCCCCAGCCCCCCGTCGGGCCGCAGGACCCCCAGCAGCCGAACCCGGAGCCGCCGACGCAGCCGTTCCCGGCGACACCGCAGCCGCAGTCCGCCGCCGACCCGACGATCCCGCAGGCGCCCGTACCACCGAACCCCTGGTCGGCGGAGGGGACGGCACCGCAGCCACCGGTGTCCGGGCCGCCGGTTCCCGGAGTGCCGGTGTCCGGGGTGTCGCAGCCGGGCGTACCGGGCCAGTGGACTCCACCGCCCACACCACAGTCGGGCGTACCGGGGCAGTGGACGCCGCCACCCACGCCACTGTCGGGCGTACCGGATCAGTGGGCGCCGCCACCCACGCCGTACCCCGGCGCGCCGCAGCCGCCCTACGCCAGCGCGCCCTATCCGACCGCACCCGGTCAGGCCTGGCCGCAACCGCCGTTCTCCGGCGACGCGTACCCGGCGGCGGGCGGTGGCGGCTACCCGCCACCCGGCGGTCCGGGCTATCCGCTCACCATGCCGCCACCCGTTCCGGCGAAGAGCTCCAAGAAGACCGTGGTGGTCATCGCGGTCACCGCGGCCGTGCTCACCCTGCTGTGCTGCGCCGGCGGCATCGTGGCGGTGGTCATCGGCGCGAACCGGGCCGCCAACGAGGTGACCGAAGCGCTGCCCACCCCGGGCGTGACCCGGGGCGTCGGGCAGCCGCCGGGCGTCACCCCCGCACCCGCCCCGTCCTCGACCGACGACGACACCCGCAACATGCCGGCCGGGGACACCCTGGTCATCGACGACAACGGCGGCACCACCGAGATCACGGTGACGAAGTTCAGCACCGCCACCAAGCCCTGCAAGTCGTACGGCCTCAAGCCGGACGAGGGCATGTACGTGATCGCGGACGTGACGGTCCGGGTCACCAAGGGCACCGGCTCGGTGAACCCGCTGTTCTTCCAGTGGGTCGCCGCCGACGGCACCGAGACCAACGCCATCGCCGGGGCCTTCTCCGGCTGCGGCAAACCCATGCCGGCCGGCAACGGCCTGACCGTCGGCACCACCCGAACCGGCAGCGTGGTGTTCGACGTGGCCGACACCAACGGCGTGCTGGAGTACCAGCACGAGTTCGAGACCGCCGGCTCCTGGAAGCCGTGACACCTGCGGCGAGGGAATCGCGGCAGCCGTACCTTCCCTGACCGCACGTTTCCTGCCTCACTGACCGGTTCCGGAGCGGACCGGGTTTTCCCCCACGGAGGGCGGGGACGCGGGTCAGGAGAGGCGGATCGCCCGGTCCCGCCAGGACGAGAGGGAGACGACATGAGCTTGGAGAGGGCGAACGAGAACGTTGAGCGCGTGGCCGGCCCCGCCAGGGCCCAGGTGGGCAACATGACCCAGGACGAGCGGTCGCAGGCGGAGCGGGTGGCGCAGCGAGACGAGATCCGGGGCAACAAGGCCGGCGAGCACGTCCAGGAGGACGCGCGGGACGTTCCGGAAGACTTCACCAGCTGACCCGCGACAACGCGGCGCGCCCACCGTCCCCGGCGGGGGCGCCGCCCGATCGGTCGCAGGACCGCGTCAGTCGACGGTAGCGCCGCACACGCTCCAGGCGGGTTCGGTCGTGACGGAGAGACTCACCGACGTCGTGGCACCGGAGCGGCTGGTCAGCCGCGCAGTCACGTGAGCACGGTTGCCGGCCTCATCGCCGAATGAAGCCCTGCCGAGTTCGTGGGAAACCGGCCGGCCCCGCCGCTCCACCGCTTGGGTGAACTCCACGACGCTGATCCGATCCCTCACTTCCGAACACATCGAGCGGTGGGCGGCGTCGTCCTCGCCCCGCTCCAGGTGCTGCACGAACCGGTCGGCTGCGGCGCGCGGCTCGTCGATGTCCGGCCCGCCGTACGCCAACACCAGAAAGCCGAGACACGGCAGGGACGCCGCCAACAGGAACGCCGCCACGCACAGGCCGGCGACGGCCCAGGGCCCCCAACCTCGCTGGCGGACAGGCCAGGGCGGCGGCGCGTACGGCGGTGGCGTCATGTCCGGCAGGCTAGCCACGGCGAGTCAGATCCCGAGCACGAGCGGAACACAGCTCGATCTCGATGAGCTGCCTCGAGTACGCCAGAATCCTGCTGGTTCGGTGATCGTCGGAGGAGGTGTCGGCATTGGGCGCCGAGAGCGGCCCGGAGACGGTGCGGGGCCTACAGGAGAGGGCAGCTCGCGCTCTCCCGGCGTCGACCGTCGAGCACAGCGACGGGTGGTGGCTGCGCCACGCCCCGGGCTGCGCCTGGTGGGTGGAGACGGTGCTGCCACACGGCGACGGCGGACGGGCCGCCCTGGCTTGCAGGGTGACCGGTGCGGAGAAGTTCTACGCCGACCGTGGCGCGACCGCGCGGTTCCAGATCACCCCGGGCGCGTGCCCCCCGGGCCTCGACGCCCTGCTGGCGGAGCGCGGCTACCGCGCTGAGAGCCCGATGTCGTTGCAGACGGCCTCGGCGGTTCGCGTCCTCTGCGACGCGCCGGCCAACTCGCTGCGGGTCCGGTTGGACGATCAGCCGACGAGCGGATGGTTCGACGTCTGGAGCGCCGTGCACGGTCGCGGTGGG
This sequence comes from Micromonospora acroterricola, assembly GCF_003172955.1. Lineage (GTDB taxonomy): Bacteria > Actinomycetota > Actinomycetes > Mycobacteriales > Micromonosporaceae > Micromonospora > Micromonospora acroterricola. Next base: position 12,746 of record NZ_QGKR01000248.1, on the reverse strand, counting down.
ACGTCCGCTCCCGAGTGGGACATGCTGCGGCGCGTGAACGCTCCGTCCGCCTACGCCAGCGCGATGATCGGCGGCGCCGTCGTGGCGGTGGGTCGCGCCGTGGTCGACACCGGCTGGGTGGGGCTGTTCGGTATGGCCACGGCGCCCCGGGCGCGGGGCAGAGGCGCCGCCCGAAGTGTGCTCGCCGCGTTCGCCGAGTGGGCTGGCGGACACCACGCCGACACCATGTATCTCCAGGTGGAGCAGGACAACGTCCCCGCTCAGCGCCTGTACCGGCGGGCCGGCTTCGGCGAGCTGGCCGGCTATCACTATCGCGGCGTGCGGTAGGAGTCGGCCCAGGCCTCCCTGGTGGTGACGACGGGCTGGCCGGCGCGTACCGACTCTTCGATGGCCAGGCTGATGAGGTGGTCCTGGCAGGCCTCCGCCAGGGGATACGGCGCCGGGCCCTCGTCACGTGCCCAGGCGCCGGCGCGAGCCATGATGTCGGCCACGGCGATGTCGTCGTCGGACATTCCGCTGCCCACGAACGGATTCCGGTAGACCGGGCGTCCGTCGAAGCTGATGTGCTTCAGGTCGAGCCCTTCGAGGTTCAGGTCGATGCCGGTCTGCCGGCGCACCAGGGACGACTCCACCGGCGTGGTCGGGTCCGCCAGGCGGACGACGCGATCGTCCACCAACTCGCCGAGCGAGCCCCGGACCACCAGACGGCGGGCGCGCAGCGGGTTCCACCACTGGTTGTCGGTGAAGTCGTACAGCCCCATCCGCCCGCCGCCGAAGTCGATGGTCGCGAGGGTGGTGGTGAGCTGCTGCGGCGTGGCGTCGCCACTCCAGCCGTCAGGCGACAGCGGGTTGGCCAGCGGCGCGACGAAGGCCCGCGCGCTGACCTCGGCGTCGTCGTACCCGACGCCGAGCAGGCCGCGGATCAGCGAAACCGCGTGGTAGAGGTGGGTCGAGGAGATCTGCACGGAGGTCGGCTCACCGAGCACCCCGGCGCGGACCAGCTCCAAGCGGGCCGCGTGCCCGGGCATCAGCAGGTACTGCTCGGCGACCTGCACCAGGCCGCTGTCCCCGACATCCGACCAGAGCGACCGCAGGCCGGCCAGGTCGGGCGCCGGCGGCGTCTCGGCGAGCACCGGCACGCCGGCCGCCACCAGCTCACGGGTCGCGTCGGGCGTCACCGACCAGGGCACCGACACGATGACGAAGTCCGGCCGTTCGTGGGCGAGCAGGTCGGCCGTCGTGCGGAAGGTCCGCACGTCCCACGCGGCCGCGACCGCGGCACCCCGTGATTCGGTACGCGTGACGACGCCGGTCGCCCGGAACCGCTCGGGCAGCAGCCGCGCCAGGCGAAGGAAGAACTCGCCCCGCCATCCGCTGCCGACGAGGCCGAACCGGGTCTGGGCCGTGGATGTCATGTGGGCTCCTCACGTCGACACGCGGATGCTAGTCGCCCTGTGGACCCGCCCTCCCTCGCTACGGTTGCCCCTGTCCCCCGACAGACGGAAGGCGGAGGATGTCGCTGATGGCTGCCGGACCGCTTCGCGCAGCAGACGGAACGACGGCCGTGCAGGCGCGGTTGCCGCTCGACTACTACCTGATCCTCGCGAAACCGGGCGCCGACGATCCGGCCGCCGAGGTGGAGGGAATCGTCGTCGAGGAGTTCGACCGGACCGCTGACTTCTCGACGGTGGGGCTGGACAGCGCGGGCTGGACGCCGTCAGGTGACGGCTGGTGGAGTTCCGCCGCGCTCAGCCGCAGCATGCGCACCGATCGGGAACTGCTGGCGAGGGTGGTTCCCACGTCGCGCGGTGCGGCCGAACGCATCTACCGCCAGCTCGGCGGCGGGCAGTTGCCGCCCGAAGCGGTCCTGCGCACGTACTTCCGCGACCACCAGCCGATCGCCACCGCTCCGCCGCTGCGGCTCGGTCCCGCGCACCCACCCACCGGGTTCCACGAACGGCGCGTCTACCGCGTCCTCTTCGCTAAGGATCTCCGGGAGGATCAGGTGGCGAGCCTCAGGACGCTCTGGCACTCGAGGGTCGACGGCGCACCACGTTCTCCGGGGTCAGTCGTCGCCGGTCACCTGGATCAGGGCGGCCACCAGTTCGCCTGGGACGTGCGCCGGGTTGGTCGAGACGTCGCCTGGTGCCTCGACGTGACCGTCCTGTTGGGAGACGGCCCCTCCACAGGGGTCGGGTCGGTCCTCCACGAGCTGACGCAGGCCCTGCGACAGCGCGGCCTGATACCCGTGACGACTGAACGGTTCTTCTGACCTGTGTGTGTTGGGGGGTTACACGACCGGATTGGTTGACGGGTCGCGAGTGGGCCGCGTCGGGCGCGGGCCGCGATAGGGCAGGGTGGCGCTGTAGACGACGTTGGTGGTGGTGCTGCCGAACGCGGCGAGTTCGTTGACGATCAGTTCGAGGTGCGCCATGGACGTCGCGGCGACCTTCAGCACGTAACAGTCGTCTCCGGTGGTGCGCAGGCACTCCAGAATCTCCGACCGCTGCTCCAGCAGGCGGCGCAGCGGGTCGTGCCGGCTGCCGGGGTACTTCAGCCGCACCACCGCGAGCACGGCGAAGCCCGCCTTGGTCAGGTCGACCTCGGCGCGGTAGCCCGTGATCACACCGGTCGCCTCCAGCCGCCGCACGCGTTCGCTGGTGGCCGACGCACTCAGTCTGACCCGCCGGCTGAGCTCGGTGATCGGCACGCGGCCGTCCTTCTGCAGCTCGATCAGGATCGACCAATCGACGGCATCAAGATCCTCGGACATTCGCCAAAACTAGCGGTGGATCCACGGTGGGAGCCACCAAGGTCCGTGAACAGGATGTTCACAAGCCGGATCCACGCTCACTAGCCTCGAACCTGTGCAGATTGGCGTGAACGTACCGAACTTCGCCCCGGGCACCGACCCCGAGATGCTGCGGCAGTGGGCACAGACGGTCGAGGGCCTCGGCTTCGACCTGCTGATGGTCTCCGACCACATCGCGGTGACCCCGGACGTGGCCGAGCAGTATCCCGCGCCGTTCTACGAGCCGTTCACCACGCTGTCGTGGCTGGCCGCGTTGACCCGCCGGGTCCGGCTGGGCACCACCGTGCTCATCGTCCCGTACCGGCACCCGCTGCTCACCGCCCGGATGGCGGCGAACCTCAACCGGCTCAGCGGCGGCCGGCTCGTCCTCGGCGTCGGCGTCGGCTGGGCCCGGCAGGAGTTCGAGGCGCTCGGCGTGCCGTACCGCCGACGTGGCGCGCTGACCGACGAGTACCTGAACGCCATGCGTGACGCCTGGCGCGACACCGACGACTACGACACGCAGGCGATCCCGATCTGGGTCGGCGGCAACAGCGACGCCGGCATGCGACGCGCCGTACGACTCGGTGACGCGTGGCACCCGCTGCGGTTCACGCCCGGATGGTTGGTGGAGGCGACCGAGCGGCTCAAGGCCATCGCCGACGAAATGGGTCGCCCGGTGCCCGCGTTGATGCCGCGCATGGCACTTCAAGAGACCCGTGAACCGGTCACCGCCCCGGACCGGCCCGCCGGTGTCGGCACCATCGAGCAGATCATCGCCGACATCGACCAGATCCGACTGCTCGGCGCGGAGACGGTGGTCCTCGACCCGTTCAACGGCGACCTGACCGAGATCCGCCAGCCCGAACGCGCCTGGCAGACCCTCGCGGCCGTGGCCGCGTACCACAAATCCCAGGAGGCCAGATGACGCCCGACGACGAGACCTTTCTCCGCCGCGCCGTGGACATCGCCAACGAGGCCGGAGCATCCGGCGAACGCCCGTTCGGCTCCCTGCTCGTCGGTGCGGACGGCACAATCCTGGCCGAGGACCACAACACCGTGGTTTCCGACTCGGACATCACCGCCCACCCGGAACTGAAGCTGGCCCGCTGGGCCGCCCGGCAACTCGCCCCGGAGACGGCGGCCGGCACCACCATGTTCACCAGTTGCCAACCCTGCCCGATGTGCGCGACCGCGATCGAGCGGTCCGGCCTCGGGCGGGTCGTGTACGCCCTGTCCGCCGAACAGTTCGAGGAGGTCAAGCCGGCCACCCCGCCACTGCCCCCGGTGCGGTACGAGGGCCCCGCGCTGTTCGACGAGGCGCGCCGGCCGATCGACAACCACTACTAGTCGCCGGAGGCGTTGCCTCCGCTGCCGCACAGGATCGAAAGGCCGTCCCCCGCACTGGGAGACGGCCTTTGATCTGGGGCGGAGCTGAGGGGATTTGAACCCCACCTTCGGAGTTGATAGATCGCTCTCAATCAGACTGACGCCCTGACCCACCTGCGCAACCGTCGCCAACACCTCTCAACGTGTGACGGCCCTTACCGCTCCCGGGCGAAACTGTCCTGTCACGGGACATGCCTGACAATCGCGTCCACCAGATGCTTGACATGACCCACACCGCCAGGTCACGGGAGACATGACTTCAACGGCGGCCCCGCGCCGATAAATGAATCGGCAAGCGGCACCGACACTCGTAGCGTCGTCCGGATGGGCAGCGACGATGAGCGGGACCTGGTCCGACGCGGGTACGACGCACTCTCCTACCGCTACCGGGCGGACGACGCCGACGACGGTCAGTACGCTCCGTGGCTCGTCGGCTTACACCGGCGCCTACCTGCCTCAGCAGCGGCCCTCGACCTCGGATGCGGTTGTGGCGTGCCGGTCGCCCGCTTCCTCGCCGACGCTGGACACCACGTCACCGGCGTCGACATCAGTGATGTGCAGATTGAGCGCGCACGCCACCTGGTGCCCACCGGCACCTTCCTTCGGGCCGACGATCACGGGCCGCTTTCAAGCCCAGCGCGTTTATCTAGACAGGCATTTGAAAAAGGCTTATAGGGGCAGCTCTGTCGCCGACATCGCCGTCGACTACGGCGATGCTTGGGTTGTCGTGGAGGTCACTACCACGCCACCTCAAAGGCATACAGTGAACGCTTCTTCTATCACCGGCCTTGAGCGCGATGTTGAGATGGTAATCGCGGAGGCGAGCCAAGTATCCGAAACGATTATTCATCTGCGATCTCATCCTGCCAGACTGGCAGGCCAGCCAGGCATGAGAGCCAGAGAATTCTTTCCCGTCATTGTTCTGACCGAGGGATTTCCTAATAATTTCATAGTGACAGGAATTGTCCGAGACGAGCTTCGCAGGCGGGGCATTCTACAAGAAGCCGGCGTCGCGCCCGTAGAACTGATGACGCTCGGCGATCTAGACGTGGTTGAGGCTATGGCGGAGCATCAGGGCTCCACGCTTCCCGATCTGCTAAGAGCAAAGGCAGCATCAGCGTTCCGGTCAGACTCCATTAGGAACTTTATCTTGAGTCAGCCGTCATACAATCTCAAGCGTTGCACGCGCGTCGCGGCCGGCTTTCAAAGGTTCTTCTCGTATATCAAGGAAACAATTGCGTTCGGCGATCTACGCTGAACTCTTATGCCGCTGCGGCATGAGACGGACCGGAAGTGATGTGTACTCGCAAGCTCGGTGAGTACCAGACAGTAAGGTCGCCGAGTGCTGATCCCACGGCACCATCCACGGCCAACGAAGTGGCGCTCGTGCCCGCGGACGGAGTCACGAGCGTGATCCGGGGCAAGCGCGGGCGACCGCCTTCTGATCTCATACTGGAAGGCATCCCGCGGCATGGCTACCGAGAAGGGAGAATCGATGGCCTGGTGGTCGCGGGGTAGCGCGTCCACCATGTACATTGAGAGTTGGTCGGATCCCGAGACTTCGTCTCGGGATCCGACGTAGTGGCGTGGCCCCTTTGGTGTTTCTCCGCCCGCTGGTCACGAGCATTGTGTGCCGAGTGCTTTCTTCGGCGATGGCTCCAACGGGAGTGCAAACACGACCATGGCGGGTCCTCGCTCAACCGATGTCAGCGGCCCGGTTGCGGATTTGTTCCTGGAGCGGTGCGGCGGGGTCGGCGGCGAGAGCTTCGTGTAGGCGACCACGCAGCCACTGTCCAAGGACGCCAACGAGGGACAGGGCGGCATCATGCTGCTCATATCTGGCATCGACCAGGTGCTCGACTCGTCCATTTGAGTGGAGGCGCCGAATGGCCCCACCGAGAAACACCACGGTGTCCAGTCGCGGGCGATCGTCGAAGTGAGTGACCGCGTTACGGATGTTCTTGGCCTGCGGCACCACCATTAGGAAGGCGGCGCGAGCCCGAGCAATCTCGGCAGGCTTGTTGAACAGCCGGTCGATCTCTTCGCTGAGAGAGATTAGGCGTCCCAGCTCCATAGCGTAGTAGTCGAGATCGATCTCGGGGTCGGTGTGGACTCTCAGCTCGTGGTCGGTCCCCCTGTAGTGCACAGCGACGCTCTCGTTATACGAGAGGATCCGGGACCGCTGGAGCTTGAGGCCCTCCTCAATTCGCCCGAGCCCGCGAAGTAGGCGGCTGACGATGGTTGTGTCACGGTAATTGGAGGTCACGTCACCTAGGGTATGCACGCGGACAACCCAGTTCTGCGGGCGATGACCTCCACGGCCGATGTCGCGCTCCGGGAAGGACTGCCGAGCCGCCGACGAAGACCGTCGGGCAGAGAAGCGGGTCGGTGTCACGAGCAGCGCCTCAAGTTCCGGAAGGCGGGCCGCACATGTCGGGGGCCTGCGGCGGTGTGGCAATAGGTGGCTAGGAAGCGGGCACCAGCCCGGGTGGATCATCATCTGGAACTCGAAGGTAGGCGGCATACCCGGCGCGAGTCCGCGCAGGCCATCAGCCCAGTCCTTCAGGCGCGCAGCGCCGGTCGAATCCTTGTCGCCCGCCACGCCCACGTGTCCCCCGAAAGATCAGTTTGCCCGTGAGCACCCATCGTCGCGGTGTACGGGCCGCGTGCACAAGCCGCACACGCGCTGCCGTCACCGGAGTGGGCCCTGCGTTTCCTCGACCGTCGTCGCCGCTCGGTGATCCACCGTTGGCGGAGGGGGCAGGTGCGGTCACCATATGGAAGACCCGGCCAGGCGTTGGACTAGCCCGCTGCGAGGCCCCGTCGTCAATGCAAGGACGGGCGCGGGTGGTGCATACTCGGCAGCGCCGTTTCGTCTTAACGAGGAGAGGGGCGCCGTAGGTGGAGTTCCGCAAGGCAAAGCCGGTCAGCCTGCGTGGTAACCCGCTGTTCTCGGAGAAGTGGCTACAAGGTTTGATCGCCGAGGACCCGAGCCTGCTCGGGTTGGGTGATCTGGTGTTGATGCAGGCGGAACGGCGGCAACCGCGTGCAGGCCGGCTAGACCTGCTCCTGGTAGACCCGGACGAGCCCACCCGATACGAGGTGGAGATCCAGCTCGGTCCCACTGACGAGGCGCACATCATCCGCACCATCGAGTACTGGGACATCGAGCGGTCCCGGTACCCGCAGTACGAGCACGTCGCCGTGCTGGTCGCTGAGGACATCACCAGCCGGTTCCTGAACGTCATCAGCCTGTTCAATCGGGCCATCCCGCTTGTTGCCATCCAAATGCGTGCCCTCAATGTGGGCGGGACGCTGACGTTGAGCGCCACGACCGTACTGGACGTAACCCGGCTCGGCACGGATGAAGAAGACGAGCCAGGACAGGCGACCGACCGGTCGTACTGGGTACAACGCAGCTCGTCGGCGTCCGTATCGATCGCCGACGAGGTGCTGGCCCTGGTCAATACCATCGCACCGGGTATGCAGCTGAAGTACAACAAGCACTACATCGGTCTGGCCCGCGACGGCATCGCCGACAACTTCGTGCAAGTGCGACCCCGGCGGAGCCACGCGGTCTTGGAGATCCGGCTGCCACGCAGCGACGAAACCAGTGCTCTGTTGGACGCTTCCGGCCTTGACGTTTTGTCGTACGCGGCGCGGTGGGGCCGGTATCGGATGACCGTCAACTCAGCCCACATCGCCGCGCACCAGCAGCTACTACTGGACCTCATCCGGCAAGCGGCTGGAACCCCAGCACCGGACAACGACTGACGTCGCACGTAAGCGCTGCCTTGTTCGGCTGGTCCTGGGCTGCCGCCGGCCGGACCTAACGATGCCGGCCAAGGTTACCGCCCGAGGTCTGGCACGAGGCTTGACCCGACCGAGAACCCCGGGCAGGAGCAGCCTGCCCGACGAAGGGAGACCCAACACCGTACAGACCGTTTGACAGCCGCGATTGAGACTCGTCAGGTCAGGTGCTCCACCTTGTCACCCTGGCCCTGGTCCGCTCCACCATGTGTGGGTGTCGGCGGCAGACTGGATGGCACTGCGGGTACGAGCGGGCTTCGTAACCCGGTAGGCGGATTGGCCAGCCGCACCTAACCTGTCTGGCGTGCGTGAACCTGTTCCCACCGGCGAGACGATGGACCTCGGCAACCTGCACCTGTACTGGCAGCTCATTGACCAGGAGTTCCAGGCGGTCGACGGCTTGCTTTCTCTGGAGGGGCGCCACGTACTCTCTGCCCGCGCCTTCGACCAGTCGCAGGTCGCCGGGCCTCGTACCTACATCGGGGTGACGCGATATCTGGGTGTTGCCAGGGACAACCACCAGGCACTGCTCGCGTTGCTGAAGCATCATGGCGCCACGCTTTGGGCCCCGTGGAGCCTGCTGCGGCCCACCTTCGAGACGGCCTTCTACGCCGCGTGGATCCTCGACCCGGACGATGGGCGGGAGCGCCGGGCGCGAGGGCTTCGGTGCGAGGTCAACGACTACTACCAGCAGCGTAACCATCGCGCTGCCTTCAAGGCTTTCCCTGAGGCGGCGAAGCTGATCGTGGAGCGTGAGCAGTGGGACGCGACGCATGGGTCGTTGAAGACCTACCGCGAGGAGGCTGCTGCACTCGGCCGGCGATGGAACGAGATCCAGCAGAAGGTCAACGTTGTGCAGGAGTTGCCCAAGCTGACCTTCGTCAAGAGCCAGCGCGAGTCCGCTCCGTTGTTCGAGGCGATGTGGCGTCTGCTCTCCGGCTACGAGCATGGCCTCGGATGGGCCTTGATGAACGGTAGCAAGCGGAAGGTGGAGGCCGAGATTCCCGGCGGCTCATTTGTCAACTTCACCATCAACGACGAAGCCTTCGTAAACGCAGCGAAGGCCACCTATTTCCTGCTCCTGTCGGCCTGCCGGCTCCTGCGACGCCGCCACCTGGAGCCGATCCGATAGGGAAGTAGTCCCTTGCTGAACCCGGGGCGTTCCAGGGCCGCCGCCATGCAGTCCGCATCTAGTCCGCGAGCGATCGACCCACTGCGTCGACACCTACAAGCAGGCACCGTCAGGGAGGTAAGGGTTGGAGCGAATGGAGCCATCAGGCGACGCGACCGCTGTCGGCGGTACGGATGCCGTCGAGATCCGCCACCGAGCAGTCCTGCGAAAATTCATAGTACGTGCGCGTCGGGTAGAGGAGCACCCCCTCGCTGCCGACAAAGAAAGGCTTATGGCGTGGGCCCGGGGTACCTTCACGCTCAAGTTCGAGCCTCAGTCAGGCAAAGCAACTATGACATGGGATTTGCCCGAGGAAGAGGCACTCGACTCCCTCGCCGCTCGATGCCGACCGTTCCTTCTTCAAGGCGATCCGGTTTACCATTCAAAGGTGACCAGCGCTCTTGGCTACTTCCTTCGTTCCGCTCCAGAGGAACTCAAGGGCCAACTCCAAGAGATCCGCGCAGGTTGGCGGCCGCTGGACCCTGGTGATCGGAAAACTATCGGCTATGAGTCGAGGACCGGATCGGTTACGGAGTCATTGGGCGGCCTTGTAGCAGACAAACAGTTAGCCTATGCCTGGCTCTACGGCGACCTCGTACACGCAGACGACAACGGAGACGAACGCCTGCACGGCCATGATATCGACGCCCGATTCCAGGCCGGCACTTTGCTTATTACGAACGTTGCGGTTAAGACAATCATGACACTCAACCTTGCGAGATCCGCGCAGTCGCAGAATTACCTCACACTGGAAAGCGGTGTATACACTGAGCGGGTCACCGCTCGCCCTGAACGTGATTTGGAAGTCGTAAAATTTGCGACCGCTCCCGTAGGAACGCCCATAGCTGATATCGAAGCCGCTCTGGATGGCATTGTTCCTGACCCCGACTCCTCAAAGGACTAATCATCGCATCCTGTGGCCCGCGGTGGCGAGCCGGTCGCGCCCTTCCGATCGGCCACCACCCAATCAGTTCAGTCCAGGTATGCCCGTCTGCGGACAACAGCCGGCCATGGACGGACGGGTCTACGGCTGGCGCGACTCAAGTTCAGCCCTGCCTCTATCGGTCAGGGCGGCGCTGCTGGGACCAGAACTCGAGGATTTCGGAGCAGAGGATCAGGGCCGGGCCTCGGTGCCCGAAGCCGATGACGGGCTGCACCGGGGCCGCCGCGGACAAGCAGACGGCAGACCTCGACCCGGCGCGGATGCTCGCACTGGCGCCGTCGCCGCCTGCGGCGAGCGCCCCGGTCAGCCTGTTCGGGGGCCGGCAACCTGCCACAAGGCACTGACCGGCAATGCGCGGAGCCTGTCGCCGAACGGCAGTGTCGAGGTCCCGGTGTAGAGGACGATGCCGGCGATGAAGTCGTCACCGAGGCGGTCGGCGAGTCGGCGTAACCCGCGGAAATCGTCGGATCCGACGGTTGTGGCTGCCTTGACCTCAATCCCGACCACATGCCCGGATCTGTTCTCGAGCACCGCGTCGACCTCGTACCTACTCTGGTCGCGGTAGTGGGAGAGGTCGGCAGACTGCTCCGACCAGGTGAGCTGGCGGGACAGCTCAGACAAGACAAATGATTCGAGCAATGCGCCGAACGATGCGCCCGGCCGGAGCAGTGCGCGGGCGTCGGTCGCGATCTCGTTGGCGGCGATGCCCGAGTCGACAAAGATCAGTTTCGGCGCGGCAGTTGAACGGGTGCCAAGATTTCGGGACCAACCGGGGATCCGCTTGATGAGGAAGATCTCTTCCAGTGCCTGGAAGTATCGTGCGATCGTCGGGCGGCTCAGTCCGAGGGCGGATTCGAGGGCGTTGGCGGCGATGATGGTCGCGGATCTGGCGGCGAGTAGGCGCACCAGCTTGCGCAACTCGCCCTTGTGCTGGATGTCGGACAGTTGTCGCACATCGCGATCGATGAGCGCTTGGACATACGCGTCAAGAAACCGTTGGCGCCGCCGCGGGTCGACGCGGTTCGTGGCCTCGGGCAGGCCGCCTCGCACGATCCTGGCCGCGTAGTCGGCGCGGGTCACGTCCGACTCGTGTCGCAGTTCGGGGCCGAGAGCGAAGACGGCGTCGACGAATCCGTCCGGCTCGCCGTCGAGTTCGCCTTGTGAGAACGGCCAGAGCTCGACGGTTTCCATCCGGCCGGGCAACGCGTCCGGGGCAGCCACCATGCCGAACAGCCGCGATGAGCCGGTGAGCAGATAGCGGCCGGGACGAACGTCCTCGTCGACGGCCGCCTTGATGGCCAGCAGCAGTTCCGGAGCGCGCTGGATCTCGTCGATCACCAGCAGTTCGGCGGAGTCCACGAAACCAACCGGGTCGGCGATCGCCGCAGCCCGGTCCTGCGCCCGGTCGAGATCGCGGCGCTCGGCGAGCCGGTCGCCTGCGACGATGCGAACCAGGGTGCTCTTGCCTGCTTGGCGTGCTCCGCTGATCAGCACGACGCGGGTGTCAGCGAGTGCTGCGTCGACCTGCGCGGCGGCGTGGCGGGGGATCAAGTGCGGTGTGGGCACGAGCCATGATAACCGGCGGGGTTACGATCTGCGGGCAGGTCTGCTTTCGATCTGCGGCTCGGCGATGTTCGGTTCGCGGGCCTGTGGCGTTCGATATGCGGCGGTACGCTGATCGACGAGGAACATCGCCGGACCGCCACCTGGCTCGGCCGCACTGACTTGCCGCAGTCTTGGTCAGCTAGCCGGTGGGCAGATGGAAGCTCTGCGGTGTCCGTCCGGCGTGGCACTCACGGCATGGTCCGCCCGGGTCACATACCCAGCGCCGGTCTTAACGCCCCAGGCAGAAGGACATGGGAAGTCTCTCGGAGCCTGAACGCGCCCTACAGCTAGCAAGGCTCTTCGGTCTCCGGGGAACCCCGTCGACGCACAGCGCACACAACCCCTAGGCGGAAGGCACAAGCCCACCGCGACGGCGCGTCGTGGTGGCACTCGGTTACCGCGCAACTCGCGTTCGGCGCCACCACAGCCGCCGAACTCACCCTTACGGCTTGAGTTCTGCTGCCCAGTGCCACGGTCTGGGGCTCTGTCCGGCGGTCAAACGATCAAGGGCGGGTTCCCCGTCATCCGGAAACCCGCCCTTGACCTGCTGTTTCTTGGTGGAGCTGAGGGGATTTGAACCCCTGACCCCCTCGATGCGAACGAGGTGCGCTACCAGTCTGCGCCACAGCCCCTCCGCCGGCGAACCGGCTTCGGTCCCACCCGGCTTACACCGGGCGGGCCGGCAGCAAGGCTAACAGGTAGCCGGCCCTCACCGCGAATCCGCCCCCGGCGCGGCGCTCCCGCCCACCCGAAGATCCACTCGTCTTCTTGGAAATCGGGGCATCCCGGACGCCGGGACCACCCGAGCGCCGAGAGCACCCACGGCGGACGGGTCAGGCGCCGCGCCCCGCCTCGTAGGGGCGGCCGCGTAGCCCGCCGGACCTCCGGTAGGAGACCGACGCGCCGTTGACGGCCGCCGGCAGGTCTCCCGGCCGGTCCAGGCCCATCGCGGCGCTGCGCACCCCCTCGCGCTGGGCGGCCAGGCGGCGTTGCGCCTCCCGGCGCGCGGCGGCGCGGCGGGCCTGCTCGCGGCGCAC
>NZ_QGKR01000089.1 GCF_003172955.1 Micromonospora acroterricola | reverse complement strand
GCCTGGAGCCGGCCGGGTGGCCTTGGTGGTCTCCAGGCCGCCGGCCGGCTCCAGGCCGTCGGCGGCGGTCGAGGCGGTCGCGGTGGCCGGGTCGGCGGCCAGGCTGACCGAGCGGGCCGGCCGGGACGACGCGGGCGGCGCGTCCTCGGCGATGGTGGACGGGGCCACGGGGGCGGCTGCCGGCGCGGCGGCTGTCGCCGGCACCGGACCGACCAGGATGAGCAGCGGCGTCAGCAGCAGGACGCCGGTGCGGCGGGCGGATCGTCTGCGGGTACGCATGGACGACAGTCAACCCGGCATTGAATAGAAGTTTCAAGACCCATCGACTGAACCGAAGAAAAACTTCAGCTTCGGTCGGCCAGCTCGTGCCGCTCGTGCCGCGGGTGTAAGCAGAGCAAAGGTGGCCGGTTGGACATGACGAAGGGGCACGGCCGTGGTGGCCGTGCCCCTTCGTTCGCTCAACCGAGGGTGGTTACTCCCCCGGCGTCGACTTCGCGATCTGCATCAGGAACTCGATGTTGGTGCGGGACTGCTTGAGCCGGTCCAGCAACAGATCCATCGCCGCCTGCGAGTCCAGCGAGTGCAGCACCTTCCGGAGCTTGTGGATGATGGCCAGCTCCTCGGGTGCGAGCAGGACCTCCTCCTTACGGGTGCCGGACGGGTTGATGTCGATGGCCGGGAAGGTTCGCTTGTCGGCGATCTTCCGGTCCAGCTTCAGCTCCGCGTTGCCGGTGCCCTTGAACTCCTCGAAGATGACCGTGTCCGCCATGGACCCGGTCTCCACCAGCGCCGTGGCGATGATGGTCAGCGAGCCGCCGTTCTCGATGTTGCGAGCCGCGCCGAGGAAGCGCTTCGGCGGGTAGAGGGCGGTGGAGTCGATACCACCCGACATGATCCGGCCGCTGGCCGGCGCCGCCAGGTTGTACGACCGACCGAGCCGGGTCACCGAGTCGAGCAGCACGACGACGTCGTGCCCCAGCTCGACCAGGCGCTTCGCCCGCTCGATCGCCAGCTCGGCCACCGTCGTGTGGTCCTGCGGCGGACGGTCGAACGTGGCCGCGATGACCTCGCCCTTGATCGACCGCTGCATGTCGGTGACCTCTTCGGGCCGCTCGTCCACCAGCACCACCATCAGGTGGCACTCCGGGTTGTTCCGGGTGATCGCGTTCGCGATCGCCTGGAGCACCATCGTCTTACCCGCCTTCGGCGGCGACTGGATGAGCGCTCGCTGGCCCTTGCCGATCGGCATGACCAGGTCGATGACCCGGGTGGTCAGGATGTGCGGCTCGGTCTCCAGCCGCAGGCGCTCCTGCGGGTAGAGCGGCGTGAGCTTGTAGAACTCGGGCCGGCGCCGCGCCTCCTCCGGCTCCATCCCGTTGATGGTGTCCAGCCGCATCAGCGGGTTGTACTTGTCCCGCCGCTGGTCGCCGCTGTTGCCACCCTCACGGGCGGCGCGCACCGCACCGGTGATCGCGTCACCGCGGCGCAGGCCGTACTTCTTGATCTGGGACATCGAGACGTACACGTCGTTCGGGCCGGCCAGGTAACCGGTCGTCCGTACGAAGGCGTAGTTGTCGAGCACGTCGATGATGCCGGCCACCGGGACGAGCACGTCGTCCTCGGCGACCTGCGGCTCGCGCCCGCCGGTGTCGCCACCGGTCTCGGTGCGCTCGCCACGGCCACGCCGGCGGTCCCGGAAGCGGCTGCGCCGGCCACGCCGGCCACCGCCCTCGTCATCGTCGTCGTTGTCGCGCTCGGCGCGCTGACCACGGTCGTTGCGGTCGCCCCGGTCATTGCGGTCGTTGCGGTCCGCACGGTCACCGCGCTCGTTGCGCTCGGCCCGCTCGCCACGGTCGGAACGCTCGCTCCGGTCGTTGCGCTCGCCCCGCTCGGCACGCTCGCCCCGGTCGTTGCGCTCGCCCCGGTCAATGCGCTCGGCACGCTCGCCCCGGTCAGTGCGCTCGGCACGATCGGCACGCTCGCCCCGCTCGGCACGGTCGCTCCGCTCGGTGCGGTCGGCACGCTCGGTGCGGTCGGCACGCTCGGTGCGGTCGGCACGCTCGGTGCGCTCGCCACGCTCCGCGCGGTCGGTGCGCTCGGCACGCTCGGTGCGCTCGCCACGCTCGGCACCGACGCGCTCGGTGCGCTCCGGACGCTCGGCCCGGTCCCGGCGGTTCTCGCCCCGCTCGGTCCGCTCGCCGGCCTCCGCCTCGTCGGTGCGCGCCTCAGTGGTACGCGCCTCGGCCGCGGCGGTGCGGCTCCGCCGGGTACGACTCCGGCCCTCGGTCTCGGCGACCGGCTCGGCCGGCGCCTGGTCGGTGCGTGCCTCGGCCGCTGGACGGTCCACGGTCTCCCGCACCTCCTCACGGGTCGGGGCGGCCGCGGCCGCGACCTCGGCCCGCGGTCGAGGGGTGCCGGCGGCGTTGCCGGCCTGCCGCTCGGAGATCGCGGCGATCAGCTCGCCCTTGCGCATGCGAGCCGTGCCGGAGATGCCGAGCGACGCGGCCAGGCTCTGCAGCTCTGGCAGCAGCATCGCCGACAGACCGGTGCCGCTACGCCGACGACGGGCGGGGGCGGCGGTGGTGGCATCGCCAGCGACGTTGGAAACATCCGACGTCACGTCGGTGGTGTCGCTCAATGGATTCCTTCCCTCGATAAGGCCGGGACTGCCCGGAGTCGGAACTCAGGTGGCCGGGCGGCCTCGGTGCACCCGCCTCGCAAGGACGCGTCGCGGGAGTCTGTGACACAGCAGCCGGTCGGTATCCCGACTCACCAAAGGTCGGTGAGCAGGTCTCGCCGTCTGCGGCGACCTGTGGAAACTGCGGTGCGGCGTGGGCCTTGGCAGGGGTGACGGGCTGACCGCCGAGAGCTTCGGGGGTGCGCCGCCCCGCAGGAGATCGCGTGCTTCGCGGCTGTGCTAGGTCTAGAGCGTAATCAACTCTTCCGACCTGCGGCAACAGGGTCCCGCTCGGCGTGTCCAAGTCTACCCCGGGCGACCCGGGCACCGCTGACGTCTATCGGTAACTGCCAGATCTCCCAGTCTGTTCCCGCCGGGAAGCCCGCCGGGGGCTCGCTGAGCGCCAGCACCGTCGGGCCCGCCCCACTGACCACAGCCGCCACATCCGCCGCTCGCAACGCCTTGACCAGGGCAGATGTGCCCGGCATCCCGGCTGCGCGGTAACCCTGGTGCAGCCGGTCGACGGTGGCGGGCAGCAGCAGCGTGGGGTCGGCGGTCAGCGCGTGCACCAGCAGCGCCGCCCGCCCGGCGGTCAACGCGGCGTCGCCGTGCGGCACGGTGGCCGGCAACGCGGCCCGCGCGGCCGCCGTCAACCCGCGCTCCGCGGGCACAAAAACCGTCGGTCGGACCCCGTCGGCGACCGGCAGGGACACCGCGCGAGCCCCGGTCGCCTCGGACCAGGCCAGCGTGAAGCCGCCGAGCAGGCACGGTGCGACGTTGTCGGGGTGGCCCTCGATCTCGGCCGCCAGCCGGAGCACGGCCGGCCCGTCCAGCCGGCGCTCCCCGTCGACGACCAGGGCGCGGGCCAGCAACACCCCGGCGACGATCGCGGCGGACGAGGAGCCCAGGCCGCGCGCCTGCGGGATCCGGTTGACGCACTCCACGCTCAGCCCCGCCGGCTGCGCACCGAGCACGTCGAAAGCGGCCCGCATGGCCCGCACCACCAGGTGCCGGTCGTCGTCGGGCAGCTCACCGGCGCCCTGCCCGGTCACCGTCACCCGGACCCCACCCGGGGCGACCTCGGCGGCCAGATCGTCGTAGAGCCCGAGGGCGAGACCCAGCGCGTCGAAGCCCGGGCCCAGGTTGGCGCTGGTCGCGGGGACCCGGACCCGGACCGGCCCGGCGGTGAAGTTCGTCGGCACGGGCTCATGCTAGGGGTCGGCACCGACGATCCGGCCCGACGCCCGCAGCGTGGGACCGCGAAGCTCAGCGGGCCGGGTCCGCGACCGGGTCGCCGGCCGGGTCGGTGAGCGAGAGCCGTCGGGTGGCGATCCGCCAGCCGACCGCGTACACGAGCGTGACCAGTCCACAGCTGGCCAGCACCACCCGCTCGTCCACCGTGTCCACCACCAGGGCCACCGCCAGTTGGCTCACCGAGATGGCCAGCGTCGCCAGCATCATGTCGGTGGCGAAGACACGCCCCCGCAGACGGTCCGGCACCTCGCCCTGGAGCGCGAAGTTCGACATCACCCAGTTGCTGCCGCCCGCGAAGTGCGCCACGAAGACCAGCAGCAGCACCAGCGGAAACCAGCGGACCACCGACGCGCCGAGATAGGACAGGCCGTAGAGGGACATGGACAGCGCGAGCCCGGGCAGCAACCAGGACCGGTTGGTCAGCACCCGACGCATCAGGATGGGCCCCACCAGTGCCCCCGCCCCGCGGACCGCGAAGAGCAGGCCGGCGCCCAGCGAGCCGACCCCGTACACGCTGGCGAGCAGCGGAAACACGGTCAGCACACCGTTACCCAGGCCGACCGCCGACTTCACCGTGACCAGCGCCAGCACCCGCGGCCGGTGCCCGATGTAGCCGAGCGCCTCGCGGACCGCCGGCCAGGTCCGCTGGGCGGGGCGGTCGGCGTCCCGGGGGGCCTGCAACGGCCGGCGGATCCGCGTGGCGAGGCCCGCGGCCAGCGCCAGGGCTGCCGCCGCCACCCAGAAGCAGACGTACGGGCCGGCCGCCGAGCTGAGCACCCCGCCGAGCGAGGCCCCGACCACCGTCATGGTGCCCCAGGCCGAGCCGGCCACCGCGTTGCCGGCGGCCAGCTCCTGCGGCTCCAGCACGTTGGGCAGCGCCGCCTGGGCCGCCGGGGAGTAGAACGCCTTCGCGACGGCGACCACGCCGATCGCCACCAGCGCCAGCCACGCCGTGCCGGCGCCCCGGACGCCGAGCAGCAGCAGCACGCCGGCCAGCGCGGCCACGTTCGCCGCGATCATGATCTTCCGGCGGTCGAACCGGTCGGCCACCGTGCCGGTGTACGGCAGCAGCAGCGCCACGATGCCGGTGTCCACGGCCAGCACCAGCGCGCCCCAGACCCCGCTGCCGGTCAGATGGGGCAGCAGCACCAGCAGCGGCACCATGACGAACCAGTCGGCGCCGAAGACCACCAGCTCGGCGAGGAAGAGGTTGCGAAAGCTCCGGTTGCCGGTCAGGACCGCGAAGGTGGACGCCACGGAGCGGGACCCTACCCGGTCGGTGCCAGGGCTATGCCGCCTCCGACCAGCGCATAGACGGCGATGAACGGACGGAACGCCCCCGGCGGTTCTCCCCGCCGGGGGCGTTTCGACGTGCCGGTCCGACTACTCGGTCGGCTCCGACGGGGGCAGCGGCGAGGTACGGCTCCGCGGCAGCCGCAGCACCTCGAACTGGTCCGTGCCCTCGACCAGCGCACCCGACGGGGCGGAACGCGCCGCCGCCGGCCGCGCACTCTCGGCCGGAGCCGAAGCCGGAGCCGGAGCGCTCGGCACCGCCACCTGGTTCGCCGTGGCCGGCTCGACGGTCTCCGGGTCGGTCGGCCCGGCCACCTCCGTGTCGCCGGAGCGGCGCCGGCGGCGCCGCTCCCGCAGCGACTCCTTGGTGTGCTCCACCATCGTGTACAGCGTCGGCACCAGGATCAGCGTCAGCAGCGTCGAGCTGAGCAGGCCACCGATGACCACGACCGCCAGCGGCTGCGAGATGAAGCCGCCCTCACCGGTCAACCCGAGCGCCATCGGCAGCAGCGCGAAGATCGTCGCGACCGCCGTCATGAGGATGGGGCGCAGACGGCGACGGCCGCCCTCGACCACCGCCTCCCGAACCCCCATGCCCTGGGCCCGGTACTGGTTGATCAGGTCGAGCAGCACGATCGCGTTGGTCACCACGATGCCGACCAGCATCAGCACGCCGATCAACGCCGGCACGCCCAGCGGCGTCCCGGTGATCAGCAGCAGACCGATCGCGCCGGTCGCCGCGAACGGGATGGAGATCAGCAGGATCAGCGCCTGGGTGAGACTGCGGAACGTCGCCACCATGATCAGGAAGACGATCGCGATCGCGGCCAGCACCGCCAGGCCCAGGTCGCCGAAGGCGTCCGCCTGGTCCGCGCTGACCCCACCGATGGTGAAGCTCGCGCCTGGCACGTCGATGCCGTCCAGCCGCTTCTGCAGCTCCTGGCTCGTCGCGCCCAGGTTCGAGCCGGTCGCCGTGCCGGTCACCGAGACGCTGCGCTCACCGTCGATCCGGGTGACCTGCTGCGGCCCCTCGCCCTGGGTGACATCCGCGATGTCGTCCAGCTTGACCGGGCCCACCGGCAACGCCCGCAACTCCCCGACCGACACCGGCGGCTTCGCGCTCAACCGCAACACGACGTTCTGCTGCTGGCCGTCGAGCGCCACCTGGCCCAGCGGCGCCCCGCGGAACGCCTGCGAGACGAGCTGACCCACCGCGGCCTCGGTGAGCCCGACCCGGCCGGCCGCGACCCGGTCGACGGTCACGTCGACCCGCGGCACCCGCTCGGCCATGCTGGTGGAGACGTCCTCGACGTCCGGGACACCGGCCATCGCCGTCCGGGCGGCCTCGGCGGCCCGGGCCAGCACGTCCGGGTCACTGGCCTGGACGATCACCTCGAGCTGGCTGGTCGAGGCATCCTGCCCGCCACCGAAGCTGATCTCGCCCAGCCCGGTGCCGAGCGTGTCGAACTCCTTGCGCAGCACCTCACGCATCTGCTTCGCGTCGGTGTCGCCGCCGAGCGCCACCGACCACGTCGCGATGTTGTTGCCGCCACCACCGGCCCACGGGTTGTCCCCGCCGCCAGCGGTCACCTGGTACGTCTCGACCCCGTCGGTACGCCCGAGCACCGTCTCGACCTGCTTGGCCGCCGCGTCGGCGGCGGCCAGGCCGCTACCCGCCGGAAGCTCCTGCTGGAAGCTGAGCGTGTCCTGCCCGGAGTCGTCCAGGAAGTTGGTCTCCAGCTTCTGGGCCAGACCGAAGGTGCCGAAGAGCACCAGCAGCCCGAGCCCGACGGTGATCCAACGGGTGGACCGCTTGCGGGTGGCGAACCCGATCACCGGCAGGTACGACCGCTGCAACGGGCTGCGCAGCTCCTTCTCCTCCGCGCCACGTCGCACCGCCTCGTCGTCGGCGGTGCCGCCGCGCGGCTTGAGGAACCAGTACGCCAGCACCGGGATCACGGTCAGCGACACCAGCAGCGACGCGAGCAGAGCCACCGTCACGGTGATCGCGAACGGCGCGAAGAGCTGCCCGACGAACCCGCCGACCAGCGCGATCGGCGCGAACACCGCGACGGTGGTGAGGGTGGACGCGGTCACCGCGCCGGCCACCTCGCGTACGCCGGTGATGATCGCCTGGCGCTTCTCCTCGCCGTACTCCAGGTGTCGTTTGATGTTCTCCAACACCACGATCGAGTCGTCCACCACCCGCCCGACCGCGATGGTCAACGCGCCGAGGGTGAGCAGGTTGAGCGAGTAGTCACCGATCCACAGGGCGATCAACGCGACCAGCACGGAGAGCGGGATGGAGACCGCGGTGACCACGGTCGACCGCACCGACAGCAGGAAGACCAGGATGACGATGACCGCCATCAGCAGGCCCAGCAGACCCTCGGTGGTCAGCGACTCGATGGACTTCTCGACGAACGGCGCCTGGTCGAAGACCACGGTCAGCTCGGCCCCGGAGGCGTCCTTCAGGTCGGCCAGCCGGTCCCGGATCTCGTGCGAGATCTCCACCGCGTTGCCGTCCGGCGCCGCCGTGACCGCGATGCCGAGGCTGTCCTTGCCGTTGGTCCGGGTGATCGCGGTGGCCGGGGCCAACTGCTGCTCGACGGCCGCCACGTCGCCGAGGCGGACCGGGGCGGCGCCCGGGGCGACCACGATGCCGCGCAGGTCGTCGAGGGTGGCGACCGGCGTGCCGACCTGCACCGGGAGGGCCAGGCCACCGTCGGTCACCGCGCCGGCCGGCACCGAGACACCGTTGGTCTTCAGCGCGGCGCCGATCGCGGTCGGCTGGAGCTTCGCCGCCGCCAGCTTGGCCGGGTCGGGGGTGACCACCACGACGTCGTCGCGGGTGCCGGTCACCTCGACCGTGCGGACCCCCTCGATGCCCTCCAGCTCCGGCAGCACCGTCGTGCGCAGCTTCTCCGCCAGCGCCCGCTCGTCGCCGGAGCCCGTCGCGGCCAGCATCACCGCCGGCAGGTCGTCGGTGCTACCCGCGATGACCTGCGGGTCGACGTTCTCCGGCAGCTGGGCGTCGATCCGGCTCAGCGCCGTCTGCATCTTGTTGACCACGTCGTCCAGGTCGGTGCCGAACTCGTACATCACCTGGACGGTGGCCGCCCCCTCGCGGGAGGTCGACGTGATCTGGTCGAGGCCGGGGATGCCCTGGAGCGCGTTCTCGATCGGCTCGGTGACCTGCGACTCGACGATCTCGGGTCCGGCGCCGGGGTAGGGAGCCACGATGAACGCGGCCGGGAATTCGAGCGACGGCAGCAGTTGCTGCTTCAGCGACGGCACAGCGAACGCTCCGAACGCCGTGGTCACCACCGCGATGAGGGCGACCAGCCCTCGGTTGGCGAGGCTGAATCTGGCGAGCAGCGACATCGGCCTGGTTCACTCCTGGAAGAGAATGCGGGCGGGGATACCCGAAAGTGTGCCTGACCCGATCACCGTCACCCCCGCCGGACCCCATGCCGTCGCACGGCCGGCCGCGTTCCCACTTCCGGGCCCGTCGCCCGCCGATGGTGACGCGGTGGCGCAGTGGCCGCTCAGGCCAGGTCGAGGGCGCGGGCCGCGACCAGCGGGTCGTTCGCGATGGTCAGCGGGGAGGGCGCGGTGGAGATCGCCCACTCCGGGTCCTTCAGGCCGTGACCGGTCACCGTACAGACCACCGTCGAGCCGGCCGGAATCGCGCCCGCCGCGGCCTGCTGGAGCAGACCAGCCACGCTGGCCGCGCTGCCCAGCTCGACGAAGACGCCCACCTCGCGGGCGAGCAGCCGGTACGCGGACAGGATCTCCCGGTCCGTCACGGCGGCGATCAGGCCGCCGGAGGCGTCCCGGGCGTCCAGAGCCCTGGTCCAGCTCGCCGGGTTGCCGATGCGGATCGCCGTGGCGATCGTCGACGGCTCCGGCACGACCTGGCCGGTCACGATCGGCGCCGCCCCGGACGCCTGGAAGCCGTACATCTTCGGCGCCCGGGTGGTGGAGCCGGCGGCGTGCTCCTCCGCGTACCCCATCCAGTAGGCCGAGATGTTGCCGGCGTTGCCGACCGGCAGGCAGTGGATGTCCGGTGCGTCCCCGAGCGCCTCGACGATCTCGAAGGCGGCGGTCTTCTGACCGTGCAGCCGGTCGATGTTGACC
The DNA here is from genome assembly GCF_003172955.1 of Micromonospora acroterricola. Taxonomy (GTDB): domain Bacteria; phylum Actinomycetota; class Actinomycetes; order Mycobacteriales; family Micromonosporaceae; genus Micromonospora; species Micromonospora acroterricola. The sequence continues at coordinate 7,449 of NZ_QGKR01000089.1, read as the reverse complement.
GAGTTGACCAACGCGACCGGGTGGTCCTGGGCCAGCTTGGCGGCGAGCGACAGGCAGTCGTCGAAGTTGCCGCTCACCTGGAGCAGCTTCGCGCCGTGCACCAGCGCCTGGGCCAGCTTGCCCAGCGCGATCTTGCCCTGCGGCACCAGCACCGCGCAGGTCAGCCCGGCGCGGGCGGCGTACGCCGCGGCGGAGGCGCTGGTGTTGCCGGTGGAGGCGCAGATGATCGCCTTGTTGCCGGCCTCGACCGCCTTGGAGACGGCGAGCGTCATACCGCGGTCCTTGAACGACCCGGTCGGGTTGGCGCCCTCCACCTTGAGGTGCACGTCGCACCCGATACGCGCGGAGAGGACCGGGGCGGGCAGCAGCGGGGTGTTGCCCTCGTGCAGCGTGACGACGGGCGTGGCCGCGGTGACCGGCAGCCGATCCCGGTACGCCTCGATCAGACCCCGCCACATGTCGCTCTCCTCGCGTCTACCGTCGCCCCGACCTGAGGACCAGGCCACCCTGGACCAGCCTGCCGGAACGACCGGCGGCACACCCCGGGTTACCCACCTGGCGGGACGGGTGTGCCGTCCCACCACCGGGTCAACGACTCACACCCCGCCCTCGACCCGCAGCACGCTGGTCACCGACCGGACGATGTCCAGGCCGCGCAGCTCGCCCACCGTGGCGGCGAGGGCGGCGTCCGGCGCCACGTGGGTGACGATCACCAGCTCCGCGTCGCCGTCCCGGCCGGGCGCCCCGCCCGCCGAGCCCTGCCGCACGGTCGCGATCGACACGTCGTGGCGGGCGAAGACGCCGGCCACCGCGGCCAGCACACCCGGACGGTCGGCCACGTCGAGGCTGACGTGGTAGCGGGTCAGTGCCTCCCCCATCGGCCGGACCGCCAGGTCCGCGTACGCGCTCTCGCTGGCCGCGCGGACCCCGGCGAGCCGGTTGCGGGACACCGCCACCACGTCGCCGAGCACGGCGCTGGCGGTCGGCGCGCCACCCGCGCCCCGCCCGTAGAACATGAGCTCGCCGGCCGCGTCGGCCTCGACGAAGACGGCGTTGAACGCGTCGCCGACGCTGGCCAGCGGGTGGCTGCGGGGGATCATCGCCGGGTGCACCCGAACGCTGACCGTCTCCCGGCCGGCCGGGTCGACACCGCGCGCCGCGATGCAGAGCAGCTTGATCGTGCAGCCCATCGCCTGGGCGCTGGCCACGTCCGCGGCGGTCACCTCGGTGATGCCCTCCCGGTGCACGTCGGCGGCGCCGACCCGGGTGTGGAAGGCCAGGGAGGCGAGGATCGCCGCCTTCGCCGCCGCGTCGAAGCCCTCCACGTCGGCGGTCGGGTCGGCCTCCGCGTACCCCAGCTCGGTGGCCTCCTCCAGGGCCTCGGCGAAGCCGGCGCCGGTGGCGTCCATCGCGGAGAGGATGAAGTTGGTGGTGCCGTTGACGATGCCGGTGACCCGGTTGATCCGGTCCCCGTGCAGCGACTCGCGCAGCGGGCGCAGCAGCGGGATGGCCCCGGCCACGGACGCCTCGTAGTAGAGGTCGCCACCGCCCTCGGCCGCCGCCTCGTGCAGCGCCACCCCGTCCTCGGCGAGCAGCGCCTTGTTGGCGGTGACCACGCTCTTGCCCGCACGCAGCGCCTCGACCAGCCAGCTCCGGGCCGGCTCGATGCCACCGACCACCTCGACCACCACGTCCACGTCGTCACGCTTGATCAGGCTCAGCGCGTCGGTGGTGAACAGGGTCGGGTCGACCGGCAGCTCGCCGCGGTCGCGGCCGATCCGGCGGACGGCGATGCCGGCGATCTCCAGCGGAGCGCCGATCCGGGCGGCCAGGTCGGCCCCCTGCTCGTGCAGCAGCCGGACCACCTCCTGGCCGACCGTGCCGCAGCCGAGCAGCGCCAAGCGCACAGGTGACGTCATCCCACATCCAAAGCGAGCAGGTCCTCTTCGGTTTCCCGCCGGACGATCAGACGCGCCTGGCCGTCGCGCACCGCGACCACCGGCGGCCGCGGCACATGGTTGTAGTTGCTGGCCATGCTGCGGCAGTAGGCACCGGTGCCGGGCACCGCGACAAGATCTCCGGGCTGCACGTCGGCGGGCAGGAATTCATCCTTCACCACGATGTCCCCGGACTCACAGTGCTTTCCCACCACGCGGGCGAGCAACGGCTCGGCGGTCGACGCCCGGGAGGCCAGCGTCGCCGAGTACGAGGCGTCGTAGAGCGCCGTGCGGATGTTGTCACTCATCCCGCCGTCGACGCTGACGTACGTCCGGATGCCGTCGAGGTCCTTGACCGTGCCGACCTCGTAGAGGGTGAACACGGCCGGCCCGACGATGGCGCGCCCCGGCTCGATGGAGAGCCGTGGCACGGCCAGCCGCTCCGCGGCGCACTCCGAGTCGACGATCTTGCGGAGCCGGTTGGCGAGGGCCTGCGGAGTGGCCGGGTCGTCCTGGGTCGTGTACGCGATACCGAAGCCACCGCCCAGGTCCAGCTCGGGCAGCTCCACCCCACGCTCGTCGCGGATCTGCGCCTGGAGGGCGAGCACCCGGCGGGCGGAGACCTCGAAGCCGCTCGCGTCGAAGATCTGCGAGCCGATGTGCGAGTGCAGGCCGCGCAGCTCCAGCACACCCTCGTCGAGCACCTTGAACGCGGCCGCCGCGGCGGCACCGCCGGCCAGCGAGAAACCGAACTTCTGGTCCTCGTGGGCGGTGGCGATGAACTCGTGGGTGTGCGCCTCGACCCCGACCGTGACCCTGATCAGCACCCGGGGACGGACGCCGCGCTCGCGGGCCAGCGCGGTGAGCCGGTCGATCTCGGTGAACGAGTCGAGGATGATCCGCCCCACGCCGGCGTCCAGCGCCCGCGCCAGCTCGCGCACCGACTTGTTGTTGCCGTGGAAGCCGATCCGCTCCGGCGGCATCCCGGCCGCGAGCGCGGTGGCCAGCTCACCACCGGTGCAGACGTCGAGGTGCAGCCCCTCCTCGGCGATCATCCGGACCACCGCCCGGCAGAGGAACGCCTTGCCCGCGTAGTACACGTCCTCGGTCGGGAAGGCGGCCCGGAAGTCCCGGCAGCGGGACCGGAGGTCGTCCTCGTCGAGCACGTACACCGGGGTGCCGAACTCGGCCGCGAGGTCGCGGACGCCCAGGCCCGCGACCGCGAGCGCGCCGTCGGCGCCGCGCGTCACGTTGCGCGGCCACAGCGCCGGCACGAGGGCGTTGACGTCGTCCGGGGTACGCAGCCAGGCCGGCCCCCGGTTGCCGATGTCGCCGTGCAGCGCACCGGCCTCGTGTGCCCGCATCAGGTGCTACATCCTCTCCGGAGCGGAGACGCCGAGCAGGTGCAGGCCGTTGGCGATCACCGTGCGGGTGGCGTTGTTGAGCCACAACCGGGCGCGGTGCAGGTCGGTGACCTCCTCGTCACCCAGCGGCAGCACCCGGCAGTTGTCGTAGAACCGGTGGAAGGAGGCGGCGACGCTCTCCTCCAGGTAGCGGGCCACCCGGTGCGGCTCCCGCAGCTCGGCGGCGGTCGCCACCACCGCCGGGAACTCGGCGAGCGCCTTGAGCAGCTCGTTCTCCTTCTCGTGCCCGAGCAGCTCGGGGCGGAAGTCGTCGGCGTCGCCCTGGACCAGCCCCACCTCGGCGGCGTTGCGGGCCACGCCCGCCGTCCGGGCCGCCACGTACTGCACGTAGTAGACCGGGTTGTCGCGGGTGGCCCGGGTCCACAGCTCGATGTCGATGTCGATCGGCGAGTCGCTGGAGTAGCGGGCCAGCGCGTACCGGGAGGCGTCCACCCCGATCGCCTCGACCAGGTCCTCCAGGGTGATCACGGTGCCGGCCCGCTTGCTCATCCGCAGCGGGGCACCGTCGCGCAGCAGGCTGACCAGCTGCCCGATGAGGATCTCCAGGTTGCGCTCCGGGTCGTCGCCGAAGCAGGCGGCCATCGCCTTCATCCGGCCGATGTAGCCGTGGTGGTCGGCGCCCAGCATGATCACGACCCGCTCGAAGCCGCGCTCCCGCTTGTCCAGGTAGTAGGCGCAGTCCGCGGCGAAGTACGTCCACTCGCCGTTGGACTTGCGCAGCACCCGGTCCTTGTCGTCACCGAAGTCGGTGGTGCGCAGCCAGGTGGCGCCCTCGGACTCGTAGACCTGGCCCTGCTCGCGCAGCCGGGCCAGGGCGAGGTCCAGCTCACCCCGGTCGTGCAGGTCCTTCTCGTTGAAGTACGTGTCGAACTCCACCCCGAAGTCGCGCAGCGAGGACCGGATCTCGTCGAACATCAGCGCGACGCCCTCGACCCGGAACACCTCCTGGGCGGCAGCGTCGGCCATGGTCAGCACGTCCGGCCGGCGGGCCTGGACCTCGGCGGCGATCTCCCCGATGTACGCCCCGCCGTAGCCGTCCTCCGGCGCCTGCTCACCCTTGGCGGCGGCGAGCAGTGAGCGGGCGAACCGGTCGATCTGCGACCCGGCATCGTTGAAGTAGTACTCCGTGCCCACCTCGGCGCCGGTGGCCCGCAGCAGCCGGCTCAGCGCGTCGCCGACGGCCGCCCAGCGGACCCCACCGATGTGCACCGGGCCGGTCGGGTTGGCCGAGACGAACTCGAGGTTGATCTTCTCGCCGGCGAGCCGGTCGCTGCGGCCGTACTCCGCGCCGGCCTCGACGATCACCCGGGCGAGCTGACCGGCGGCGGCCGCGTCGAGCCGGATGTTCAAGAAACCCGGCCCGGCGATCTCGACCGACTTGACCCCGGGCGCCCGGCCCAGCTCGTCGGCCAGGGCGGCGGCCAGCTCGCGTGGCGGCACGCCGACCTTCTTGCTCAACTGCAGGGCGAGCGTGGAGGCGTAGTCGCCGTGCTCGGGGTTGCGGGGTCGCTCCACCACCGTGCGCTCCGGCAGCGCGGCGTGATCCAGGCCACGCTCGTCGAAGACGGCGTGGGCGGCGGTGAGGACGACCGAGGCTAGTTCTGCAGGAGTCACCGAACCATGTTATCGGGGGTAGACTCGGGCACTCGGCGGCGACCCTGCGCGTCATCCGGCCCGCCACCTCCCCTGACCAACCGACCTGACGAGGCACGATGAGCATCAGCACCCCGGGTGGCCCTGAGCGCCGCCCGACCGTGGTCAGCACCGGCAAGAAGCCGGCCGCGGGCCGGCCGGCGTCCGGCGCCAAGGCCGGTTCCGGCAAGCCGGCGGGCACTCCGCGGGCAGGTGGCAAGGGTCCCCGCAAGCCGATCGCTCCGGTCAAGGTGAGCCAGGGCCGGGCCTGGGGCCCGATCGCGCTCTTCGTCGCCGTGGGCGTGCTCGCGGCCGGCATCATCGGCTACGGCGCCTGGGCGTCGTTCCAGGGCTCCAAGCCCTGGGACAAGCGGGCGAACGCCATCGACGGCATCGTCAACATCCGCAAGTCGGACCCGGACAGCCTGAAGTACGAGGCGCACAAGTCCGGCCCGCTGACCTACAAGTACTCGCCGCCGGTGGGCGGGGTGCACAACGCCGCCTGGCAGAACTGCATGGGCGACGTGTACGACGCCCCGATCGCCAGCGAGCACGCGGTGCACAGCCTGGAGCACGGCGCGGTCTGGGTCACCTACCGGCCGGGTCTGCCGCAGGACCAGATCGACAAGCTCGCCGGCAAGGTGCGCGGCGTCGAGAAGATGCTGATGAGCCCGTACGAGGGCCTGGACAAGCCGATCTCGCTCCAGGCGTGGGGCTTCCAGCTCAAGGTCGACAACGCCGACGACAAGCGGATCGACGAGTTCATCAAGGACCTGCGGGTGAACGCGTCCGTCGAGGGGCCGACCGCGCTGTGCAACACGGGCATCACGGCCACCGGCACCACGCCGCGTGAGCTCCCCGCCCAGCAGCCCACCCAGTAAGGACGGCGATGACTGCTCCCGCCACCACCGACAGCGAGCACGACGAGGTTCCGACCGCCCTGGACGAGGGTGACCGGCCCCCGGCGCGGCGCTACGGCGTGCTGGCGCTGGCCGCCATGCTGGTGGTGGGCCTGCTGCTCGGCTACGCCGGCGGGCTGCTCACCCCGGGGCTGACCCGGCCCGGTGACACCTCGGTCGAGGCGGGCTTCGCCCGGGACATGACCACGCACCACAGCCAGGCGGTGGAGATGAGCCTCACCGCCTACCGGTCGGCGACGCTGCCCGACGTCCGGCAGATGGCCGTCGACATCGCCACCGGTCAGCAGGGCGAGATCGGTGCCATGCAGACCTGGCTGCGGGAGTGGGAGCTGAGCCCGACCGGGTCACAGCCCCCGATGTCCTGGATGTCCGACGGGGCTGCCGTCAAGGACGGGCTGATGCCGGGGATGGCGACCCCGCAGGAGATGGCCGCGCTTCGCGACGCCCGGGGCATCGAGGTCGACCGGCAGTTCCTGACCCTGATGATCAACCATCACCTGGGCGGCATCCACATGATCGACGCGGTTCTCGGTGAGACCGACAACGCCGAGGTGCTGCGGGTCGCGCGGACCATGAAGGCCACCCAGCAGAGCGAGCTGAACAACCTCCGGCAGCTCCAGGCGCAGGCCAAGGGCTGACCCACCGGACGGGCACACCGGGCCCGCGTCACCGCCGTGCACCGGCGGGGCGCGGGCCCGCGTCATGACGGACGTTCCAACCCGTTTCATCCTCGCCGTCCCGTATGGGCGTTTTGAGCGGTGCAACCGATTACGTTGCTTAGAGAGTTTTCTCCCCACATATCGTGACCAGTTGCGATTCGGGCTCGTTGCGCAAGACGTGGGGGTTGCACTCAGAGACGCACGGCGTTCGGTCACCAGCTGGTGCCGACGCCACACCATCGGCGGTGACGGGGCGGTGGCAGCCGTCCGTCGCGGACAGCGGCAGGGCGAGCCGGGAATGCTCAGCCGCGAACAGGAACTCGAACTGATCGACGTGCTGCGGGGCGTCCACCCCGACGAGTTCGGCCTGGACGAGGAGCTGTGGACGCGGCAGAGCCTCACCACGCTCATCCAGCGCCGGTTCGACCTGCCACTGGACGCGGGCGCGGTCGGGGCGTACCTGCGGGCCTGGGGGTTGGGTCCGCGGGAGCCGCGCGAGCGGGCCTGCGGTCTCTGCGTCAGCGCGGTCGAGCGCTGGGTACGCAGCGAGTACCCGGCGATCACCCGGGCCGCCCAGGAGCACCTCGCCGAGGTCTACTGGATCGGCCGGATACGGCTGCGCGGCACCATGCCGGCCGCCGACGTGATCTCCGCCGTCTCGTCCCGCGGCCGGGTGCGCTTCATGATCACCACACCGACGGTCGACCCGCCGCTCCCCCGCGACTTCGTGCTGCGACTCAGCGGCGAGGAGCAGCGCACGGTCCACCTGATCGTGGACGGCTCGTGGCCGCGCAACGAGTGGCCGCGCCGGCTCCCCCGGCGCATCGTGCTGCACCCGCTGCCCAGCTGCGGTCGCGTCATCGCCGCCGCCTGAACC
>NZ_QGKR01000275.1 GCF_003172955.1 Micromonospora acroterricola | reverse complement strand
GCCCAAGAGGACGGCGGAGGGCGGCGGGTGGCGGCCGGCGGGCGAAGGCGCGGCAGGTGGTGAGACGCCGCTGCGACTCGCGCATGATCGCGCTCGATCCAGGATGTAGTGGCCTCCTCACGGCGGGGAGGGGACTCGTTCCAGGATCAAGCGCGATCTTGGCCACGCGGCCTGGGCGCGGCGCCGGGGACGCACCGGCGCCGGGGACGCCGGGGAGACGCGGGCGCCGGGGACGCGCGGCCTGGGCGCGGGCGCCGGGGACGCGCGGGCTAGGACTGGATGGCGTCGAGGACCTTGGCCAGGCGGCGCCAGACGTGCGAGCGCCAGCCGCCGTCGAGCAGGGCGTACGTGCGCTGTTGGAGTGGGTCGTCCGGGTCGAAGCCGGAGTGTTCGAGGAACAGCCGGGTGCCCCGACCCTCGGCGACGAGGGTCCAGGTCACCGCCGTGTCCAGCGATCCGCCGCGCCAGGACCAGCGCAGCAGGCGTTGCGGGTCCAGGTCGAGCACCTCGCAGTGCACGATGCCGTCGAACCCGGGACGCGGGTCGGTGCGAAACGTGAACCGGTGGCCGACGACCGGCACGAAGTCGGTCTGCATCAGCCAGCGCGCGATGAGATCAGGATCGGTCAGCACCCGCCAGACCTTGGTCGGCGGGTGGGGCAGGAACTGGTCCACCCGGATGGTGCCGCGCTCACTCATCGTCGAGCTCGTCCAGCACGTCGCGCAGCGCCCCGAGTCGACCGCGCCAGTACGCCTCGTACGGGCTGAGCCAGTCGGCGACCTCTTGCAGCGGTTCCGCCCGCAGCGCGTACAGCCGCTGTCGGCCGACTGGCCGCTCGACCACCAGGCCGGCCTCCTTGAGCACCTTGAGGTGCTCGGACAGGCTCGGCCGGCGCATGTCGAAGTGGTCGGCGAGTCGCTGGACAGGCTGCTGCCCGCCGTCGCGCAGCAGCCGCAGCAGCTCACGCCGGGTCGGGTTGGCGAGCGCCGCGAAAACGTCCGGCTCAGACACGGGTCGCCTGGAGGACGATGCCGTTGCCGTCGGGGTCGTCGAAGGTGGCGTACCGGCCCCAGGGCGCGGACTGGATCCCGCCGTTGGCGAAGTCCACCCCCCGATCCCGGAGCCGGGCGACGTCCGCGTCCAGGTCGTCGGTCTCCAGCACCAGGCCCTTGAGTGACCCGGGCGGCATGGTCGGGAACCAGGTGACCAGGGTGAGGGCGGTGGCGGCGCCCGGGGGCGCCACCTGCACCCAGCGTCCGCCGTCGGGGCCCATCGGGTTGTCCCAGACCAGGTCGAACCCGAGCACGTCGACGTAGAAGTCCCGGGCCCGGTCCTGGTCGGCGACGGGTACGGAGAGGAGTTGCACGTGGGTTACGGTCATGCCGACCACAATAGGTAGGAGGTTTCCTACCGGTCAACCTGGGCTGGCCCGCCGCGGCCTACTTGAGCTGGCCTGCGGTCAGCCCGGACTGCACCTGCCGCTGGAAGACCACGTAGACGGCGAGCACCGGCAGCACCGCGATGCTCAGCCCGGCGAAGAGCCGGGCGTAGTCGCCGGCGTAGCCCTGGCTGACCGACAGGGCGAACAGCCCCTGGGCGAGCACCCACTTGGACTCGTCGCCCTGCATCAGCACCTGCGGCAGCAGGAACTGGTTCCAGTGGGTGAGGAAGTTGAAGATCGCCACACTGATCAGTCCCGGACGCGCCATCGGCAGCATCACCCGGAAGAACAGCCGGAAGTGACCGCAGCCGTCGACCATCGCGGCCTCCGCCACCGAGGTCGGCAGGGTCCGGAAGAACGCGGTCAGGAAGAACACCGTGAACGGCAGCGAGTAGGCCGCGTACACGAGGATGAGCCCGGTCCAGGTGCCGAAGAGGCCGGCGTTGCGGACCACGAAGAACAGCGGCACCAGGGCGAGGAACACCGGGAACATCAGCCCGCCGACGAACAGGTAGTAGACGAACTGCCGGCCGCGGAACTCGTACCGGGCGAAGACGTACGCGGCGGTGGCGCCCATCAGCATGGTGAGGCTGACCGAGCCGGCGACCACCAGGAGGCTGTTGAGGAAGTACCGGCCGATGTGCGCGCCGGTCCAGGCCCGTGCCCAGTTGTCCCAGTGCAGCGCACCGGGCAGCCCCCACGGGTCGGCCAGGATCTCGCCGTTGGTCTTGAACGAGCTGATGAACATCCACAGCAGCGGCAGGACGGTGAGCAGGCCCCAGATCAGCAGGAAGCCGTGCGAGAAGACGTTGGCCACGCCGAGGTCCCGGCGGATGGGGCGGTCCCGGCGGGTGGCCGGCGTCGGCGCGGTGGCGGCGGGGGCGGGCTTGTCCAGTGTGGTCACGAGTACTCGATCCGATCGCGCCGGCCGACCCGCAGCGACAGCACCGCCACCGAGAGGGTCAGGAAGAACATGACCACGCCGATCGCGGAGGCGTAGCCGAATTTGGTCTCGCTGCCGAAGGCGGTGTCGTACATCCGCACGCCGATCACGTCGGTGGAGAAGTTCGGCCCGCCGTTGGTCATCAGCTGCACGAGGATGAACCCGTCCAGGGCGAAGATGGCCAGGTATACCCAGGCCACCTGGACGGTGTCCCACAGCAGCGGCAGGGTGACCCGCCGCAGCGTGGTGAACCGGGACGCGCCGTCGAGCAGCACCGCCTCGTAGATCTCCTTCGGCACGGCCGACATCGCCGCGCCGAACAGCACCACGTAGAAGCCGACGTTGCTCCACACCATGACCGCGAGCACGCACCAGAAGGCGGTGGCCGGGTCGCCGAGCCACGTCGGCGCGGACAGGCCGATCCCGTGCAGAGTGGCGGTGAGCAGACCCTTGTTCGGGTGGTAGACCTCCTTCCACAGCAGCGCGATGATCACCACGGAGAGCACCTGCGGGAAGAAGTACACCGTGCGGTAGAACGCGCCGCCGCGTACACCGGTCACCCCGGCGCGGCCCTTGCGCCCGCCCATGGCGAGCATGGTGGCGAAGAAGAGCCCGAGCACGATGGTCAGCACCGGCACCAGGGCCAGCAGGACAGCGTTGTTCTGCAACGCGTTCCAGAAGTACCCGTCGTGCCACAGGGTCTTGAAGTTCGCCAGGCCGACGGAGTTGGCGTCGGGCGAGTAGCCGAGCCAGTCGGTGGTGGAGATCTGGAACGCCTGCAGGTACGGCGACACGACGAAGACGACGTACAGCAGCACCGGCGGCACCAGGAAGGTGATGATCAGCGGCCACTTGCCATGTCTCACGATGAGGACCTACTTCCCGTGGTGCGGCCGGTGGGGGCGGCCCGCCCCCACCGGCCGGGGTGTCACGCAGCCCGCTTGTACTTCTTGACCGAGCTGTCCTGGGCGATCGAGTCGGCGCCCCTCTGGCACTGGTCGAGGAAGTCCGCGGGGCCGATCCGGCCGCTGAAGAACTCGCCGCACGCGGCGTCGACGAGGTTGCGCTCCAGTTTGCGGTAGTAGTTGTTGTAGACCCAGTTGAACCCGTTGGCGCCGGACGCGTCCAGCGCCTTGACGACGGTGGTCAGCCCGTACGGCAGCTCGACGCCCTCGGTCGCGCCGGCGACCACGGTGAGGCTGGCGACCTTGCGCGTGAAGTCCTGGGCGCCCTTCTTGGACAGCATGGTCCGGAAGTACTCCAGGCCGCCGGCGACGTTGCGGGCCTTGGCGGGCACCATGAACGGCTCGCCGGCGGTGCCGCGGATCGCCTCGAACGGCAGCTTGTCGCCGCTGCCCAGGCTCGGCGTCGGCGCGATGGTCATGTTGAAGCCGGCGGGGGTGACGTCCTTCTGCTCGCTCTCCAGCCAGGAGCCGCAGGAGATGAACGCGGCCTTGCCCTGGCACCAGGCGGTCTGGGACTGCTTGTGGTCCAGGCCGGGCGAGCCCTCCAGGATGTACTTGTCCTTGACGATCTGGTGCCACGCGTCGGCGGCGGCCTTCATCGCGTCGGACTTCCAGGCGTTCGGCTCCAGGTTGTCGAGCGCGAGGGCCACCGACGGGCCACCGAACTTGATCGCGGTGGAGATCAGCGGCCAGCTCATGTAGCGCGGGTGGAGGCCGGCGTACGTCCAGGGGGCGATGCCGGCGGCCTTGATCTGCTTGCAGAGCGCGATGTGCTCGTCCCAGGTCTTGGCGTACTCCCACTTGCGCTCGGTGAAGAGCTTGTTGGAGTGCCAGATGCCGTAGGCGGTGTAGGTGTAGTTCAGCACCAGGAACGCGCCGTCGTACGAGCCGATCTCGACCGCGCCGGGCAGCAGGGTGTCCTTGACCGTCTTGCCGGGCACGTCGAGGCTCGGGGCGGCGAGCAGCTCGCCGAGGTCGGCGAGGGCGTTCTGGCTGACCAGGCCGTTGAAGTCGATCTGGCCGGTGCCGGAGTTGTTGACCACGTCCGGCGGGGAGCCGTCGACGAAGCGCGGCTGGAGGGTCTTGCTGATCTCCTGGGTGGCGGAGTGCTTGATCTTCGCCTTCGGGTACTTCTCGGTGTACATGGCCTCGTGGGTCTTCGCGTACTCCTCACCGAACCCACCGCTGAAGATCACCACCTCGAGGGGTGCGTCCTCCTTGACGCCGAGCGGGTTCTGCTCGCTCTTGGTGCCCTTGTAGGCGGCGTTGTCGTCGTTGTCGTCGCCGCCGCCGGAGGCACAGCCGGTCAGCAGGCCGGCGGCGGGGGTGGCCAGCAGGCCGGCGGCGGCGCTGCGCCGCAGGATGTCACGCCTGTTCATGGTGTCTCCTCGGGTCGGGTCGGGCGAACGCCGGGTGATGGGGGTGGCGTCCGTCGCACGAGGCGCAGGGGGATGTGTTGCTTGTCTTCATTTGACATAAAGTCGCTGAAGAATTTCTACGGCAGCGACGCCTGGACTTCAACCCCCGGCAGCCGAACCGTTATCACCACCGGCCAGCGCCGGGTCGCATAGCCTGAGACGATGCGCCGCCTGCGCCAGCTCGCGGAGCGCACCCCGGCGGGCCGGGAGCGGTACGTCGACCTGCTCCGCGCGCTCGCCATCACCATGGTCGTTCTCGGCCACTGGGCCGTCACCGTGATCGAGCGGGACGACGCCGGCCAGCCCACCGGCCACTCGGCGCTCGGGGACCTGCCGTGGGCGTACCCCCTGACCTGGGTGGCCCAGGTGATGCCGGTGTTCTTCCTGGTCGGTGGCTACGCCAACGCGGCCTCGCTGACCCGGCTGCGGGCCCGGGACGGCGACGCGGCCGGCTGGCTGCTCGACCGCAGCGCCCGGCTGATCCGCCCCACGAGCGCGCTGGTGCTGGTGCTCGCCGTCGCGGGAGTGGCGGCCCGGCTGCTCGGCGCCGACCCGACCCGGATCCGCGAGGTGGTCTGGTTCGCCACCATCCCGCTGTGGTTCCTGGTCGCCTACCTGGCGGTGGTCGCGCTCACCCCACCGATGTACGCGCTGCACCGCCGCTTCGGCCTGGCCGTCCCGCTGGTCCTGGTCGCCCTGGTCGGCATCGGTGACCTGGGCCGGCTGACCGGGCCGGAGGAGCTCGGATTCGGCAACTACCTGTTCGGCTGGCTCGCCGTACACCAGCTCGGTTTCGCCTGGCACGACACCCGCGCCGCGCCGCCGCCCGGGGCGACCGACGCCGCCGGGGCCGCGCCCACCGACCGTCCGGGGGTACGGGGGCGCCGGCTGCCCACCTCGCGCCGGGCCGGCGTGCTGTTCCTGGCCGTCGGGCTGGCCGCGCTGCCACTGCTCACCGTGCTCGGCCCCTGGCCGGTGTCCATGCTGCACGTGCCGGGCGAGCGGCTGGACAACGCCGCGCCGCCGAGCCTCGCGCTGCTCGCCGTCGCGGCCGCCCAGCTCGGCCTGATCCTGCTGCTGCGCGGCCCGGCGGAGCGCCTGCTGCGCCGCACCGGCCCGTGGCAGCTCGTGATCGGGGTCAACCTCGTGGTGCTGACCGTGTTCCTCTGGCACCTGAGCGCCGCCATCCTGCTGGTCGGCCTGCTCGACGCGATCGGCGTCCTGCCCACCCCGGCGGTCGGCTCGGCGGCCTGGTGGGCGTGGCGGGTGCCGTGGCTGCTGCTGCTCACGGCGGTCCTGGCGGTGCTGGTCGCCGTCTTCGGACCGGTGGAGGCACGCAGCGCCCGGCACCGCACCGGACGCCGGGCCGGCGGAGGCACCACGACGCGGCTGGCGCTGACCGTGGCCGGTTACGCCGCCGTGGTGGCCGCGCTGCTGATCAACAGCGCGACCGCGGCGAAGGCCCCGGAGCCGATCGGCACGCCCGTCCCGGCGCTGCTGGCGTACCTGGCCGGGGCGGGCGTGCTGCGGCTGCTCAGGTCTGGGTGGGGAACCCGAGGTTGACCCCGCCGTGGCGCGGGTCCAGCCACCGGCTGGTGACGACCTTTCCCCGGGTGAAGAAGCGCACCCCGTCCTCCCCGTGCGCGTGCAGGTCACCGAAGAGCGAGGACTTCCAGCCGCCGAACGAGTGGTACGCCATCGGCACCGGGATCGGCACGTTGATCCCGACCATGCCGACCTCCACCTCGTGCTGGTAGCGCCGGGCCGCGCCGCCGTCGTTGGTGAAGATCGCGGTGCCGTTGCCGTACGGGCTGGCGTTGACCAGCTCCACCGCCTCGTCGTACGAGCCGACCCGGACCACGCCGAGCACCGGCCCGAAGATCTCGTCCGTGTAGATCGACATCTGCGGGCTCACCCGGTCGAACAGCGTCGGCCCCAGCCAGAAGCCGTCCGGGTCGCCGTCCGGCGTCACGTCCCGCCCGTCCACCACCGGCACCGCGCCGGCGGCCACCCCGGCGTCCACGTAGGAGCGCACCTTCGCCGCGTGGGCGGCGGTGACCAGCGGGCCCATGTCGCAGCCCCGCCGGCCGTCACCGGTGCGCAGCCCGGCCATCCGCACGGCGATGCGCTCGACCAGCGCGTCCGCGACCGGCTCCACCGCCACCAGCACCGAGATGGCCATGCACCGCTCCCCCGCCGACCCGAACCCGGCGTTGACCGCCGCGTCGGCGGCCAGGTCCAGGTCGGCGTCGGGGAGCACCACCATGTGGTTCTTCGCCCCGCCGAGCGCCTGCACCCGCTTGCCGGCGGCGGTGCCGCGCTCGTAGACGTACCGGGCGATCGGGGTGGAGCCGACGAACGACACCGACCGCACCTCCGGGTGGTCCAGCAACGCGTCGACGGCCTCCTTGTCGCCGTTGACCACGTTCAGCACCCCGTCGGGCAGGCCCGCCTCGGCGAACCACTCGGCCAGCAGCAGCGCCGCGGTCGGGTCCTTCTCGCTCGGCTTGAGCACCACGGCGTTGCCGCAGGCCACCGCCACCGGAACGAACCACAGCGGCACCATCACCGGGAAGTTGAACGGGGAGATCACCGCGACCACCCCGAGCGGCTGCCGGATCGTGTACGAGTCGACCTCGGTGGAGACGTTCTCGCTGAACGCGCCGCGCAACGCCGAGGGCAGGCCGCAGGCGTACTCGATGACCTCCAGGCCGCGCTGCACCTCGCCGGCGGCGTCGGCGAGGACCTTGCCGTGCTCGGCGGTGATCACCTCGGCGAGCCGGTCCCGGCGGGCGTGCACCAGCTCCCGGAAGGCGAACAGCACCGCCGACCGCTTCGCCAGCGACGCGTCCCGCCAGGCACGGGCGGCGAGGGCGGCGGCCTGCACCGCGACGTCGACGTCCGCGGTCGAGGCCAGCTCCACCTCGGCGGTACGCCGGCCCGTCGCCGGGTCGAACACGTCGCCGCGCCGCTCGGACGTGCCGCCGACCCGCTTGCCGTCGATGAAGTGTCCGATGCTCACGCCGCCACCCCCGCCGAGGAACGGATCGCGTCGACGAGGATCGCCAGGCCCTCGCGGGCCTCCTCCTCGGTCAGCGTCAGCGGTGGACCCATCCGCAGCACGTTGCCGTACAGGCCGCCCTTGCCGGCGAGCAGCCCGCCGGCCCGGCACGCCTCGAAGACCCGGTTGGTCAGCGCCGGGTCGGGCTCGCTGGTCCCCGGCCGGACGAACTCGACGCCGAGCATCAGCCCCTTGCCGCGTACCTCCGCGACGCAGTCCAGCCCGCCCACCGCGGCGCGCAGGCCGTCGGCGAGGATCGCGCCGACGCGGGCCGCGTTCGCCTGGAGGTCGTGCGCGACCAGGTAGTCGAGCACCGCGTTGCCGGCCGCCGTGGAGATCGGGTTGCCGCCGAACGTGGAGAAGCTGATGGCCGGCACCGACTCCAGCACCTCGGCCCGCCCGACCACCCCGGCCAGCGCGAACCCGTTGCCGATGCCCTTGGCGAACGTGAGCAGGTCGGGGGTGACCCCGTGCGCCTGGTAGCCCCAGAAGTGCTCCCCGGTGCGCCCCCAGCCGGTCTGCACCTCGTCGGCGATGAACAGGATGCCGTGCTCGTCGAGGACCTTCTTCCAGCCGGCGAAGAGCCCGTCCGGCGGGTGCACGAAACCGCCCACACCCTGGATCGGCTCGGCGATCAACGCCGCCACGTCGCCGGCCGTCTGGGTGGCCAGCACCTCCCGCAGGTCCTCCACCGCCGCGTCGACCTGCTCCTCCGCGCTCAACCGGGCGAGCAGGCCGCGTACCCGGTCACCCGAGTGCAGCCAGGCCACCTGGAGCGGGTTGAGGCCGCTGGCCGACCAGTTGCGGTTGCCGGTGACGCCCATCGCCGCGTACGACCGGCCGTGGTAGCTGTTGCGCACGGCCAGGATCTGGTGCGAGCGCCGGTGGTTGGTGGCGACCAGCAGCGCCGCCTCGTTCGCCTCGGTGCCGGAGTTGGTGAAGAACACCCGGGCGTCCGGGATGCCGGAGCGCTGCGCGATCTTCTCGGCCAGCTCCACCTGCTGCCGGATCAGGTAGAGCGTCGAGCTGTGCACGATGCCGGTGGCGAGCTGACGCTCGACCGCCTCCCGGATCTCCGGTATGTCGTAGCCGATCATGTTGGTCAGCACGCCGCCGAAGAAGTCCAGGTAGCTGCGGCCCTGGGCGTCGGTGACCCGGCGGCCCGAGCCGGAGACCAGCTCGATCGGCTCGGCGTAGTACAGCGGCATCCAGGACGGGAGCACGGCCCGGTGCCGGGCCAGCAGGTCGTCGGTCATCGTGGCAACCCTTCAGCGGCATTCGTGGATACCGCACGCTCCCACCGGTGGCCGGTATGGACAACTGCCACTGTGTAGCGCAGGGCGCGCCAGCTCCTGACAGTGCGTCAGTCGGACGGCCGGCCGGCGCGTTCAGCCGGCGGCGACGGCGCCCGCGCGGCGACGGGCCGGTGCGTTCAGCCGGCGGCGGCGACGGCGCCCGCGCGGCGACGGACCGCGCCGACGTGCGTGGCCACCTGCAACGCCCCGGCCACCAGCGCGAACGCCACCCAACCGGCCGCCAGGGCGGCGACCGGCGAGCCGTCCTGCCATCGGTGGTACGCCGCCAGGAAACCGACCAGCGCCAGGCTGTTGCGGGCGAAGTGCCGGGTGAACGCCACCAGGTCGCGGCGGCTCTCGACGGCCACCAGCACCCCGGAGTACGGGAAGGTCACCACCATCGCGCGCAGCAACTCGCCGAGCAGCCCGGTGAGCGTCGCCCCGACCAGGATCACCAGCAGCTTGACCGGCGCCGGAAGCCTTCTCCGCGACCCCGCCTCGACCTGCGGCTCCGCCTCCGCCTCCGGTTCGTCCCCTGGCGGTGGTCCGGTCTCCGGCGTCGGGTCGGTTGTCGGCGGCGGGTCGGTTGTCGGCGCCGGCGTCGGGTCGGTTGTCGGCGCCGGCGGCGTCGGATCGGCAGTGTGCCGGCGCAGCAGCAGCATCGCCACCAGCCAGAGCGCCACCGTGCCGGCCAGCGCCGGCCCGAACGGCACCGGCACCGCCAGCAGGCCGGCGCTGAACGCCACGTACCCGGCGATCCCGGCGGCGTCGGCGAGCAGGATCGGCCAGCGCAGCCGGTGGTGGGTGACCGCCACGACGACGAAGAACAGGTTGAGGCCCAGCACCCCGAGCAGTTGGGCACCCTCCACCCGGTGCCCGGTGCTCACCAGGGCCAGCGTCATCGGCAGCGGGAGACTGTAGACGAACGCCCGCAGGCGCACCGACCGGATCAGGCTGACCGCCCACACCACCGCCGTCACCAGCAGCACGCCGCTCACGGTCATCGGTGCGCCCGCCCTCCGGTCGCGGTCAGTCCAGGAAGGTCGCGGCCTCGGCGCAGACCTCGAAGACGTCGGTGAGCCGGGCCAGGTCCGCGGCGTTGACCGAGAACTGGTTCTCGGTGATTTCGCCGTGCGCGCTCATCCCACCCTCCCAGCAGGAGCTGCCGTCCCACAGGGTCAGGTTGACGTGCCGGGACGCCTCCACCACGCCCCACGGCAGCAGACCCACCCGCACCCCGGCCCGGCGCTGCGCCCGCACCAGCTCGGTCAGCTCGTCGGTCAGCCCGGCGTGCACGAAGACCCGGGTGATCCGTACGTCCCGGGCCAGCGCCTCGACGTTGGCCGCCCAGTAGTGCCGACCGATGTCGCCGCGCCACCAGCTCAGCTCGCCGCTGGCCCTCGGCATCACGTTCGTCACCGCGTCCAGCCGCCGCACGCACTCCCGGGTGGCGCCGAGCAGGTCCTGACAGTCGTCGCCCGGCCGGATGATCCGTCCGGCGCGCAACTGCTCGGTCTGCGTCCGGAACCGCTCGAAGCGACGCCGGGCCTCCTCGGCGACCCGGGTGCCCGGATGCCGCTCGACCGCCTCCCGGGTGCCGGTCACCACCTCGGGCACCGCGTGCACCAGCCAGGGCGGCCCCTCCAGCAGCGTCCGCAGGTGGAAGCGGCGCTCGGCACGGGCCAGCGAGTCCACCAGCAGCGAGATGGTGGTGCCCATCAACCCGGCGAGCAGCGACTCCACCCCGGTCGCCGCGTTGGTGAGGTCCAACGTGACGGACAGCGAGATCGACAGCAGGATGCCCACCAGCGCGACCGGGTCGGTGTGGGCCAGCAGCCGGACGAACCCACCGGCGGGCCCGACCCGGTCGGCGCGGGAACGGCGGAGCATATCGGTCATCGACGTACCTCCCGGGCGTCGGCTGCCGTCAGGGTACGACGGGACGACAACGACGCCGTCCCGTACGATCCGGCGGTGCCTGAGCTGCCCGTACCGCTGCGCCTCGGGGCGCCGGGCGACCCAGCCGCCGGCATCGCCCAATGGGTCCGCGCGGACCCGATCCGCCGGCTGGTCGCCCGCTTCGGCGGCACCTGGCCCGACGGCGACCTCACCGAGGTGCTGCGGTTCCTGGACGAGTTCTCCGCGCGGCACTGGGACTTCCGGGACGGCCGGGAGCGGCCGGACGCCCGGGAGCCGAACCTCGACCCGGCCACCGCCGAGCTGGTGCTCGCCTCGGCGGCCGCGCTCGGCCTGGTCCGACCGGTGGCGCCGGCCAGACCGGCGTACGCCCATCTGGTGGTCCTCGGCGGCCTGGCGCACGCCTGCGTACGCCGGGTCGGGTACGCCGCGCACCTGCTGCGCACCGGCCTGCGGGTGACCGGCGAGGTCGCCGTGCTGGGCAGCTTCCGGCCACTGGCCGACTGGGAACGCCGGACGCTCGCCCACGCGGGCCTGCCGGCCGACGAGACCGAGGTGGACGTGCTCGACTCGGCGGTCCGGCGGATCTTCCGGGTGACCGCACCGGCGCAACAGGACGGTCTCGAAGCCGGCCACCCGCACCACTCCTGGTCCTCGCGGACCTACCGGCCGGCGGGACTGCCGCCGGTACGGGTGCTCGCCGCGCCCTCCAGCGAACCGGATCGACGGCGAGCGCACACCGCCGACACCCAGCGGTTCTGGGCCGGGCACGTCCAGCTCGCACCGGGCGACGACGTGCTGATGGTCACCGCGCCGATCTACGTGCCGTTCCAGCACTGCGACGCGCTGCGCACCCTGGCCGTCCCGTACGGCTGCGACATCGACACCGTCGGGGTGGACCCGACGCTGGCCGACCTGGCGGTGCTGCCCGAGCAGACGCTCACCCCGGGCCGCTACCTCCAGGAGATCCGCTCCGCGATCCGCGCGATGCGCGCCCTGCACGCCGGGCTCGACCCGCGCTGACGCCGTCGCGCCGGGCCAGCGGTGGCCCGTCTAGGCCCCCGCGGTGTCGGCGACGGCCTGGGCGAAGACCTCGGAGCGGTGCTCGAAGTTGCGAAACTGGCCGTAGCTCGGGGCGGCCGGCGACAGCAGCACGACGCCGCCGGCCGGGGTGAGCTTGCGGGCCAGCCGCACGGCCGCCACCAGATCGTCGACCACCTCGGCACGCACCCCGGGCAGCCCGTCGAGGGCGGCCACGATGCGGCTGCCGCTGTCCGGGATGCCGATCACGGTCAGCTCCCGCTCCGCCAGGTGCTCGGCCAGCGGCGTGTAGTCCAACCCCCGGTCGGTGCCCCCGACGATCACGGTCAACGGCCGCCCGTCGTACGCGTCGATGGCGTGCATGGCCGCGTACGGACTGGTGGCCAGCGTGTCGTCGACGAAGGTCAACCCGGACGGGTCGGTGATCTCGGTGAGCCGGTGGGCCAGCCCCTGGTACTCGGCGACCGCGACGGCGATGCTGTCCCTCTCGGCCACGACGTCGACGCCGAGGGCGTCGAGCACGGCGAGCGCGACGCAGAGGTTGCCCTCGTTGTGCCGGCCGACCAGGGGCAGCACGGCACGCGGGAAGAGCGGCTGGTTGCCGAGGTGGAACCAGGGCGTGCCGTCGGCGCCGGTGGCGACGTTGGTGGTGTCGGGGCGACCGGCACGGACCGCCGGCCGGTCACCCAGCTCGGCGGCGAGCCGGGGGTCGGCGCCGTTCACCACGATCGTCTGCGGGCCGTGGGCGAGCAGGTTGAGCTTGTCCCGGTAGTACTCCCGCTCCCCGCCGTGCGCGTCCAGGTGCTCGGGGAAGAGCGCGGTGACCACGGCCACCCGGGGCGAGTCGGAGAGGTCGCTGCACTGGTAGCTGGACAGCTCCAGCACGTACAGCTCGGCATCGGGCAGGTCGAGGGTGGGCACGCCGATGTTGCCGCCGAAGACGTTCGGCCGGCCCACGGCGGTGAGCAGGTGGCTGATCAGGCTGGACGTGGTGCTCTTGCCCTTGCTGCCGGTGACCCCGACGGTGCGGGCGGCGTGGTCGGCCATCCACAGCGCGGTGCCCTGCGTGACGGTGGCGCCGCGCTTGCGCAGCTCGACCAACCACGGGTGGGTCTGCGGCACGCCCGGCGACCGGACCACCACGTCGGCGGCGGCCAGCCGCTCGAAGCCGGCGTCGCCGGTGACCAGCGGGGCCGCCTCGGCCAGCGGGCCGTCCCACGGCAGGGAGAGGAAGTTCGCGCTGTCGTCGACGGCGACCAGCTCGGCCGGGCCGTGCGCGGCGATCGCGGTCACCGCGGCCCGGCCCTCCCGGCCGGTCCCCCAGACGGCGACGGTACGTCCGCGCAGGTCAGACAGGCGCACGGGGCTCTCCTCGGGGGTCGCGGCGGCGGTGGGGCGGGCACGGTCCGGCGCAGCCGGACACGGCCGGACGAACCAGGGCCTAGTATGGCGTGTGCCCAACGAGCAGCTCCGGCGGATGGACGCCTTCACCTTCCCGTCCTACTCGATCGACTTCGCCACCGGCGAGGTGTTGTTCGACTACGCGTTGACCGGCCCGGCCGGTGAGCAGCGGTTCACCGAGGTCATCACTCTTCCGCTGCCGGCGGCGCCGCCATCGGACGAGACGGTCGCCACCCTCGGCCGGGTGCTGGAGGTGCTGCACCTGGTCGCCGGGGTCAGCTACTACAAGGCCGCCGCGCCGCCCCGGCTGGTCCTGCCGGCGCCGCTGGGCGCGGCCACCGTCGACTACGTCACCGCCGTCTACACCAAGGGCCTCGCGGAGTACGCGTACCGCAACCAGCTGCCGCACGTGCTCCAGCTGCGCCCGGAGGTGCCGGCCGGCTCACCGGAGTCGCCACGCGTGTACGACAACTCCGACCGTCGCCCGCTCTCCGCGGTCGGCGGCGGCAAGGACTCCATCGTCAGCCTGGAGGCGCTGCGCCGCGCCGAGCTGGACCCGGTGCCGTTCTCGGTCAACCCCAACCACGTGATCGTCTCGGTGAACGAGGCGTCCGGGCTGACCCCGTTGGCCGCCCGGCGGCGGATCGACCCGGTGCTGTTCGACCTGAACGCGGCCGGCGCGCTGAACGGCCACATCCCGGTCACCGCGATCAACTCGCTGATCGCGGTGGCGACCGCGGTGCTGCACGGGCTGGGCCCGGTGGTGATGTCCAACGAGCGCTCCGCGTCCGACCCCAACCTCGTCTGGAACGGCCACGAGATCAACCACCAGTGGTCCAAGGGCGTCGAGGCCGAAGGGCTGCTGCGGGCGGCGCTGGCCGAGCACGCCGGTCTCACCGAGCCCTACTTCTCGCTGCTGCGCTCGCTGTCCGAGCTGCACATCGCCCGCCTGTTCGCCGGGTTCACCCGCTACGACGACGTGGTGACCAGCTGCAACGCCGCGTTCAAGCTGCGCGACGCGAGCGAGCGCTGGTGCCGCGACTGCCCCAAGTGCCGGTTCGTCTTCCTGGCCATGGCGCCGTTCATGACGCGGGAGCGGGTCACCCACATCTTCGGCGGTGACCTGCTCGCCGACCCGGAGCAGATCCCCGGCTACCGGGAGCTGCTGGGCGTGGACGGGCACAAGCCGTTCGAGTGCGTGGGCGAGGTCGAGGAGTCGGTGGTGGCCCTGGGCCTGCTCGCCGAGCAGGACCAGTGGCGCGACGCCCCGGTGATCCGCGCCCTGGTCGACGCCGTCGCCGAAGCCCTCCTGGTAGCCCTCGTCGTAGCCGTACCCCGGGTCGGCGAAGGCGGGCGAGAACAGCGCGTCGGCGATCAGGATGCCGCCGAGCACACCGGCGCCGGCGCCCAGCGCCGTCTTCCACCACGGCGTCGAGTACCAGCCCGCCGGCACCGGGCGGCCCTGGTAACGGCCACCGGGGTAGTAGTAGGGCGTTTCCCGGCCGGGCTGGGGACCGGCCCGGAAGGTCTGCCCCTGCACGTCGACCTGACGCTCCTTGGTGAGCTGCCCGACGCCGCGCGCGGCAGCCAGCGCCGGCACCTCGGGCCCCGGATCGATGCCCAGCGCGGTCCGCGCCGCCCGGATGTACGCCAGTCCCTCCAGCGCGGTCTCCCGGGCCAGCGCGAACTGGTTCGACGTGCGCGCCTGCTCCAGCTGCGAGCCCGCCGCGTTGTACCGCTCACCGGCGTCGGACAGGGCCTGGCGGACCGCCGGCTCGTCGCCGTGCAGGGTCATCAACTGGCCGCCGAGGCGCTCGTACCAGCGTTGGGCCTCCGCGCGGGCGTCGCCGAGCTCGGTGCGCTGACGGGCGGTGGCCTGGGCGCGGATGAGCGCCGCGGCGGCCACCGCGCCGATTACCACGATGGCGAGGCACAGCACAAGTTCCATGTCATCGAACGTACCCCCGGCTCGCACGTCGTATCCGTCTGGCAAGCTCCGGTGATGGACGTCTCGACGCTGCTCCTGGTGATCGTGTGCCTCGGCGCCGGCGGGGCGGTGGGCTGGCTCGCGGCGCGGTCCCGGTCGGCGGCCGACATCGCCCGGCTGGACGCCACGCTGACCGCGACCCGGGAGGGCGAGGGGCGCCTGGAGCAGTCCATGCGGGCGCTGAGCTACGAGGCCACCGCCCAGTCCCAGGAGGCGGTGGCCCGGGCGGTTGCCCCGCTGCACGACACCCTGCGCCGCTATGAGCAGCGGGTCGCCGAGCTGGAGCACGACCGGGTCGACGCGTACGCCGAGCTGCGCGAGCAGGTCCGCTCGATGAACGCGGTCTCCGGCGAGCTGCGCACCGAGACCAAGCAGCTGGTGGCCGCGCTGCGCGCCCCACAGGTGCGGGGCCGCTGGGGCGAGCACCAGCTGCGCCGCATCGTCGAGGCGGCCGGCATGCTGGAGCACTGCGACTTCTCGGAGCAGGTCACCGCCGCCACCGACCAGCAGGTGGTCCGCCCGGACCTGGTGGTCCGGCTGCACGGCGGCCGGTCGGTGGTGGTGGACGCCAAGGCCCCGTTCGACGCGTACCTCACGGCGATGGAGGCCCGCGACGAGCGTGGCCGGGACACCCACCTCGACGCGCACGCCCGCCACCTGCGGGGGCACGTCGACGCCCTGGCCGCCAAGTCCTACTGGTCCGCGTTCGACAGCTCACCGGAGTTCGTGGTGCTGTTCGTCCCCGCTGACCCGTTCCTCGACGTGGCGCTCCAGCGTGATCCGACGCTGCTGGAGCACGCGTTCGCCCGCAACGTGGTGCTGGCGACGCCGGCCACCCTGGTCGCCCTGCTCCGCACGGTGGCCTACTCGTGGCGGCAGGAGGCGCTGGCCCGCAACGCGCTCGCGGTGCACACGCTGGCCCGGGAGCTGTACAGCCGGCTCGCCACCCTCGGCGACCACGTGGGCAAGCTCGGGTCGTCGCTGGCCGGCGCGGTGACCGCGTACAACCGCGCGGTCGGCTCGCTGGAGGCACGGGTGCTGGTCAGCGCCCGCAAGCTTGCCGAGCTGGGCGTCTCGGACGACGAACTGGCCAGCCCGGCCCAGGTCGAGCTGACCCCTCGTCAGCCCCAGGCGCCCGAGCTGCTCGACGACGTGGTCCCCGCCGAGCGCGACCGCTGAGCAGCCCGCCGGTGGGCCGGCGGGCGACCCGCCGGCCCAGGGCCGGGTCAGCTGCGGTGGGCGTTCTCCACCATGAAGGGGGTGCCCTGCTGGCAGGTGGTCATCGTGTCCGGTTCGACCCGGCCGGTGACGGTCACCCTGGCCCCGGCGGCGAGCACGTCCCGGGGGCCGCCGATCAGCAGGTAGCCGTCGAGCAGCACGCAGTTGGGCTCCACGCCGCGGGTGATCGTGCCGGTGAGCGTGGTGGCCCCGACCGGCGGTGGCAGGGTCGGGCCGCCCGGTGACTTCGGCGTCGGCCTGGGGGCGGTCGGCGTCGTGGGCGCGCCCGGGTCAGGGGTCGACGGGGTGGCCGCGGAC
>NZ_QGKR01000172.1 GCF_003172955.1 Micromonospora acroterricola | reverse complement strand
GCCCCGACCCGCAAGCCCGGGAACCGCGCCGGCGGCGCCGCGCGGCGCGGACGACGGTAGGCCGCACCTCCCGCACCGGGCATTTCTCCGCGTACCATCTCGAACTTTCGCACGGACATCGGGAACTTTTGATGTATCGACGCGAAGGCATGGACACGCCAATCGAAACAACTTAATGTCTCGACCCATCAACCCGGTGTTTCCGAATCATCACTCGTCGGCGTCGAGGACGTTACGGACCCGGGCCGACGGCCGATCCCACCACTGTTCCGCGCCGGCCGTCGGACACTCCTCACCCCCTTGGAGGAACGATGGGCACACGGCTGCTGCGCCGATTCCGCAGTCCTGTCCTGGGTGCGCTCGCACTCGTCCTCGTCGCCGGCTTCTGGGCCGACCCGGCCGGCGCCGCCCCCGAGCAGGAACCGGGCGTCACGCTGCGCGTCTTCGACGTGCAAGTGCCGCTCTCCGAGATCTGCACGCTCAAGCCCGCGCAGACCCCGAACGTGGACAAGCTGATGTCCACGATCAACTGGACGTCGACCGCCGACTTCGGCTTCGACAACTACTTCG
Source organism: Micromonospora acroterricola (assembly GCF_003172955.1). Lineage (GTDB taxonomy): Bacteria > Actinomycetota > Actinomycetes > Mycobacteriales > Micromonosporaceae > Micromonospora > Micromonospora acroterricola. Next base: position 70,011 of record NZ_QGKR01000172.1, on the reverse strand, counting down.
TCTCCCAGGTGCTCGGCAACATCACCACCACCCAGGCCGGCAGCTACACGTTCCGGCTGAGCAGCGACGACGGCTCCAAGCTGTCGATCGACAACACCGTGGTGATCAACCACGACGGCCTGCACGGCGCGACCCCACCCAAGGAGGGCACCGTCACCCTCACGGCGGGGCTGCACCCGCTGCGCATCGACCACTTCGAGCGTGACGGCGGGCAGCAGATCACGCTGGAGTGGAAGACCCCGGGCTCGTCGTCCTTCGTGATCGTGCCCAACTCGGCCCTGAGCACCGACGCCGGAGTGGTCCGGGTGACCGCACCGGGCCGCAAGGAGTGCGAGGGGGTCACCGACTCCCCCGGCGACGGCCTGCCACTGACCGGCGTGCACCCCGGCTACACGCTGACCAACCTGCGGCCCACCGGGTTCCAACCGAAGGTCACCGGGATGGACTGGCTGGCCGACGGCCGGCTCGTCATCTCCACCTGGGGCGGCAGCGACCAGTCCGGCACCTCGCAGGACGGCGAGGTCTGGATCATGGGCAACACCGGCGGCACGACCGGCCCGGGCAACGTGACCACCAAGAAGATCGCCGGCGGTCTCAAGGAGCCGATGGGGCTCAAGGTCGTCGACGGGGTCGTCTACGTCTCGGAGAAGCAGCGGCTGACCCGGCTGGTGGACACCACCGGCGACGAGGTGGCCGACCAGCTCCAGACGGTCGCCACCTGGCCGTACGGCGGGAACTTCCACGAGTTCGCGTTCGGCCTGCTCTACCAGGACGGGTTCTTCTACCTGAACCTGTCGGTCTCGATCAACTCGGGTGGCGCGACCACCAACCCGCAGCCGGCCGTGAACCGGGGCAGCACGCTCAAGGTCAACAAGGACACCGGCGCGGTCAGCTACGTCGCCGGCGGGCTGCGGACCCCGCACGGCATCGGCTGGGGCCCGGAGGGCGGCATCTTCGTCACCGACAACCAGGGCGGCTGGCTGCCCTCGTCGAAGCTGGTGCACATCAAGCAGGGCCGGTTCTTCAACCACTACACCAACCCGGCCGGTCCGTTCGACGCCAACCCGGTCACCCCGCCGGTGCTCTGGATGCCGCAGAACGAGATCGCCAACTCGCCCAGCACCCCGATGTACCTGACCAGTGGCCGGTACGCCGGCCAGTTCGTCATCGGTGACGTGACCTACGGCGGCCTGCAGAGAGCCAATGTGGAGAAGGTCAACGGCGAGTACCAGGGCGCCCTGTTCCGGCTCACCCAGGGCCTGGAGGCGGGCGTCTCCGAGGTCAACGTCGGCCCGGACGGCGCCATCTACGTCGGTGGGCTCGGCGCGGGCGGCAACTGGGGCCAGACCGGCAAGCTGTCGTACGGCCTGCAGAAGCTGACCCCGAACAGCACCAACGCCTTCGAGATGCTGGCCATGCGGGCCACCACCGCCGGGTTCGAGGTGGAGTACACCCAGCCGGTCTCCGCGGAGACGGCCGCGAACCTGGCCGCGCACTACAAGATCAAGCAATGGCGGTACCAGGCGACGTCGAGCTACGGCGGCCCGAAGATCGACGAGGAGACGCTGACCGTCACCTCGGCGACCCTGTCGGCGGACGGGAAGAAGGTCACCCTCGCGGTCAACGGGCGCAAGGCCGGCCACGTGGTGTACCTGCGCTCGCCGCGCCCGTTCACCTCGACCACGGGGCAGTCACTGTGGAGCACCGAGGCGTGGTACACGCTCAACGCCATCCCGGGCGTCACCCCGCCGCCGACCGGCGGAACCAACCTGGCGCTCAACAAGCCGGCGACCGCGGACAGCTCCTGCTCGGCGACCGAGGGCCCGGCCAAGGCCGTCAACGGCAGCGTTGCCGGCGGCAACGGCGACAAGTGGTGCTCGAAGGGCACCTCGAAGTACCTCCAGGTGGACCTGGGGGCCAGCCACGCGGTGAACCGGGTGGTGGTCAAGCACGCTGGCGCCGGCGGTGAGAACACCGCCTGGAACACGCGGGACTTCACGGTCGCCTCCAGCGCCGACGGCACCACCTGGACGACCCGGGCCACGGTGACCGGCAACACGGCGAGCACCACGACGCACGACGTGACCGCGCCGGGCACCCGCTACGTCCGGTTGGCCATCACCGCGCCGAGCAGCACCACCGATCCGGCCGCGCGCATCTACGAGCTGGAGGTGTACGCGAGCACCGGTGGCGGGTCCGGCAGCATCACCGGCGTCGGCGGCAAATGCCTGGACGTGGACAACGCGGGCACCGCCGACGGCACGAAGGTGCAGCTGTGGACCTGCAACGGGACCAACGCGCAGACGTGGAGCCGGGTCGGGGACACCTACCGGGCGCTGGGCAAGTGCCTGGACGTGGACAACGCTGGCACCGCCGACGGCACGAAGGTGCAGCTGTGGACCTGCAACGGCACCGGTTCGCAGGTGTGGCAGCCGCAGGCCGACGGGTCGATCCGCAACCCGCAGTCGGGCAAGGCGCTGGAGGCCGCCGGCGCCGGCACCGCCGACGGCACCCAGATCCAGATCGGCACGTACGCGGGCGGCGCCCACCAGAAGTGGGTGGTCACCGGCGGGTAGTCAGCTGACGCAGGACCCGGGGCGTGGTCCGGCCGGCAACCCGGTCGGGCCACGCCCCGGGCAGCGCGGCGGTGCTCAGCAGACCGACCGCCCCGTCAGGGGCCCTGCGGCAGCGGCTGGGCGAGCGCCTTCAGGTCCGCCGGGAGCTGGGACAGGGCGTCCTCGAACTCCCGGTGCCCCACCACCCGGTGCATCGTCTGGAGCACCGCGCGGGCGCCCCGCTCGGCGGTGGGTCGGTCCGTTCCCGCGCGGTCGGCCACCCGCCGCAGGAACTCGTCGTAGCCGAACGCCTCGGGCGCCTCGGCGACCTTGGTCATCAGCGGGCTCAACTCGGCGGCCAGGTGCGGGGCCAGAGCGTTCGCCTCGCCGCCGCTGAGCCGCTCGGTGAGGGTACGCAGAACCGCCTCGGTCAGCGGTCGCGCCTGCTCAGGCGTAACGCCCGCCCGTCCGGCCACCTTGTCCACGAACGTCAGCTCGGCCATGCCCCCGCCCTTCGTTCCGGAGACGCGTGGCTACCCGGGCCCACCGGGGGCAAACCCGGGACCGGTCACGCTGCGCCTCCTCGGCCCAGGTGTCCGGTTTGCGGGGCGGCAGGGCTGTGCGAGCATGACTGTCCTCTGTGTCTTCCCCATCCCCGAGCGGAAAAGGACGCCCATGGCAGAAACCGCCCCGCCACCGGCCACCGACCAGACCAGGATCGACACGAGCGTCCCGCACTCCGCCCGGATCTGGAACTACTGGTTGGGCGGCAAGGACAACTTCGAGGTCGACCGGCTGGCCGGCGAGCAGGTCCGCGAACTCTTCCCCGCGATGATCGAGACGGCACGGGAGTCGCGGGCGTTCCTGTCCCGCGCGGTGCGCTTCCTCGCCGGCGAGGCCGGGATCCGGCAGTTCCTCGACGTCGGCACCGGCCTGCCCACCGCCGACAACACCCACCAGGTCGCCCAGCGGGTCGCCCCGCGGAGCCGCGTCGTGTACGTCGACAACGACCCGATGGTGCTGGCCCACGCGCGGGCGCTGCTGGTCGGCAGCCCGGAGGGGCTGACCCGGTACGTCCACGCCGATCTGCGTGACCCGCGGGCGGTGCTCCGGCAGGCCACCGAACACCTCGATCTCGACCAGCCCGTCGCGGTCCTGCTGTTCGGCGTGCTGGGCCACGTCGGCGACGACGACGAGGCGGTCGCCATCGTCAACGCCCTGCTGGACGCGGTCCCGTCCGGCAGCTACCTCGCGCTTTCCGACGGCACCGACACCAGCGAGGGCGTCGTCGAGTCGCACCGGCAGTACAACGAGAGCGGCGCGCTGCCGTACCACCTGCGCAGCCCGGAGCGGATCGCCCGGTTCTTCGACGGCCTGGAGCTGGTCGAGCCCGGTTTGGTGCCGTTCACCCACTGGCGGCCCGAGCGGGACGGCCCGCCGGCCGACCTGGACGGCTACTGCGCCGTCGGTCGCAAGCCCTGACCGCCGCCGGGCCGTGCGTGGGACGGGCGGTCGGGTGGACCGCCCGTTCCAGCGGCCCGGTGGGACGCCTGACCCGTCGGCGACGGCGTTCTGCTGGTTGGTCCGCGCGGCGCCGACCCGTCTCGTTACGGTGAGGTCGGACGCAACCCCGCGGCCGCGCGACGGCGGCCCCTGCGGCAGGAGGAGCAGATGGCGGTCGACCTGCCCGAGGTGATCGACCGGTACTTCCGGGCCGTCGGCGACGGCGACCTGGAGGCCTTCGTGGCCTGCTTCGCGGACACGGCGAGCGTGGCCGTCGAGGACCGGGTGTACGAGGGTCGGGCCGCGATCCGCTCCTGGCGCGAGCGGGCGATGGCGGCCTACTCGTCCACCGCGGAGCCGGTGACGGTCACGCCGCAGGCCGGCGACTCGTACCTGGTCCTGACCCGGCTGTCGGGCGACTTTCCCGGCAGCCCGGTCGAGCTGCGGTACCGGTTCACGCTGCGCGACGAGCTGATCGGCGCCCTGGACGTCCGCCCGTAACGGCTGCCTGGTCCGCTGCCGGGAGGACGAGGCCTCGACCAGGCCCTCGCCGCGTCCGGGGCGCGGTGGCGCGAGCTGAGCGAGTCGATCGTCTTGAACCCGGCCGTGACCGTGCCCGGCCGCGCCCGCCCGGGATTCGGCCGCGGACGGGGGATGCCGGTCGGTTCGGGACGGCAGGCCCCGAGATCGTCGCCGAACGGAGGACACGACCAGCAGGTCGGCGGGTGACATGATGTGCCGACCAACGTTGTCATCACGAGGAAGGGTGCTGCTGCTCGATGGCGCACTTCGAGGCCCGGACGTCCACGGCGCCCGGCCGGATCGTGGTCGCGCTGGCCGGCGAGTGCGACCTGGCCTTTCGGGACGAGCTGACCACCGTGCTGTCCGAGGCGGTCCGCAGCGCGCCGGTGGTCGTGGTCGACGTGGGCGGGTTGCGCTTTCTCAACTCCACCGGCCTGCACAGCCTGGTGGCCGCCCACCAGGTCGCTCGCGCGGCCGGCCGACGGTTGTACGCCGTCAACGCCAGCGGGCCGGTCGCCGCCGTGCTGGAGCTGACCGGCGTCGGCGACCTGCTGCGTCCGCCCGCCCACGACCCGCGGCTGGCGGGCTGATGTCCGCCGACCCCCGGGAGACCCACACAGTGGCCGAGCAGCCCCCGTCCACCCACGTCACGGCCATCATGGGGTACCAGATGGCGACCGACCTGCGAGCGCTGCGCGCGTTCGTCTGCACTGCGGCTCTGGCCCGGGGCCTGCCGCACCACCGCGTGGAGCTGCTGACGCTGGCGGTCAGCGAGCTGGCCACCAACACGTTGCAGCACACCACCGGCGGCGGGCGGGTCCGGCTCTGGGCCGAGGCGGACCAGCTGTTCTGCGACGTCGTCGACCAGGGACCCATCCGGGCGCTCGGCCGGGCCATGCCGGCTGCCGACGCGGTACGGGGTCGAGGGCTGGCGATCGTCGAGCAGGTCTGCGACGAGGTCGCCGTGCTGGCCGGGCCCGAGGGCACCGTCGTACGGCTCCGGCTGGGCCTGTAGCCCGGGCTGGTCAGGGCAGCACGCGCACGGCCAGGGTGCAGGTGTCGTCGTCCGCCGCGTCGACGCGACGCGCCGCCCGGCACCCGGAGGCGGGACACGGACTCGCCGCCGCCGTCGATCCGCACCCGTTCGGGCGGTACGGCCTGCCACAATGCGGACAGCCCGGTGGACGGCGGCGCCGGGTGGACCCCGATCAGGAGGACGGCACCATGCCGGACAGCGAACGCGAGGCGGAACTGCTCGATGCCGAGCGCACCCTGCAGGCGGCGCAGCGGGCCGGAGACGTGGCGGCCCTCGACCAACTGCTCGTCGACCAGCTGATCGCCATCGGCCCGGAGGGCGGCAAGCACACCAAGCGCGAGGACCTGGCCGCGCACCGGGACCGGACCACGGTCGTCGAGGAGCTGGTCGAGGAGGAGCTGGACCTGCTCGTCTCCGGGTCGACCGGCGTGACGTTCTTCCTGGGCCGGGTCGCCGGGGTGTCCGACGGCGCCCCGTTCGCCGCCCGGCTGCGGTACACCCGGACGTGGATCCACGACGACGCCCACGGTTGGCGGGTCCTCGCCGCGCACATCAGCCCGGTCTGACGCGCCGCCGGCGATCAGCTCAGGTCGTGGACTCCAGCTCGTCGAACGCCAGGCTCCACCAGGACTCCGGCTCGGCGAACGCCGCCGGGTCGACCTCCCGCAGGCCGGCGCGGATCTGCGCGGCGCGGGCCGCTCGCTCCCGGCCGCCGGGGTCGGTGGCGATGAGCTGGCCCAGCCGGTACAGGAACTCGACGAACGCGGCGAGGCTGCTGTTGACGGTCTCCAGGTTGGGTGTCTGGAGGTCCAGCAGCAGCACGGCGCCGGTCGCCGCGTCCAGGCAGAACAGCAGCATCGGGTCCTCGGGCGAGCTGCCCAGCACGATGTACGCGCGCGGCCCCTCGTCACCCACCTCGACGCGCAGGGTGGAGAAGAGCTCCACATCGGGCGCCGACACGTCGACCGTGAACAGGATCGGCACCTCGACGGGCAGCGCCCCGTACGGCGGGAACACCTCCGGCCCCAACGGGCCGAGGATCGCCTCGAAGCGCTGGTCCGGGAAGTAGATGACGCCCCGCTCGCCCCAGAGCGCGACCAGCTCCTCGCGGGTGACGGTCACCGCCCGTCCCTCGCGTCAGCGTCACCGTCGGTCTCGTCGTCCTCGTCGTCGTCCTCGTCCTCGTCGTCCTCGTCGAGCAGGCCCTGCTGGTCGAGGAAGGCGAACCACTCGTCGTCTGCCGGGGTCAGGTCGGCGTAGCCCGGCCCGAGCAGGTAGTAGTGCACGAACGAATCCAGGTCGGGGGCCAGTTCCTCGAAGGCGTCCGACATGAACCACTCGGTGCCGGTGGGCGGGAAATACCAGATCGAGCCGGTGCCCCGGTCCATGAAGATCGGCTCGTCGCTGTGGGTGCCGATGACCAACCAGCCCGCGCGGTCCTCCGGGATGGCCGAGAAGTCCGGCGCGTAGTCCAGGTGGTACTGGATGCCGGCGAGGGACGACGTGGACGCCAGCTCGATCCGGCCGGCACGCAGCCCGTCGACTACCAGCAGGAGATCCCGCAGGTCGCCAGGGATGTCCGCCGGCACGGCGTCGATGGCCGCGCCCTCGCCGAACTGGGCGTACCCCAGGCTCGCCGGCTGGTCCTCGGTCAGGTCGGCGCGCAGCTCCTCGATGAGCTGGTGCAGCTCGGGGGTCAATCCACCACCTCTATTCGGATCGGGGTGCCGTCCGGCAAGGTCTGGATCTGCCCCCAGATCTGCGAACCGATGTCGGTGTTCGTTCTACCATGCAGCAGCTTGAGGTTGTCGACGGTGTCCGGTCCGCCGAGCTGGAGTTCCCAGACGTGGTCCGGGTGGTAGCTGCTGAGCCGCTCGCTGAGCCGATTGGCCAGATCCTTGTCGTGCGGCCAGTACTTGTCCCAGATCTTCTGCCGGATCCGATCCTTGTAGCCGTCGGTGAGGCTCTTGTCCCGCTCGACAGGGTTGGTGGCCTTGTAGAGCTTGCCATCGTCGCTGAGCTTCTTCAGCGCCGCCATCTTGCGCCGGAACTGCGAGGTCGCGTGGAAGTCTCTGCGCTGAACCTGGATCACCTTCGTCGGCAGGCTGTGATTCGGCCCGGTGACCCGGACGATCGGCTTCTCCAGCTTCTCGACCGCCTTGCGGACGATCTTGCCGGCTGCCGGCTTCGCGGCGGCGCCGCGCCCCTTCCGCGGCTTGCTAGGCATCGAGCAGCTGCCCTATCACCTGGTCGATCAGCAGGCCGACGATCTCCCGGGTGATCATCTGGAAGATCGGGATCTCGGCCAGCGAGGCCCCGAAGGTGGCCACCGCCGTCACGATCGCCTGCGCCACCTGGAACGCGAGGATGGCCAGTTGCACGATCATCTGGATCTTCAACGCCAGGACGATCACCGCACAGATGATCAGGCCGGCGCCGAGGATGACAGCCGCCTGGGCGGCGTCGCGCAGCACCAGCGGCCCGTGCTGCTCACCGGTCCACCAGCCCTGGAACGCCTGCACCGCCGGGCCGACGTTCTGCGACCACACCTGGGACGCGCCCGCGTCCGCCTCGCCGGCCGTGGCCCCGATCCGGCCGGCGAAGTCCATCCACGCCTGGCCCATCTCGAAGAGCTTCTCCTCGTCGCCCTCCGGCCAGGTGTAGCCGATCCAGCCCAGCGCGGTGACCAGCTCACCGGGTAGCTGCAGACCCATCCCGTTACCCCAGCCCGCCGGCCAGCGAGCGCATCGTGCCCGCGCCGTCCTCGTCGACCCGGTCGTACGCGTCGGCCATGGCGCTCAGGTCACCACCGGCCGAGCCGATCTCCTCCACGGCGAGCCCGAGGCAGTCGAAGACGTACGCGGCGACCTCGGTGTACGCCACCCCGATCAGCGAGCCGATGTCGTCGGCGCCCCACGGCTCGCCGTAACCGGTCATCTGCGCCTCGAAGCCGTCCAGCTCGCCGAGGAAGCGTTGCGCGAGGTCCGCGACCGTCCCGCCGGCGTCGCGCAACGTCTGCGGCTCCACCTCGAACCCGTTGCCGCTCATCGCGGACCACCCCGGGCCAGCCGGTCCTGCGCCTCGGTCAGCGCCGCCAGGAACGACCCGAGCCGCGGCACCGCCGTGTCGCGGACCTCCGCCAACTGCTCCCGCAGCTGCGACAGGTCACCGGCCTGCGGCGGGGTCGTAGCGCCCCGCATCGCGTCGATCGCCGCGTTGACGGCCGTGGTGATGTGCTCGGTCAGCTCCTCCGAGCCGAGCCGCATCAGCCGTGGCTCCACGAACAGCGAGCGCAGCCGGCCGTCCGGCCCCAACTCCGCCCGGACCTGACCGTCCGCGGCCTCCCCGGCCGGCGGTGCGGCCGGCTCGCCGTCGGCGCCGGCGGCCGGCGCGCTGACCGCGCCAAGCGCCTGCATCGTCGCGTCCAACATGCGGGTGAAATCGCCGCTGACCGGATCCGCCGCCATGTGCCCTCCCCAAGGCCGAACGGGCCGAGCCTAACCGACGGGTACCACACCGCACCGCGCCCGGCCGGCGGTCGGTGACGGCCCGATCCGCGTCCGCACTGTGGACGGTGATGCCGTCGGCCGGGGACCCCGCCCGCCGCGACCCGACGCTACGGAGCGGGCGCCCGCTCGACGGTGGCGTCGACCGGGCCGATCCGCAGCACCCCGTCGTTGAGCGGCGTGCAGCGGACGCCGCCCGTGGTGCGCAGCGCCTTCCACGCACCCGGGCCGACGGTGACGTCCATCCAGGCGCAGGGGCGGGCCGCCCGGTTCACGCGCAGGCTGACCGGACCGTCCCCGGAGTCCAGCACCAGCACCCTGCCGATCAGCTCGTCCACGGCGATGCCGGTGGTCAGGACGTTGCGGCGGACCTCCGCCAGACCGATGCCGGGTGGCAGCGACTCCTGGGCGATGACCGTGACGCTGGCGTCGCGGTGTGCCGGCTGGCCGAAGTACCGGTCGCCGACGATGCCCAGGCCGGCGCGGATCCGCACGACGTCGACCAGCTCGCCGGGTGGGGCCGGCGCCGGGCCGTCGGCGGGCCGGCCCAGGAAGCGGTGCACGGGCGAGGCCAGCAACTCGACGATCCGCGGCATGGCACGGATTCTACGAACCGTACGGGCCCCTCCGGGCCGGCTCGACGGACCCGGTCGGGCGGGGGCCGGCCGAGCTGCCGGGTGGGGACGACGGCACGGGCGCCGCCGTCCCCACCCGGCCGGTGCTCAGGCGGGCGTGCCGGTGACGGTCAGGTCCCGCAGTCGACCCACGTTGTCGAACGAGCCGAAACCCACCCGCCCGGAGCCGAAGGTCGTGTCCTTCGCGGTCATCAGCGGGTCGCGGCGCCCGTCGACGTAGACCGCGATCTCGCCCGTTGCCGGCAGGTGCACCACCCGCACGCGGTGCCAGTCCGCGTCGGTGATCGCCGGGTTGGCGCCACGCGACCGGCCGTTCCACTGGTGGTCGATGCGTTCCCGGTCGGCATTGTTGACCTTGAAGATGCCGTTGTGCGGATAGATCGTGTTGTCGGTGGACAGGTGGGCGTAGTAGAACTCGGTGTCCGACCGCCACCCGAAGACGATGATCACGTCCCGGTTGCTGACCTCCACCGGCGTGTCGAGCCGTACCCGGGCCTCGACCTCCACCGACGACCACGCCGGGCCGGCGGTGAGCACGGCGTACTCGAACGGCCGGCGCGGACCCGGCCGGCTGACCCCGGCCTCGGCGAGGATGACCTGGTCGCGGGTGAACTGCCACTTCGCCGGGGTCACCGGCGCCCAGTTCGACGCGCCGGCGGTGCGGCGCAGGGTGGTGTCCCCGACGTCGCCGCTGGCGAAGACCCGCGTACCGGTGACCTTCCAGACCTTCCCGTTGGCCTTGGCGAGCAGGTAGAGCTCGCCCGCGGCGTCGGTGCCGAAGCGCAGGTCCACCCGGTTCGGGTCACCGGGCGCGCCGGGCCCGGAGAGGTCGCGCATCCGGACCGGCCCGCCCGCGGCGTCGAACAGGGCGAGCTGGTGGATCGTGGCCAGACCCCGGCCACGGCGCATCTCGTTCGCCTCCGTGTAGAGGACCCGGCCGTCGACCAGGTCACCGAAGACGTACTTGCCGCGCAGCGCGGGCACCGCCCGTCCCCGGTAGACGAACCCGCCGGCCACCGCGACGCCGACGTCCGCGGTGCAGTTCCAGTCCGCGGCCGGGTCGTGGTCGTACGCGGCGACCGGGTACGTGTAGCCGTACCGGTCGTCGTCGGCGGGCAGCGGGAACAGCCGGTCGCAGGGGTTGGTGGAGGTCTTGTCGAAGACGAAGGAACCCTCGCGCTCGCTCCAGCCGAAGTTGTCGCCGGCGCGCACCTCGTAGATCGCCTCGATGGCGTGCTCACCGATGTGCCCGAGGTACATCCGGCCGGTGGCCCGGTCCCAGCTGAAGCGGTGTGGATCGCGGAAGCCGACGGCGTAGATCTCGCCGAGCGCGCCGGCGCGGCCGACGAACGGGTTCGTGGCGGGAACGCCGTACCGCCCGTTGGCCGAGTTGGCGCCCCGGGGGTCGATCCGTAGCAGCTTGCCGTGCGGCACGCCCAGGTTCTGCGGGTCGGTGTTGCGCACACCGAGGCCACCGTCGCCGACCGCGAGGTACAGCAGCCCGTAGTCGGGATCGTGGCGCTTCGCGGTGGGGTTGAAGTTGATCTCCTGGATGCCGTGCACCTGGCCGCCGAACCCGATGCGCAGGACCTCGCGGTGGGTGCCGGCGAAGGTGTCGGCGCTCGGGTCGGTCGCCGTCCACTCGGTGATGACGCCGTGGTAGATCGTGCCGGCCTGGGCGTAGTCCGGTGGGGTGGTCGCCGCCGACGCCAGCTCGGTGTGGATGGTGTAGAACCGGCCGTTGGCGCCGAACTCCGGGTGGAAGGTGACGTACCCGAAGCCCTGGCCGAGGCCGCGGCCGGAGAAGAACCGCGGCGCGAACGTCGTCGCCACGTCGAGGTAGACGTGCGGCACGCCATCCTCGACCAGGTAGAGGCTGCCGTTCAGGTCGGGCACCGCGCGACGGCCGGAGCCGTCGGGCACCTCCATGATGGTGTTGATCCGCGCGGTGCGCATGAGCCGCGGATCGGTCGGGGCCGGATTGGGGTACGACTGCGGGAAGCTGGCGTACTCGCTGAGGACCAGCCCGAGCCGGGACTGGACCGGCATCTCGGGGACCGGGTCGTAGACCGCGTCGGCGGCCCGGGCGGGGGTCGCGACCAGGGTGGACAGGAACAGCACGACGGCGGTGAGGCCGGCCGTCAACAGGGGTCTGCGGATCCTGCGGGCGCTGTCGTGGATGGTGAGCACGCGTGTCTCCTTCTCGGTGGGACGGTGCCGAGGGTGGTCAGCGGGCCAGGTGGCGGTACTGCCTCCGCACATCGCTCGCGGAGACCACGCTGTCGAGGAACATGAGGCCGTCCATGCGGCAGTCACACGGGTTCCGCTCCAGCGTGTCCTGCGGGAAGCTTCCGCCGATCTTGATGCCTCGCGGGTCGGAGGCCGTGGTCACGTGCGGGCCGGGCCCCGACACGAGCCACGGGTCGTCGGTACGGGTGTAGAAGCCGTCCACCGGTTCGCCGTTGCGGTAGAGGGCGAGGGCGCCGGTGCCGAAGTCGAAGGTGGCGGCGAGGTGCACCCACTCCCCTGCCGGCAGCAGGGCCCGCCAGTCCTGGTTCGCGGCGAACGTCTGCGAGTTGCCGCCGTCGAGCCGCCGGCCGAGCGCGACCAGGCGCAGTTCCCCGTCGACGTCGATCAGCTCGAGCAGGGCGCGGACGCCGTGGCCGTCGGAGTCACCGGTCAGCACCCCGGCGAGCCCGATCGCGTTGTACCGGTCGGTCGGGTCGGCGGTGGTGGAGTTGGGCAGCGGGCTGTCCATCTCGAGCTTGAACCAGCCCATCACGGTGGTGCCCGCGGTGGCGCTGAAGGCGCGGAGGGTGCGTACCCCGCTGGCCGACCAGGTGCCGGCCTTCCAGTCGTCGTTGCCGTTCACCGACGGGTCGATCTGCCGGGTCCGCACCGCGTTGCCGCTGCCTCGGTAGGCGTGGTCCCGCACCCGCATGGCGGCACCGCCGTTGACCAGCTCGACCTCGGTGCCGGAGCGGCCCTGGTCGCGTTCGAGCGCCGGGTCGCCCGGCACCGGGTGGTCGAAGTCGTAGGCGGCGACAAGGTGCGCCCGCAGGGCGGGGTGGACGTCGGACGGATGGGTCCGGTCCGCCTGCGCCGGGGGCGCGCCCGCGCCGGTCAGTGCGCCGATCGCCAGTAGGGAGACGGTGGCGACGGCGGCTCGTCTGGCCCTGGACATCGCGTTCACCTCGTTTCGCGGCACGCCGGGTGCCGGGTACGTAAGCGCTTACGTAAGCGCTTACGTACCCTAGGCTTCGAGCAACGTCACTGGCAATAGATCGCGTGACATGGATGTTTCCGGGGAGTTGCGGATGCCCAGGGCTGGCCAACGGCCGCGCCTCGTCGACGTGGCCGAGCGCGCCGACGTCTCACTGGCGACCGCCTCCCGGGCCCTCGCCGGTCGCGACGGGGTCAGCGCCCAGGTCGCCGACCGGGTCCGGCGGGTCGCCCGCGAGCTCGGGTACGTCGCCAACCCGTACGCCCGCACCCTGGCCGGCGGCGCCAGCTCCACGGTGGGGTTGATCGTTCACCAGGTCGACGACCCCTACTTCTCCGAGATCGCCGGCGGGGTCATCCAGCTCGCCGCCGAGCAGGGGCTGCTGGTGCAGATCTGCCAGTCCGGCCGGGATCCCGCCTACGAGTTGCAACAGCTGCGTCACCTCATCGCCCAGCGGGTCGGCATCATCCTCATCAGCGGTTCCGGCTACGACGACCCGCGGGTGGAGGCGGAGGCGCGGGCCGAGCTGGCCGCGTTCCAGGACCATGGCGGGCGGGTCGCCGCCATCGGAAGGCACGCGCTCGGTGTCGACGCCGTCCTGCCCGACAACGAGGCCGGCGGCCGGGCGCTCGCCCAGCACCTGGTGGATCTCGGCCACCGGCGGATCGCGGTCGCCGCGGGCAGCGCGGGTCTCACCACCGTCGCCGACCGGCTCGCCGGCGTCTCGTCGGCGCTGCGGCAACGCGGCCTGCCCCCGTCCGACCTCGTCGTCGTGCACGGCGAGTTCACCCGGGGCGGCGGGCGGGCGGCCACCGAGCAGATCCTCAACGAGCACCCGGAGACGACCGCGATCGTGGCGCTCAACGACGCGATGGCGACCGGGGTGCTGTCGACGCTGCGCTCGCGTCGCATCCCGGTGCCCGGGAGGATGTCGGTCGTCGGCTTCGACGACGTCTCCGTGGCAGCCGACCTGGCGCCCAGCCTCACCACCATCCGGCTGCCGATGACCGAGATGGGTCGGACGGCCCTCACCCTCGCCCTCAAACCGCGCTCGGCGCGGCCCCGGCGCCGCTCCACCGGGCATCTGCTCGTCGTCCGCGACTCGACCGGCCCCGCGCCGGTGGCCTGACCAGACGGCGCGGCCGGTCGGATTCGGCGGCGATCCCGCACGGCTTCTGGCACCGTCGAGGGGTCCGCCCACCCTGTGGCTGAGGAGACGGCATGGCCGAGACAGCTGTGCGCCACCGAACGGTCGACGTCGACGGCATCACGATCTTCTACCGGGAGGCCGGCGCCAGCGACGCGCCGGTGGTGCTGCTGCCGCACGGCTACCCGTCGTCGTCGTTCCAGTTCCGCCACCTGCTGCCCGCCCTGGCCGACCGTTGGCGGGCCGTCGCCCCCGACTATCCCGGCTTCGGCTACAGCGGCCTGCCCGGCCCCGACCGCTTCGCGTACACCTTCGACGCGCACGCCGAGCTGCTCCGGCGGTTCACCGAGGTGCTGGGGCTGACCCGCTACGTGATCTACCTCCAGGACTACGGCAGCCAGTTCGGGTTGCGCCTGGCGATGGCCGCGCCGGAGCGGGTCGCCGGTCTCGTCATCCAGAACGGCGACATCTACCCCGACCAGCACGGGCCGAAGTACGAGCCGCTGAAGCGGTTCTGGCGCGAGCCGACCGACGAGGGCCGGGACCAGTTGGCCGCCGCGATCACCGAGGAGGGCTTCCGGCGCGAGTTCCTCGGCGAGCTGCCGGACCGGCTGGCCGACCGGGTCAGCCCGGACCTGTGGCGGCTCTCCGGGGCGCTGGTCGCCGACCCCCGGCGGCGCGACGCCTGGCTCCGGCTCCTCGCCGACCAGGGCAGCACCGTCGCCTGGTTCCCCCGGCAGCAGGAGTACCTGCGGACCCACCGGCCACCCACGCTGATCGTGTGGGGGCCGCACGACGGCTACATGCCGGCCGGCGCGGCCCGCGCCTACCTGCGGGACCTGCCCGACGCCGACCTGCACCTGCTCGACGGCGGCCACTGGCTGCTGGAGACGCACCTCGACGAGGTGGTACGGCTGGTGCGCGACTTCCTGGCGCGCGTCCAGCCCTGAGCGGCGCCGGGCCGCCGACCCCGGTCAGCCGCGGGACCAGCGCTGGTTGGCCGCCCCGTGACACGTCCAGAGGACCACCCTGGTGGTGTTGCCGGTGGCCGCCCCGGCCACGTCGAGGCAGAGCCCGGACTGCTCGCCCACGATGGTGCCGTCGGCCCGCCACGTCCAGCGCTGGTTGCGCTGCCCGTTGCACGGCCAGATGATCACCTTGGTGCCCGGCGCGGTGCCCTGGTCGTACGCGTCGAGGCAGCGGTCGCCGTAGACCCGCAGCTCGCCGGTGGGGGTGCCGGTCCAGAGCTGGTTGGCCGCGCCCTGGCAGTCGTAGACGATCAGATCCGTGCCGTTGACCCGCGCCGCGCCGTTCACATCCAGGCAGCGGGTGGACCCGGCGCCGACCACCGTCGAGGTGGTCAGGGTGGCCGGCGTGCCGCCACGGACCCGGAAGGCGGCGACGCCGTGCGACGGCACGTCCGCCGAGACCGTCCCGGTGCTGGCGGACTCGCCGCCCGTCCAGAGGTCGCGGACGGTGAACGGGCCCGCGCCGAGCAGACCGACCTCGGCGGTCGTGGTGCTGATGCGGGCCGTGGCGCCGCCCCGGTTGAGCAGGGCGACCGCCACCGAGCCGTCGGCGAGCGCCTTGGCGATCACCTCGGTCGCTCCGTCGTCACGGACCCGCCGCCCGCCGTGCCCGGCCGGATCCTGGTTGACGGCGAGCAGGTCGGCGTTGCGCAGCACCGTGCTGACGTCGGCCGACATCGAGCGGATGTCGTTGCCGGCGATCAGCGGCGCGGCCATCAGCGCCCACAGGGCGAAGTGCGCCCGGTACTCGGTCGGGGTCAGGCCGCCGACGCCGACCTCCAGCATGTCCGGGTCGTTCCAGTGGCCGGGTCCCGCCTGGGCGGCCAGCGGCAGGGTCTCGTCGATGATGTTGACGACCCCCATCGGGTACGAGTTGACGTTGCCGGTGTCCCAGAACGGCTTGATGTCCTCGGTGGTGCGCCACAGGTCGGCGACCGTGCCCCAGTTGTAGGTGGCGCCGGTCGGCGCGTGGTAGCTGTTCGGGTTGATGCTGTAGACGATGTCGCGGCCGGTGCCGCGCAGCGCGTCGCGCATCCGGGTGAACGCGGCGACCTGCTCGTCCCGGCTGCCCTCGGGCGAGCACCAGTCGTACTTCAGGTAGTCGACGCCCCAGGCGGCGAACGTGGCGGCGTCCTGCTGCTCGTGGCCCTGGCTGCCGGTGGAGCCGGGGTAGGCGCCGCCGCGCTGCGCGCACGTCTGGGCGGTGGGCACCTGGTAGAGGCCGAACTTCAGGCCCCTGCCGTGCAGGTAGTCGCCGAGTGCCTTCATGCCGCTCGGGAACCGGTCGGGGTTGGCGCGCAGGTTGCCCTGCCCGTCGCGTTGCGGGTCGAACCAACAGTCGTCGACCACCACGTAGCGGTAGCCGGCGGTCCGCATCCCGGTGGAGACGATCGCGTCGGCCATGCCGCGGATCAGGCTCTCGTCAATCGCGCAGCCGAAGGTGTTCCAGGAGTTCCAGCCCAGCGGCGGGGTGAGCGCGGGGCTGCCGGGCGCGGCCGGCGCGGGTGCCGCCGGCAGGCCGACGGCCAGGGCGGCGGTGGTGGTCAGGACGGTCAGCGCCGACGCGAGCGCGCGTCGGCAACGGGATCGGGGCATGCGCCGTCTCCTCGACAGGCAGCACTCGGACGCCGACACCGGGAGCTGGCAGCAGATGAATGCCCTCGTTCTACCAGCGGCGGACATCGACGGTCAACCATGGGCACCAATGCTCATTCCCCGACCGGGCCACACGGGGGATGATCTCCGGATGACAACGACGAGGGGTACCCGCGCACTGCTCGGAGCTCTGTACCTCACGGTGGCCACGGTCGGGGTGTGGTTGCTCTGGCTGGGCTGGGACACCGAGTACACCGTCGACCCGGAGACCGGCTCGACCAGCGGCCCGTACGCGGCGTGGCAGGTGATCGGCTGCGTGCTCAGTCTCGTGCTGCTCGCCGCCCTCGCCGTCCGGCGGCTCAGCCCGTGGCTCGTGGCGCCGGTGATGACGGTGGCCTTCACCGCGGCCTGGGCGTGGCGGGCCGCGTCGAGCGACGACAGCGGCCTCTGGGCCGTCGGGGCGGTCCTGGTGCTCATCGGGATGGCCATCGGCACCACGGCGGTGAGCCTCGGCGCGCGCCAGGTCGGCCGCCGCCTGGCCAGGCGGCCCGGCTGAACCGAGGCGTCCCGACCGAGCGGCGGCCCGGTCAGCGGAGCGGGCTGATGCTGCTGCCGGTGCTGGTCACGCTGGTCGGGGCCTGACCCGTCGACCGCCCATCGTGGACGGACGGGATCTGTGATCTCATGTGGTCATGATCACTCCGACTCCCCTCATGCGCCTGGTGGCCGGCGTCTGGGGGTTCAAGACCCTCGCGGTCGGCGTCGAACTCGGCCTGTTCACCCGGCTCGCCGACGGCCGGACGATGACCGTCGAGCAGGCGGCCGCCGAGTTCGGGCTGGCCGACCGTCCGGCGGACCTGCTGCTGGCCGCGAGCGCCTCGCTCGGCCTGCTGGAGAAGGCCGGCGACGGCTACCGCAACACCGCGCTGGCCGAGCAGTTCCTGGTCGAGGGCCGGCCGTACTACTTCGGGGCGCAGGTCAGCTACTCCGACCTGCGCACCTATCTGCCCTGGCACCGCATCGGCGAGGCGCTGCGCACCGACCGGCCGCTCACCTGGGACCCGCAGGCGCAGCAGTCGATGTTCGACACGACGGACCCGGAGATGCTGGCGCAGTTCTGGGACGCCATGTACTCCACGTCGAGCTTCACCGCCGCCGCGCTGGCCGACGCGTACGACTTCTCCGCGCACCGCCGGCTGCTCGACGTGGGCGGCGGCGCCGGGGCGTTCCCGATCGAGTTCTGCCGCCGCCTGCCGGAGCTGCGGGCGACAGTCCTGGACCTACCGCACGTCTGCGCACGGGCCGAGGAGCGGATTGCGGCGGCCGGTCTGGCCGAGCGGATCGGCACCGTGGCCGGCGACTTCCTCGCCGACCCGGCGCTGCCGGGCGGGCACGACGTCATCCTGCTCAGCATGATCCTGCACGACTGGGACGAGCCGACCAACCGGGCGCTGCTGGCGCGGTGCCACGACGCGTTGCCACCCGGCGGGGCCGTCGTCGTCTGCGAGCTGCTGCTCAACGACGAGCGCACGGGGCCGCCGGAGGCGGCCCTGATGGGCATGAACATGCTGGTGGAGACCGAGGGGGGCCGGAACTACTCGGGCGCCGAGTACGCGGCCTGGCTCACCGACGCCGGCTTCGTGGACGTCCGCACGGTGCCGTTCGACGCACCCGGCGCCAACGGCGCGGTCGTGGCCCGCCGGGCCTGAGAGCCGACGACACCCGGCCCGTGGAGACCTGGGCCGGGTGTCGTGGGTGTCCTCGTGCCGGTGTCCGATCCGTGCCGCTGCGGGTCAGGCTCGAGCCTTGGCCGGCTGCTTCATGAAGTCCATGATGGCCTTGTTGATGTCGTCGGCGTGCGTCCACGGGATGCCGTGCGGCGCGCCCTTCAGCGTGATGAGCTGGCTGGTCGGCAGCATCGGTGCGAGCCGCTGACCGGTCACCGGGAACGGCAATACGTTGTCCTTATCGCCCTGCATGATGAGGACCGGCACGTCGATCTTCGGCAGGTCACCCCGGAAGTCCTCCAGCCAGGCGTCCACGGAGTCGTGGCTGGCCTTGCCGGAGGCCATCGCGCCGATCTGCCAGTGCGCCCGGTACGCCTCCTCGCCGACCAGCTTGCCCTTGTTCTCGCTGTAGTTGAAGAACGCGTCGCAGAACTGGGTGAGGTAGGCGAAGCGGTCCTTGATGATCGCCTGCTGGAAACCCTGGAAGAGGCTCCTGTCGACCCCCTCCGGGTTGTCGCTGGCCTTGCCCAGGTACGGCTCCAGCGGGCTGAGCAGCACCGCGCGGCTCACCCGTCGGGAGCCGTAGTTGGCCAGGTAGCGAACCACCTCGCCGGTGCCCATGGAGTGACCCACCAGGGTCACGTCGCTCAGATCCAGCTCGGTCATCAGCACGTCGAGGTCCGCGGCGAAGGTGTTGTAGTCGTACCCGAACGCCGGTTGGGCGGAGTTGCCGAAACCGCGCCGGTCGTAGGTGATCGTCCGGTATCCGGCGTTGAGCAGCGCGCTGGTCTCCTTCTCCCAGGTCGCGCCGTTGAACGGGAAGCCGTGGATCAGCACCACCGGCTGACCGGATCCGTGGTCCTCGTAGTAGAGGTCGATGGGCGCGGAGTTCTCCGTCCCCACGGTGATGAAAGGCATGTCGTTTCTCCTGCTCCGGTTCGGGCTGTCGGACGCCAGCGCTTTCCCGCCCGGTAGCCGGATATGCCGGTCGCCCGAGCGCCCCACCGCTCGCGGCGGCCTCGTGAGCCCCACCTGCCCATCGACATTTATCTACCCGCTTGCTAGGGTCGCCGGTAGAAAGTTTCGGGTTTACGGGAGGTGGGCATGCCTCGACCGATCCGCACGGGGGTCGCCGCGTTGGCCGTCGGGGTGGCAACGGCCGCCCTGGGCGCCGCGCCGGCCCACGCCGACCCGGTGGTGCCCCGGCACGCCATCGTGGTCTGCCAGAGCGCCAGCTTCTACGCCAACTACGACTCCGCCGGCGGTCCCACCGGCCTCAAGCGCACGCTCGCCTACGGCAATAGGATCGGCCACACGCCGGGCGCGCACCCGGTCTACAACGGGTGGGCGGCCTCGTTCGACTTCGGTCCCAACGACTGGGGTTACCTCCGGGCCGAGTGCATCGGCGGGTACGACTCATGGTGACCCGATCGGCGGCCCGGGCGACGGCCGGCCTGCTGGCCGGCATCATCGTCGCGACGCTCGCCCCGCCGGCCCCGGCGCAGGCCGCCAACGGCACGATCGGCGAGCGGGAGACGGTGTGCGCGAGCGACCTGTTCGTCCGCACCCAGCCCAACGGCGCCTGGATGGGCACCCTCTACCAGGGTCAGACCTTCCTCGTCGAGGGTCCCCGCAGCGGCGGCTACATCTACGGGTTCGCCTACGGGCACATCAACCGGCGCGGCTGGGTGCAGGACGGCTGGTTCTGCTGACTCGGTCGGCGCGGGCGACACCGACCGGACAGGGGTGCCCCGACCCGGCGTGGCGGCCTAGCCTCGGAGTGTGAGCCTTCCGCCCCGGCTGCGGGCCGTCAGCGACCTGCACATCGGCTATCCGGACAACCGCTCGTTCGTCCGGGAGCTACGCCCGGCCAACGACGCCGACTGGCTGCTCGTCGCCGGTGACGTGGCCGAGCGGTACGCCGACATCGAGTGGGCGCTCACGCTGCTCAGCAGCCGGTTCGCGAAGGTCGTCTGGGCGCCGGGCAACCACGAGCTCTGGACGCCACCCGACGACCCGGTCCAGCTGCGCGGTGAGGAGCGCTACCGCGAGCTCGTCCGACTGTGCCGGCGGTTGGGGGTCGCCACCCCGGAGGATCCGTACCCGGTGTGGGACGGGGACGGCGGTCCGGCCACGATCGCCCCGCTCTTCGTCCTGTACGACTACACGTTCCGGGTGCCCGAGGCGACCACCAAGCAGCAGTCACTGGACCTGGCGTACGAGACCGGGGTGGTCTGCACGGACGAGGCCCTGCTGCACCCCGATCCCCACCCGAGCCGCGAGGCGTGGTGCGCGGCCCGGGTCGCCGAGACCGAACGCCGGCTGGCGCAACGCGACCCGGCCCTGCCGACCGTGCTGGTCAACCACTACCCGCTGGTGCGGGAACCGACCGACATCCTGTGGTATCCGCAGTTCGCCCAGTGGTGCGGCACCGTCCGCACCCGGGACTGGCACCTGCGCTTCGGCGCGACCACCGTGGTCTACGGGCACCTGCACATACCCCGGACGACGTTTCACGACGGCGTCCGTTTCGAGGAGGTGTCCCTCGGCTACCCCCGGGAGTGGCGGCGGCGCGGGCCGGTGCCGGACCCGGTGCGCACCATTCACCCGGCGGACGACATACGCCGGCGCGCGTCCGTCAGCGGGTGAGCCCGACCAGTGTGGCCAGTCGCGCCACGCCGGCCGGCACCTCAACCTTGAGCTCCAGCCATGTCCCGGACGGCGGCTGCCGAACTAGCCCGTGGTGGCGCGGGCGGCGCTGTCGATGAAGTCTGCGACCGGGCCGGGTTGCGACACTGCCACGGCGTGAGACGCGTCGATCTCGATCGTGGTGGAGCCGGCCCGTTGGGCCATGAAGCGTTGCAGGTCCGGCGGAATGCCCAGGTCCCGGGTAGAGACCAGGGTCCATGACGGGATGGTCTTCCAGGCGACCTTGGTCACGGACCCGGTCTGGGCGCTCTCGGTGGGCGGCCGCTGCGTAACCGCCATCACCTCGGCGACGTCGGGGGCGACGTCGGCGGCGAACACTGCCGGAAATTTGTCTTGCTCGATGTACTGCTCCATGCCAGTACTACCGTCGGGCAGACGACAGGGAACCATCTTGATGGAAGTACCAAGCTGGCTCCCGGGATACTTCATGGTCAGGTCGAGCACGCTTTCGCCGACGTCCGGGCTGATGCTGGCGACGTACACCAAAGCCTTCACGTTCGCGGCGCCGTCCGCAGCCTCGGTCATCACTGATCCGCCGTACGAGTGAGCGGCCATCACGACCGGACCGTCCACCGTGTCCAAAACGGAACGGACGTAAGCGGCGTCTTCCTGCACACCGCGCAGCGGGTTGGCAATTGCCATGACCGGATAGCCTCGACGCTTGAGATGAGCGATCACGCCTTTCCAGCTCGACGAGTCGGCGAAAGCCCCGTGCACGAGCACAACAGTCGGCAGCCCTGCCTTCTGTCCAGACGCGTCAGGAGTAGCGTTCATTCAGCATCACCTTCCGGAAAGTCACACTGCCGCTGCACGGTGCGAGCACGACGGTAATCGGCGGAAACGTTCGACGGGGCGTCCGGATGGCTCCGCGTGGTGACCCGGATTCCGGCCTCCCGGTGCGGTACAGCACTAGTATTCAGCAGGGGACGTGACTTCCGTCAGCGATTCAAAAGACGGGCGGATCCTCACAACGGCGACCCGCTCGGTGCGCGAGTGGAGATCCGTCATCCGGAGCAAGCAACCTCTACCGGCCCTCCGGAATGGTGATCCCGTACTCCTTGATCTGAACGGTTTCGAACATCCTGCGCTTCGACGCCGCCACCGTGGTCTACGGGCACCTGCACGTCCCCCGCACCGCGTTCCACAACGGGGTGCGTTTCTAGGAGGTCTCCCTCGGCTAACCCGCGAGTGGCAACATCGGGGCCGGCGCCCTACCCGATCCGCACCATTCACCCCGCGGACGACAGACGCCGGCGCTCGTCCATCAGCGGGTGAGGCCGACGAGCGTCGCCAGTCGCGCCACGCCGGCCGGCGCCGGCCGCGCGCGGGCAACATCAGCGATCACGGTACGCGCCAACGACCGACACCGAACCTCTGCCGGCGCGACGCTGTCCGCGTCCACCAGCGCCCGTGCAGCCCCGCGCAGGTCACCCATCTGGAGGTACGCCCGCGCGAGATCCACCAAGTACGCGCCCCGGTACTCGGCCGGCAACCGCTGCCACCCCTCCCGCCGCACGACGGTCGAGTGCCTCTGTAGCACCTCAACGGCGTCACCCCGTTGCGCCGCCACCAGAACCCGCGCCAACTCCACGGCGATCGGCCCGAAGCTGGTGCGGTGCGGATCGTCGTACCTCCTCAGGCTGGCGGCGACGCCCGCGGCCCGCTCGGTCAGCTCATCGGCGCGGCGGCTTTCGCCGCCGCCGGCGGCGGCCAGGGCGGACTGAAGCAGCAGCGTCCCACCCACGGCCCACTCCCCCGCCGACCGCTGCGGCGCGACCCTGCTCCCGCCCCTGTGATCAAGAAGTTGACGGTCGCTCTGATCTTCGGAAGGCCCGTCAAACTCATGATCACGGGGGTGCGCTGGGGCGGGGGTGATGCGGTTCGCGGCGGTTAGGGCCGTTGTTAGGGCTAGGCGGTCGCGGTTTGACGCGCGGAGCGCCTGGGCTACCGAGATGGCCGCCGTTGCCGCCAGGACCGGATCATCGCCGGCGGCCGACATCGCCCGGTCGGCAGCCAGCCACCCGAGGTCGGCCTCGCCGAGCTTCACCAGCAGCGACGAGGTGATCCTGTACGCCTGCACCAGCAACTCCGCCGACCGCGCGCCCTGGACGGCATCCAGCAGACCCGGCAACACCCGCACCAACTGCCCGTAGTGCGCGTGCTGGTAGCTCAACCAGGCGTACCCGACCTGCCTTCTCACCTCTTCCGACGATGGGGCGGGGTTTCGGGGTGTCGTAACGGGCGAAAGCGGCCCGGATGTCGTCCACCCCCTCCAACGGGCCGGCAGGCGTTGGCCGCTGCTGGCCGAGCAGCACCTCCGGGTCGACCCGCAGCACGTGGGCCAGGTCCTGGATCACCGAGTACGGTCCAGGGCGCGCACACGCCGCTCCACCTTGTCCACCCAACTCTTCGACCTCCGCAACCGGTCCGCGAGCATCTGCTGCGTCATCGACCGCCGCACCCGCCAGCGGGCTGCGACCACTATCGGACCGTTGACCAGCGATGCGAGCCGAACCACGCCGCGTTGCCGATCTCTGGGGGTAAAGGGGTCGTCAGTTCGATTCCGCCCATCTCGCCCGAGTGCCAGGCGGCTATTTGGGATTCTGGCTGGCGATGACCTCAGGCGACGTACGGGAGCTCCATCCTGATCAGAGGTTCAGTTTGGCCTTAGGTAAGCGCCCCCGTATGGGCGGCCGCCGCTCCCCCGGCGGCCGCCCACGCCTCGGTCAGCTGGCGTAGACCTCCAGCGTCGACAGTTGCCCAGCCGGCCAGCCGGTGTTGCCGGTGACGGAGATCCGCACGTAGCGGGTCTGAGCGGCGGTGAAGCTCAACGTCACCTGGTTACCGCTGGCTGGGTCGAAGGTCCGCCCCGCCGATCCGACGAGCGTGCCGAAGCTCCCCCCGTCGGTGCTGCCCTGCACGGACAGTGTCTGCGTCCGAGCGCCCCACGCCGACGACGGCGGCAGCTTCAGCACCACCCGCCCGACCGTGCGCGAGGAACCCAGGTCGACCTGCACCCACTGCGGGAACGCGTTGTTGGCGCTCTCCCAGTAGCTGTTCGCGTCACCGTCCACCACGTTGCCCGACGCGTAGCTCTGGACCTGGCTGCTCGCCGTGGTGGTTCGACCTCGGGCGAGGTCCGCGTTGGCTGCGGCGTCCGTGGTGACGGTGACCGCGGCGGACGCGGCCGAGGTGTTGCCGGCGGCGTCGCGGGCGGTGACGGTGAAGGTGTACGCGGTGGACGGGCTGAGCCCGCTCACCGTCGCCGTGGTGCCCGTGACGGTGGCGACCACCGTGCCGCCCTGGCGTACCTGGTAGCCGGTCACCCCGGTGTCGTCGGTGGAGGCCGTCCACGCCAGGGACACGCTCGTCGAGGTTTTGCCGGTCACGGTGAGGCCGCTCGGCGTGGTCGGCGGGTTGTCCGGGACGGTGCTCCCGGCGTACACCTCGACCTGGGCGAGTTGGGCGGCCGGCCAGCCGGTGTTGCCACCGATGCTGATGCGGACGTAGCGGGCCGTGGTGGTCGTCAGCGTGCGGGTGACGGTGTTGCCGGTTGCCGGGTCGAAGGCGAACGCGGAGGCCCCGGCGATGGTGGCGAAGGAGCTGCCGTCGACGCTGCCCTGCACGGTGATGGTCTGGGTGCGCGCGCCCCAGCCGGCGGGCAGCCGCACCACGAGCTTGTTGACCTGGTGGCTGGCGCCGAGGTCGACCTGCCACCAGTGCGGGAAGGAGCCGCCGCCGCTCTCCCAGTAACTGCTGGCGTTCGAGTCCACCGCGTTCGATGCCGGGAACCCGCCGCCCTGGCTGCTCGCCGAGGTGGGTCGGCCGGCGGCCAGGTTCCCGGTGGCCGGTGGTGGGGTGCCGACCATCGGCGGGGTGGGGCGTACCGCGGTGAGCGCGAGTTGCCCCTTGAGCATCCGGCCGCCGTCGGCGGTGATCCGCAGGTAGTAGTCGGAGGAGCAGGCCACGCCGTCCTCGTCCAGCGCCCGGATGTTCGCTCCGGCCGGGGTGGTGGCCTGGGTCTCGGAGGTCTTGGCGATCTGGTTGCCCTCGTTGTACTCGTCGAACATGGACACGTAGAGGCCCTGCGAGCCGAGCCGGACCATGTTGTAGATGTGCCGCCAGTAGAAGTCGCCGTGCCGACGGTGGCCCCCAGCGAGGTCACCGGGCATCACGCAGGGCTGGTAGTCGATGCCGCGCGCCGCGCAGTCGGCCATGTCGCCGACGTTGACGTTGTTGTAGTACGAGTCGAGCTCCTCCACGGTCCTGGCCCGGTAGACCATCCACGGCGAGATCATGTTGAACGCGTGGTAGACGTCGAGGAAGCCGGGGCGGGAGTCCTCGATCCCCTGGCGCCACCAGGTGGGCACGCCACCGATGACGTAGCAGCCCTGCGCCTTGAACCAGTTGACGACCTCCAGGCAGGGCCCCGGGGTGAAGGGCCGGCTGGGCTCGCTGAAGCCGAAGCCCCAGATGCAGACGACCGGCTTGCCGTTCTGCCGGGCGTACGCGGAGGACGCGGTGTGCGCCGACATTCTCGTCGTCCAGTCGGTCTTGATGTCCGACTGCATCGTCAACCAGTCGGTGACGTCGTACATGATGTAGAACTTGCGGCCGTGACGCTCGGCGGCGGAGCGCACCTTCTGCGTCATCGCGTCGCGGGTCGGGCCCTCGTCGCCCATCGGGTTGAACCGCTGCAACGCGGCGGTGTCACAGCCATACTCCTGCATCCACCGGAAGTGGGTGTCCACCGTCTGCTGGTCGTAGGAGGAGAAGAGGGTGGCCGGTGAGCCGTTGCCGAGGTTGGGGTAGGCGGTGGGATAGCTGTGCGTGTACTCGCGCATGTCGGGCCAGGACACGATCGTGGTGTTGGCGGGCGAGGGCGGCTGGAACCGGTCGCGGCTCCAGTGCCACCAGCCGCCGATGGGCGCGGAGTCGCCGGGGCAGCTGAACCAACCCTGGTAGCCGACCGTCACCTTGCCGACCACGTCCCCGGGGGGACTGGCCGCGTGGGCGGGGCCGCTGAGTGTGGTGAGCAGTTCGGTGGTGGAGGCGGCGGCGAGGGCGGACCCCGCCATCACCGATGTGACGAACCTGCGGCGGGAGACCGCCATGACGACCACTCCTTCGGGACGGAAGGCATTGACGGTCATCGTGGCAGGAGCGATTGCCGCATCGCAAGAGTTCGACTTATCGATGAAATTATTGGTCAGCAGGTGGGAATTTGGCGAGCACCCCGCCCGCCGGCAGCCCGGAGGGCGGGGTGCGACGCCGGCTCAGGCGGAGAAGTTGCGGAACAGCAGGGACGCCAGGCCGAGCGCCAACGCCAGGTTGAACACGGTGGCGCTGGCGAACACCGCGACGGGCCGCCAGCCGGCCTCCCGGAGTGACGCGACCCGGACCTCCAGACCGATGCTGACGAAGGCCAGGATGAGGAACCAGACACGGAGGTCGTTGACGATCGCGATGGTGGCCTTGCCGTCCGCGCCCGCCGCGTCCAGGTACCACGTGGCGATCACCGAGGCGGCGATGAACCCCAGGACGAACTTGGGGAAACGCCTCCACAACTCCCCGAGGCCCGGTCGGGCCGCGCCGGGCAGCCGCTCCACCCGCAGGGTGAAGTACGCCGTGAGGGCGACCGCGACCACGCCCATGAGGGCGTTCTGGGTGACCTTCACGATGCTGGCGATCTGGAGGGCCTCCTCGCCGGCGAGCGCCCCCGCCGCCGTGACCGCGGCCGTGGTGTCGATGTTGCCGCCGATCCAGGCGCCGGCCACCGCGTCGGACAGCCCGAACACGTCGGCCAACCAGGGCAGCACGAAGATGGACGGCAGCGCGAAGACGATGACCAGACTCGCCGTGTAGGCGAGTTGTTCACGACGGGCCCGGACCGCCCCGGCGGCGGCGATCGCGGCGCTGACCCCGCAGATCGACACCGCCGAGGCGAGCAACGCGCGCAGTTTGTCGTCGAGCCCGAACCGGCCGGCCAACCACCAGGTGAAGAAGAACACCCCGCTGATCAGCAGGATCGCCTGGGCGATCGCCGGGCCCGCCGCGCTGGCGATGACGGCCAGGTTGATCGACGCCCCGAGCAGCACCAGACCGGTCTTGATGAAGAACTCGGTCCGGAACGCGGCGGCGATCCGGTCACGCCAGCCGAGCAGCGTCACGGCGACGTTGCCGAGCAGGCCGAGCAGGATCGCGTAGACCGGGTACTCGACGGCCGCCCCGATGTCCTCGACGGCGGTGCCCTCCGCCCACCCGGGGACGTTCTGCTCCAGGTAGCGGGTGAGGGCGGCGAGAACCACCACGACCACCAGGCCGAGTGCCGTCCAGGCCCAGAACGTGCCGCCGCGCGCCGCGCCGGCGGGGTCGACGGTCGACGGGGGTCCGCTGTCCGGTGCGGACTCGACGGAGCCGGCGGGCACGTCGCCCACGCGGGTCTCATGGCTCGTGTCGTCAACCGTGCCGGTCGCGTCGATCGTGCGGGGCTCGTCGCCCGTGCGCGTCACGTCGGTGGCCATCAGGGCACCAGCCCGGCGGGGATGGCACCGAGCAGGACCAGACCGAGCAGGACCAGACCGAGGATGGTCGCCACCCAGTCCTCGTTGAACGCGAGCCGGGAGGCGCCGGCTGTCGGCGGTGTGGATGGTGACGGGTCGGTGCTCATGACATACCTCCGAGGGGGGAAGGACCGATCCGGGCGTGGCGGGATCGGGTGGGGCGAGACGCGGACGCGCGAGGGGCCGCGACGAGCGGGTGGATGGCCCGCGGGCACCGGACGGGCCACGGGCCGGCCCGACGACTCGGCGGCGGCCGGGCAGTGTGCGGGCGGCGACGCGCTCAGGCGGTCGCTGGCGAGCCGGGACAGAGCCCGGAGGCGACCCGCATCAGGTCCACGACCCGACGGGAGGTGAGGAGCGGACCGACCGGCATTCGCCCATTTTCCTATCGGGCCGATAGGAATTCAAGACCGGGGACCATTTCTCCGTCCGGCCGGTCGTCCCAACCCCGAACCGGCGGAGGGCCGGAGCACACCGGCTCCGACCCTCCGTCAGTACGCCCGAGATCCCTACGGAGTCGGGTACTCCGTGACGTAGACCGGCGCGCCGACCTTGGTCATGTCGGCCGCGTTGCCAACGCCGTTGACCACGTGGTCGATCGTGCCGGCGCTGAGGTTGACGGTCATGATGTGGTGCAGTCGCACGCCCGGGGTCACCGGGACCTCGAAGCCGTTCTCGGTGTGGATCGACGGGTTGTTCTGGTTGAAGACGTAGACCCCGCCGCCGTACAGGGTGTGGTGACGCACGCGGTCACCGACCTTGTAGCCGGCCCAGCCCTCGACGCCGCCGTGCATCCAGTCGGCCTGCGTCGGCGGGTCGTACGGCAACTCGTTCTGGTAGAGGATCGTCGTGCCGTGCTCACCGTTCCAGACGGTGTTGTACCGCTGGAAGTGCTCGACGAACAAACCGGTGGCCGTCACGTGGTCGCCGTTGATGACGGCGCCGTAGCGACCCGTGTTGGTCCTCCAGCGGTCCGTGTCGCCGTTGACGCCCTCGGTGAAGCCCTCCACGCCGTGGTCGCCGCGCCACACCCAGGTGTGGTCGATGAGCACGTTGTCGCTGTTGACCTCCAGCGCCGTGTTGGTTCGCCCGATGTGCGGGCCGCCGACGCGGAAGTACACGTCGGACAGCGTGGTCGGGTTGGTCGGGCTGCTGCTGTCGTGCCCGTGCTGCCGGCCCACCCGCAGCAGAACCGGCGACTCGACGCGTCCCGCGTCGATCGTGACGCCGGCGACCACCACGCCGGGAACGCCGGCGACGTCCAGCGGGACGGCGCCGTTCACTGCGGTGAGCGTGGCGTGGCCGATGCCGAGCACCACCGTGTTGGGCCGCCGGACCTCGATGCTACGGGCGATGTCGTACGTGCCGGGGGTGAGCAGCAGGTGCTTGCCGCGCGCGAGCTGGCTGTTGATGACGTGCACCGGGTCGGACGGCCTGGCGATGAAGAAGTCCCGGATCGGGATCGTCCGCCCCGGCGTCATGCCGTCGGCCCAGGAGACGCCGCGGGTGTCGCGCCGCGCGGCGGGCACCCGCACGTTGTAGTTGCCCTTGCCGTCGACGAAGAGGTACGGCTTCTCCCGGCTCAGCGGGGTGGTCTCCAGCGTGGTGTAGGGCGGGTCCGGGAAGGACGCGTCGTCCGGTGCGCCCTCGACCCCGGCGAAGACCTGGTTCCACACGGCGTTGGACCAGCTGGCGACCTCGCTGTTGCGGGTCAGCCACTGCTGCTGGGAACCGTTGGTGGTGGCCGGCAGCCGCGAGTCGGCGATGAAGCCTCCGCTGGCGTACTGCGGACCCGCGGTGCAGTAGTCCATCAGCGACAGCCCGCCGCCACTGATGTTCAGGCGGCGCATGGACACCGCCTGGGACACCGCCCAGAAGTTCGCCGACGACCGGCAGCCGTCCTGGCCCGCGCCGTTGATGGTGAGCGAGAGGTTGGACAGGGTGCGCCAGAAGTTGACCAGCGCGAGGCAGTTGCCGGTGCCGCCGTCCGCCAGGCAGCGGTTGTACACCTCGATCTTGCCGTTGACGTTGACGTCGGTGGGCGAGGCGCCCAGGCCGGAGACCTCCGTGTAGTAGCCGACCTTGGCCTGCAACGGCTGCTCGGCCGTGCCGTACGTGCCCGGCTTGAACAGGTAGGCGTGCCGCGCGGTGCCCATCTCGTTGTCGACCTGGCGGGCGTGCGCGGCGTCCAGCGTCTGCTGGATCTCGCTGACCGGCATGCTCGGGTCGAAGATCGTGACGTTGGGCCCGAAGTCCGGAGCGCCGTACGCCGGGCGGCCGGCGGTGGCGGCGGTGCTGCTCGCCGTGACGGCGGCGGTCAGCACCAGGGCGACGAGGAGGGTGCGGCCGGTTCGCCGGCGTACCCGTCGGGGCTGGATTGTCATGTGGTTCGTCCTCTCCGCTGGCCGGAGACTGCACCGGCACAGCTGGGGCGGTGAGAGCGCTCTCTGATCCCTCCGGCCAGAGGTCAGGCCGGAACGAAGGGGTCGGCATGTTTCTACCCGGTAAATCGGCCGGACGCTATTCCTGGGCGTCCCGAACTTCGGTCCGGGCCCTCTGACGAGGCGTCCGGAGTCGCCGCTGCTGGCGAGCTGACCGTCGTTCCGCTACGCCTCGTCCAGGAACTCGTCGATCATCGGGGCCAGCCAGTCGGCGCGCTGCGGCACAGAGGTGTGGGTCGTGCCGGGCAGGACGGCCAGCCGGCACGCCGGCAGGCCGGTGAGGTCGCCGGGCACCGCGCCGCCGAGCAGCCGGAACATCCGCACCGCGTGCTCGGGCTGGACGATGTCCGCGTCGGCCAGCACGATCATGGTGGGCGCGGCGAGGGCCTGGATCTGCTCCGGGGTCCACCGCGGCAGGTTCGCGTCCAGCACCTTCATCTTGGTCACCAGGCTGGCCCAGCCGGCCGGGTCCGGCGCGGTCCGCAGGTACTCCTCGTGGAACTCCGAGCCGTGCAGGTGCTCCGGTCGCAGATCCTGGATCCCGTCGAGCAGCCCGGGGTGCAGGCCCGCGTCGTCGAAGCTCACCGAGGCGAGCACCAGCCGGCCGACCCGGTCGGCGTGGTCGGTGCCCAGGCGCAACGCCACCGCCGCGCCCATGCTCCAGCCGTACACGTCCGCCCGCGCGACGCCGAGCCGGTCGAGCAGCTCGACAACGTCGTCAGCGAAATGCTCCACGGTCAGCGGACGGTCGACGTCCGGGGTGTGGCCGTGTGCCTGCAGCTCGACGGCGATCACGCGCCGGGTCTTCGCCAGAAGCGGCAGGATCGTGCCGAACGAGGTGTCGATGCCGGATAGCGCGCCGTGTACCAGCACCAGCGGGCGGCCCTCGCCGCTGCCGTGCTCTTCGTGGTGGATGTCCATGACCACACGGTGCGCCGGGGCGCTTACGGTCCGCCTCAGGTCCCCTTACGGCTCTAGGATGACGGCCGTGCAGTTCGGGGTACTCGGGCCGCTCGCCGTCACCACGGACGTCGGCGAGCCGGTGGTGGTGCCCGGCACCAAGGTACGGGCCCTGCTGGCCGACCTGCTGACCAACCGCAACCGGGTGGTCTCCGCGGACCGCCTCATCGACGACCTGTGGGGCGACGACGCGCCTGCCAACCCCGCCGGCGCCCTCCAGGTGCGGGTGTCCCAGTTGCGCAGGGCGCTCAACGACGCCGAGCCGGGCGCCCGCGATCTGGTCGAGTCGCGGCCGCCCGGGTACCTGCTGCGGGCCGGCGCGGTCGACGCCGACCGGTTCGCCGAGCTGGCCCGCAGCACCGACGTCGAGCGGCTGACCGAGGCCCTCGGGTTGTGGCGTGGCGACGCGTACGCCGACGCGGCCGACGCGGAGTTCGTCCGCGCCGAGGCGACCCGGCTCACCGAGCAGCGCCTCACCGTGCAGGAGCGGCTGGCGGAGGCCCGGCTGGCGCGGGGTGAGCACGACCTGGTCGCCGCCGACCTGGCGGAGCTGGTCGCCCGGCACCCGCTGCGCGAGAGCCTGCGGGCGGTGCAGCTTCGCGCGCTGTACGCGGCCGGCCGCCAGTCCGAGGCGCTCGACAGCTACGCCGAGCTGCGCGACCGGCTCGCCGACGAGCTGGGCCTCGACCCGGGGCCGGAGCTGGTGGCCCTGCACCGCCGGATCCTCGAACAGGACGCGGGCCTGAGCGCGCCGCCGAAAGCCGCGATCATCCGCAACAGCCTGCCGGCCCAGCTCGACGAGCTGGTCGGGCGGGCCGAGGCGCTGACCGAGCTGCGCGCCCTGCTGCCACGGCAGCGGCTGGTCACGCTCGTCGGGCCGGGCGGCGTCGGCAAGACCCGGCTGGCCACCGAGGCGGCCCGCGCGCAGTCCCTTCCCGACGGTGTCCACCTGGTCGAGCTGGCCCCGCTGCCGGCCGGCGACCCGCGCGTCGCCGAACAGGTGCTCGGCGTCCTGGACGCCCGCGAGACCGCCGGCGCGAGCCTGTCCGCCGCCGACCGGGTCGTCGCCGCGCTGCGGCACCGGCACCTGCTGCTCGTGCTGGACAACTGCGAGCACGTGATCGAGCCGGTCGCCGAGCTGGTGGCCCGGCTGCTGCGGGCCGCGCCCGGGGTGAGCGTGCTGGCGACCAGCCGGGAGGCGCTCGGCCTGACCGGGGAACTGCTCTGGGAGGTACCCCCGCTGTCCCTGCCGGAGGACGACGACCTGGACGCGGTCCGGCGCTCGGCGGCGGCCCGGCTGTTCGCCGCCCGCGCCTCCGCGCAGCAGCGCGCTTTCCGCCTCGACGGCCGGACCGCGCCCGCGGTGGCCCAGCTCTGCCGCCGCCTCGACGGCCTGCCGCTGGCGCTGGAGCTGGCCGCGACCCGGGTGCGCGCGCTGGGCCTGCGGGGCGTGGTGGACCGGCTGGACGACCGGTTTCGGCTACTCACCACCCAGCAGCGCGACGTGCCGCCGCGGCAGCGGACGCTGACCGCGGTCATCGGCTGGAGCTGGGACCTGCTCGACGAGGCCGACCAGGCGGTGCTCGCCCGGCTGGCGGTGTTCAGCGACGGGTGCACCCCGGACGCCGCCGAGCGGGTCTGCCGGACCGACCTGGACGCGCTGGCCCGGCTGGTGGACCGGTCGCTGGTGGTGCTGGACGACTCCGGCGTGGTCCCGCGCTACCGCCTGCTCGAATCGGTCGCCGCGTTCTGCCTGGACCGCCTGACCGACGCCGACGAGGTACGCGCGCGGCACGCCGCGTACTACACCGAGCTGGCCGAACGCGCCGACCCGCGGCTGCGCGGCCCGGACCAGCAGCGGTGGTTGGCGCTGCTCGACGCGGAGACGGCGAACCTGCGGTCGGCGCTGGTCCACGGTGGCGGGCTGCGGCTGGCCGTCGCGCTGAGCTGGTACTGGTACCTGCGCGGCCGGCTCACCGAGGCACGGCGGGCGCTGGCGGTGCCCGGCGACCCGGCGCAGGAGTCGCGCGCGGCGGCCTGGCGGGTCGGCTTCACGCTGTTGCAGGGCGACCCGGTCGCGGCGGCCGACATCCGCGCCGCCGTGGCCGACGCGCCCGACGGCCGGGCCGCCTGGTTCGCGGCGAACGCCGTGATCGACCACAGCGACCTGGCCCTGGCGGCGGAGCTGCTGCCCACCACCTTCGCCGACCCGTGGACCGAGGCCGCCGTGCTCACCTCGCGAGCCTGGATCGCCCATGCCACGGCCGACCAGGCCACGCTGGAGTGCGCCGCGAACCGCAGCGCCGCGCTGTTCGCCGCCGTCGGCGACCGGTGGGGCCGGCTCCAGGCGACCGAGTGGATGGGTGGGCTGGCTGACATGCGCGGCGACCACGAGCGGGCCGCCGCCCTGCACCGGGAGGGGCTGCGCTGGGCCGAGGAGCTGGCGCTGTGGCCGCAGGTCGGCAGCAAGCTGTCGTGGCTGGCCTGGCTCGCGGTGCAGACCCGCGACTACGCGCAGGGGCGGGAGCTGGCCGAACGCGCGTACCAGCTGGCGGTGGAGCAGGGCTCGCCCGGCGCGATCGTCTTCGCGGAGATGAGCCTCGGGATGGCCGCCCGCCGCGACGGCAAGCTCGACGTGGCCGTCACCCACCTCACCCGCCTCGCCGAGCAGGGGCGCGGCGAGACCCAGCCGGCGCTGTACCTGCCGATGGTGCTGGTCGAGCTGGGCTACGCGCTCGAGCGGGGCGGCGACCCGGATGCCGCTCTGGCGCTGCACGTCGAGGCGTTCGAGGCCGCCGAGGCGATGGCGCTGCCACGCGACGCGCTCAACCCCCTGGAGGGCATGGCCTCGGCGGTACGCTCGCCGGAGGTCGCCGCCCGGCTGCTGGGCGCGGCGGCCGCCGCCCGGCTGGCCGCACAGGCTCCCGCCGCTCCCGCCGAGCGCGACGATACCGACCGGGTGGCCGAACGGGTCCTGGCCGCCCTGGGGCGGGAACGCTTCGACGCGCTGGTCGCCGAGGGCGCGAAGCTGAGCCCGGGCGAGGCCCGGGCCCAGCTCTGACCAGTGGTTCAGGCGGCCGTCCTCGGCCGGTACGAGGCGATGATGACGCCGCTCTTGTGTACCCGGGTGCCGATCAGATCGAACGACGTCTGGACGTCCGCCAGCGGCGTGGTGAGGCTGTCGCCGCCCTGCAGCACGGGGTGGATCCAGAACCGGACCTCGTCCACCAGGCCGGCCCGGACCAGTTGCGCGGTGACCGAGCCGTAGCCGTACTGGATGATGTTCCGGCCCTCCTGGGCCTTGAGCCTGGTGACCGCCTCGACCAGGTCGCCCTGGAGCACCTCCGTGTTGTTCCAGGTCGGGTTGGTGAGGGTGGTCGAGGCGACGTACTTCCTGACGTTGTTGAAGTACGCGGCGCCGGTGCTCGGGTCGCTCTCGTCCATGCTCGGCCAGGCGACGGACATGCCGTCGTAGGTGGCCCGGCCCATCAGCATCGCGTCCGCTCCGTCGGTCTGCTCGCCGGCGAAGCTGGCGGCCTCCTCGTCGAAGTACGGCGAGGTCCACATGGGGTTCTCGATGACGCCGTCGAGGGTGATGTAGGTCGAGTTGATGAGCTTGCGCATCGGGGATCTCCTGGCTGTCGGTCGTGCTCTCCGGTGACACCCAGAACTCTGCCGACTCCCGCTTACGATTCGCTTCAGGTGCCCTTGGCGGCGTCCGTAACCGGGGCGCTCAGGCCGGCGGCTCCGGGTCGGGCAGCGGAATCGGCAGCGCCTCGGTGGCCGCCGTGCCGCTTCCGACGGAGTGCGCCGGGGCGGGGCGGTCGCCGGTGCGGCTGTGCAGCCGCCCGCGCCCCGCCGGCCCGGCCCGGCGGGTCACCTCGCAGGTCACCATCCGCACCGGCGGTGGCGGCACGGTGAAACGGCCGACGCCCCAGCGCACCCAGATCGGGATGCGACCCGCGTCCGCCTCGGCCCGGAGCTTCTGCACCGTCCGGGCGCGGTCGGTGTGGTCGACCTCCACCACCACCGGCGGGCCGTCGGGGCGGGCGCACGCCACGTCGAGGACCGAGTGCCGCTGCTCCAGCGGCGGCGGCAACGGCAGGACACTGGGCGCCCGCCGGTAGACCCGCCAGCCCCGGGCCTCCGCCCACCGCACCACCGACTCGATCACCCGGGCGGTCACCTCGTCGGTGTCGAGGTCGACGAAGGTCAGGTCATCCAGCCAACGACCCAGGTCGGCGGCCAGCCGCTCGCCCTCCGCCGTGACCTCCACCGGCGCAGGATAACGCCTCGACCGGGGGTGGCCACGTGCCGGGACAGCCCGACAGGGTCTGGTCACGCTGGCACCTCCCGGGCAGAATCGAGCGGCATGATCGAGGCGATTGTCGAGGGTGCGGCATGAGGGACCTGACCGGGGCCCTCCGGATCGTGCCCGCCAACGAGGCGTCGTGGGACGACCTCCAGGACGTCCTCGGCACGGCCGACGCGGGCCGCTGTCAGTGCCAGTGGTTCAAGCTCGCCGGCTGGTTGTGGCGAGCCTCCACGCAGGAGGAACGGGTCGCGAGGTTCCGGGAACAGACCGGCTGCGGCGAGCCGGACGCCCCGACCACCAGCGGACTGGTCGCGTACCTCGATGACCAGCCGGTGGGCTGGGTCGCGGTCGAGCCGCGGACGGCGTACCCGAAACTGCGCAACCAACGGGTCCCCTGGATCGGCCGCGACGAGGACAAGGACGACGGTGCCGTCTGGGCGGTGACCTGCCTGGTGGTGCGCAAGGGCTACCGCGGCCGCGGTCTCACCTATCCCCTCGCCCGCGCCGCGATCGACTTCGCTCGGGAGCGCGGCGCGCGGTCGCTGGAGGCGTACCCGATGCTCGCCGAGGCCGGCAAGCAGATCCCCTGGGGCGAGGCGCACGTCGGGGTCCGGCAGATCTTCGAGGACGCGGGATTCAGTGAGGTCAGCCACCCCACGCTGCGGCGGGTGGTCATGCGGATCGACTTCGCCGACGAGGCACCTCGTCTGCCGGACGATCGACACGAGATCAGGGAGATTGGGCCGTCCCGCCGGCCTGGACACCCCGACATCAGTGATCCCGCTTCGATCATGGTGGAGTAGCGAGGTTCGGCGGCGGGCCGTGCGGGCCCAGCCGAACCGGCAGGACGATCAACCGGGTCACTTTCCGGGTTACCGCTAAGACGCACGCCGCTTGCAGTGAGGCCTCCCGCTGGCAGCCGACCGGGCAGCCGAGCATCCCCGACGAGTCCGATCACGGGACCGATCGGTGGGTGACGCGGATTCTTACCGAGACGAGACTGATCAGGCGAACCTCCCATCGCCGTCAATGGCTGCGCCGGTGTCGCTTGAACGACGTCTCCGTGCCGACGTTGCGGAAAGGCATGCAGTGTTCCGCTATTTCGAGTGGCTGAAGGATCATCACAAGGTCGCAGTAGGCTCCCTCGTGGTCGCAGCAGTCGGCGCGCTGGTCACGATACTTGCCCTCGGGAGGG
Source organism: Micromonospora acroterricola (assembly GCF_003172955.1). Taxonomy (GTDB): domain Bacteria; phylum Actinomycetota; class Actinomycetes; order Mycobacteriales; family Micromonosporaceae; genus Micromonospora; species Micromonospora acroterricola. The sequence goes on along the minus strand of NZ_QGKR01000172.1, from coordinate 33,350 downwards.
ACGTGACCGGCCTCGAGTTTTCCAGGAATGACGAGCCACGTTCGGTGATGTCGCCTGCCTCGGATCCGCCGGGCGTCGTCCTCCCCACGCCGACACCAATTCCGAGCTACATGCCGGAAACGCCGTCCGAGACTCCGTCGAAGACCCCTTCCACCGCGCCCGAAACACCGACCAACCCCCCCGAGACCAGTTCGGAGCCGTCTCCGGGGGTGCGTTACCTCGACGAACTCGACGCAGACGATCGAAACGGCGGCTACGTACGCGAGCCGGTGAACATGGCGGGCAAGCGGTACCTGCGGAGCGTCCAACTCAGCTGCAACAGCACCCGGACCTACTTCGTGTACCCGGTGGCGGGAATGAAGACTCTCGACCTCTGGCTGGGCATCGACGATCAGACGACCGGCGCCTCCGGTCGCGTCGCCGACCTCACCTTCTATTCGGATGCCGGTCGACAGATTGGCAGCACGAAGACGGCAAAGCTCGGTCCTGCCGCGAAGGTGCAGATCCCACTCGACGAAGTTACCCAACTGACAATCCGATGTGTCGGGAGGGAGCTCAAGTCGGGCGACCAGGAAAATGTCGCGCACGTGGCATTCGGAGACGCGATTCTCTCCGCTCAGCCGTAGCGACAACTCACCGCCGCGCAGGCTCGGGCCCAGATCCGTTCGGAGCTGGGCCCGAGTGTCGTCACGAGCTGCGACGTGTCCGGGTCACCTCATGTTGGCGACCACGAACGGCGCGTGGCCGTGCAGGTAGTTGTTCCATCCGCCGGTGACCGGCGCGCCGGGGCTGAGCAGGTTGGTGGTGTCGGTGCCGACGTCGAGCTTCCAGGCGGTCCAGGAGATGCCGTTCGCCTTCATCCAGTCGACCCAGGCCTGCGCCTCGGGCAGGCAGGCCCGGCCGTCGAGGCCGCCGTCGGCGTTGCTCGCACCCCACTCGGTGACGAACAGCGCCAGGCCCGCCCGGATCGCCGTGTCGCCCTTCGCGCGCAGCGACGCGCCGTGGGTGCACGAGTAGAAGTGCAGCGTGTACATCAGGTTGGTGCCGGCGACCGGGCTGGCCGCCGCCGCGTCCACGTCCTGCGACCACGTCGGGGTGCCGAGCACGACGATGTTGTCCGGGTCGGCGGCACGGATCGCGGACACCACCGCCTGGTGGTACGGCTTGATGACGCCCGTCCAGCTCACCTGGAGCGGTTCGTTCCAGGGCTCCCAGATCACGTTGGGCAGGTTGCCGTAGCGTCGCGCCAGGTCGCCGAAGAACGCCACCGCCTCGGCCTGGTTGTGCTGCGCCTCGTGCGCGTGCCAGTCCACGATCACGTACACGCCGGCGGTGACCGCGTTGTTGATGATGGTCTCCACCTGCGTACGCGCCTTGACCGGGTCACTCAGGTACGCGCCGGCCGGCTCCACACCCATCGCCGCGCGGATCACCTGGAGGTTCCAGTTGTCGCGCATCCAGGTGAGCGCGGAGAGGTTCTCGGCGTAGGGGGCGGTCTCCCAGTTGAGCCACATGCTGCTGATGCCGCGCAGCTGCACCCGCGCGCCGTTCCTGTCACACATCGCGGTGCCGCAGACCCGCAGTTGCCCGTACCACTCGACGGGCGTGCCGGAGGCCGGCGGCGGGTTGGTCGGGGTGGGCGTCGGAGTGGTGGGTGTGGGCGTGGGAGGCGGCCCGCCGGTGCAGGACGTGCCGTTGACCGTGCAGTTCGCCGGCGTGCCGGAGCCGGCGACGAGGAAGCCGAACGACGTCGAGGCGCCGGCGGCGAGGGTCCCGTTCCAGGACAGGTTGGTGAAGGTGTAGCGGCTGCCGGAGGTCGCCTGCTGCGCGTTCCACGACTGGCTGACGCTCGACCCGGACGGCAGGTCGAACTCGACCCGCCAGCTGGTGATCTGTGCGGTGGTGTTGTTGGTGACGGTGACCTGGCCCTGATAGCCGCTTCCCCAGTTGTTGGTCACGGAGAAGACGGCTGTCGCCGCGCTGGCCGGCGTGGCGGCGACGGCCACCGCACCGGCGAGCAGGCCGGCGACGGCCAGGGACGTGACAAGTCTCAGTGTGCGCATGCGGAACCCGCTTCGGTCGATCGACAGTGATGGCCTGAGGCGGGGCGGCGCCTTCGCGCACAATATCGATGGCCGCCTATCGCTGGCAAGGCCGGGGCGCGGATTCCCGCTGGTCGGGAGGTCAGCGCCGCCGCCACCCCCAGCGACGCGAGCCGGTCTGGCCACCCGTCGCCGCTCGCTCCCGGGCCACCATCTCGGCCGCCACGCGCAGGTTCAGTGCGGGCTGGGCGCCGGCCGGCCCCAGCAGCTTCACCAGTCGGTTGCCGAGCTCCAGCACCATCCCGGCCCGGTCGAAGTCCCGGATCAGCGCCAGGCACTGCGCGTACACCCCGTAGGTGTTGGCCATCTCCCACAGGCTCAGCGGTTGCAGCGGGTCGAGCAGCCCCTGGCGCAGCTCGCAGGCCCGGGAGCCGGCCAGCGCCGCTTGCTGCGCGGTGTCGTTCGCGGCGGGTCGCGTGACGGCCCGGTGCAGCAACGCGGCGGCCTGGTTGTGATAGGCCGTGCCCATCGCCTCCCGGGTCCGGCGCCCGGCGGACGGCGGAGACGGGACGGTGAGCAGCCCCACGGCCACGGCCCGTTCCACCAGCTCCAGCCGGGTGGCGGGCTGACCGGCGGCGAACGCGACCTCCGCCAGGTCCACCAGCGCGGTGATCAACTCTGCGAGCGCCTCGTCCCGGCCCGGACCGGTCACGTCGCCGCCCTCGGCCGCCACCGCGTCGTGCACCCGCTCGAAGATGGCCACCGCCTCACCGCCGGGCGCCATCCCCTCGGCGGCCCTGCCGCGCGCGGAGAGCAGCATGCTGCGCCGCCACAGCGCCCGGGCCAACTGCTGCTGGTCCCGGCGGTTCGCCCGGCCGGATCCCCGCGCGGCGTCCCGGTAGGCGTCGATCACCCGCACCCACAGCCGGTCCGCCTCGGCCCAGGTCTTTCGCTGCGTCGAGTGCTCCCGTGCCCGCTCGAACAACCGTTCCCGCTCGTCAGGTCCCATCTTCCGCACCGCCCTCCGCGCCAGCCACCCGACACCACCGACAACAACAGCAGCGAACATCATCGATTCTATGGCGGTGGGCGCGGAGCCGGCGGCGGCCCGGGGCCGGCGAGCCGGGGCCGGCCCCGTGATGTGGTCAGGCCGCGGCGCGTACGCGGTAGGCCAGGTGGGTGACCCCGTCGCCCTCGACGACGCTTATCGGCCCGTCCAGCTGGAGCGGCGCGATCTTCAGGTCGGCGAAGAGCGGGATGCCGTCTCCGAGCAGGACCGGAACGAGGTCGACGTGCACCTCGTCGAGCAGACCGGCCTGGATCACCTGGGCAGCGATCGTGCCGCCGTTGACGCCGACCTCCTTGTCGCCGGCCAGCGCCTTCGCCCGGTCGATGGCGCGCTCGATACCGTCGGTGACGAACACGAACGAGTCGTTCTCCGGTTCCCAACCGTCCGGCACGCGGTGCGTGACCACCACGACGGGCACATCCATCGGATGCCGGCCGCCCCACCCGTTGGTCATGTCGAAGAGCCGCCGGCCGACGACCAGCGCGCCGGTCCGCTCGTTGAGGTCGCGCAGGTGCCGGGCACTCGCGGCGGAGGTGCGCAGGGTCATCCCGGGATCCGCCGTCGGCGTCTCGACGTCGCCGTTGGCGTACCACTGGAAGAGGTACTCGAAGCCACCGTGGGACGCGTCCGCGATGTAGCCATCCAACGACATCGTCGCCCCGGTCGTCACCTTCGTCATCGATCCGCTCCCTTGGTTTCTGTCACCCCGTCGGTGGAACCGGTATGCCCGGCCCTCACCCCATGGTCGAAGCCGGCAGCACCGTCCTCGACGCATCCGCCAAACATTTTTTCCGCGAGCACCGGCAGGCGATCAGCCTTTGCCGACTCAGCGGATGTGCGCGGCGACGGCGGCAGCGGCAGCGGCCGCCCCGGCGTCGTTGAGGTGCAGGTGGTCCCGGTGGTCGTACGCGGGACGCAGGGCGTCCGGGTCGGCCGGATCGGCGAGGATCCGGTCGAGGTCGACGACGGCGTCGTACTCGCCGCCGGTCCGGATCCAGCGGTTCAGCTCGTCCCGGACCGCCTCCTTCTCCGGCGTGTCATAGCCCATCGGCCTCGGGTGAGCCCGGGGCCATGAGCTGCCACGCGCTCGCCGGACGTAGCGTGGGGCGCATGCGAACCACCACGCTGGGCAGTGCGGGTCCCGAGGTCGGCGTCATCGGTCTCGGGTGCATGGGCATGAGCCACGGATACGACATCACCGGCCCCCGCGACGACGACACCTCGATCTCCGTCATTCATGAGGCGCTCGACCTGGGGGCCACTCTGATCGACACGTCGGACGTGTACGGGCCGTACACCAACGAGGAGCTGGTCGGCCGGGCGCTGGCCGGCGACCACCGGGAGCGGGCCGTCCTGGCGACCAAGGTCGGGCTGGTGGTCACCTCTCCGACCGGCGGCCCCGGCAACTCGCCGACCATCGGCAACAACGGCCGCCCGGAGCACATCCGCGCCGCGATCGACGACAGCCTGCGGCGGCTCGGCACCGACCACGTCGACCTCTACCAGTTGCACCGGGTCGACCCGGAGGTGCCCATCGAGGAGTCCTGGGGCGCGATGGCGGAGGTCGTGGCGGCGGGCAAGGCGCGGCAGCTCGGTCTGTCCGAGGTGACGGTGGCCCAGATCGCGCGGGCCCAGGCGGTGCACCCGGTGGCGTCGGTGCAGTCGGAGTTGTCCCTGTGGACCCGTGACCCGCTGGCCGAGGTGCTGCCGTACTGCGCCGAGCAGGGCATCGCCTTCCTGCCGTTCTCCCCGCTGGGCCGAGGTTTCCTCGCCGGCCGGTTCACCTCGTTCGACGATCTGCCCACCGACGACTTCCGGCGTGGCCTGCCGCGATTCCAGCAGGACGCGCTGCGCGCCAACCTCGCCATCGTCGGCCGGGTCCGCGAGATCGCCGACCGGGCCGGCGTCAGCCCCGCTCAGGTCGCGCTGGCCTGGGTGGTCGCCCAGGGCCGCTACGTCGTCCCCATCCCCGGCACCAAGACCCCCCGGTACCTGGTGGACAACTGCGCGGCGGGCGACGTGCGGCTCGACGCCGAGGACCTGGCCGACCTCGACGCCCTGCCCGCGCCGCAGGGCGGCCGCTACTGACGCCGACGCGCCGTCAGCGCCCGGCCCGGCGAGACCGGTCGGTCAGCCGGGCCGGCGCAGGGCGACCGGCGGGCCGAACCGGACCGCGACGCCGGGCGAGTACAGCACGCTGACCGGCGGTCCGGTCGGCGCCGGCAGCCCCGCGGCGGCGACCAGTTCGTCGTCCAGGTGCAGCAGCTCGGCACGGTGCAGAGGCCAGCGCGGGTGCCAGTTCGGCAGGTGCAGGGTCCGCCCGTACGCGCGGGTGTGCAGCCCCCAGCGGGCAGTGACGAAGTGCTCCAGCGGGGTCGGGTCGCGGATCCGCTCCCCCACCCGCACCACCATCCGGCTCGTCGTGCCGGCCGGACCCGGCCACCGACGCCGGCACCGGTAGGTGAGCCGGTCGCCGTCGCGGTCCAACCGCATCGACGACCAGAGGTACGGCAGCCGCAGCGTCGCACGGGCGACCAGCACCGGCACCAGCCGGGACGCGTCGAGCGACCGGAACACCACCGCGCGCCGGCCGGTCTCGTCGACCGAGTAGAGCCGGACGTTGGTCTCCCAGAACGTGCCGAAGTACGGCACCCCCGGGCCACGGCCGAGGCCCAGCCCGACCATCCGGAAGCCGATCAACCCGACGTGACTGACCCCGTCGAGGGTGTCCGGGCGGGTCCCGGCGGGCAGCAGCGGCGCGACGAGGTCCGGTGCGACGGGCCAGTGCAGGAAGGTGAGATCCTGCCAGCGCTGCCGCAGCGTCGCCCACGGGAACGCCTGCTGGGGCGCGGAGTCGACCGGCTCGATGTCCACGCCCCCATCCTGCCCCGGCTCAGGCGTGCGGGCCGACCTCCACCGGGCCGACGGTCAGAGAGGGCTTCCCCTCCAGCACCTGACCGACCCGCTCGACCTGCTCCTCCAACGCCCGCCGCCGGCCGGCGCCGAGCGTCCGCAACGGCTCGACCGTCACGTGCACCGTGCGGCCGGAGCGCCGGTGGTGCCACACCCCGGCTACCGTCCCGTCGACCAGCAGCACCGGGTAGTTGCCGGCCTGTCCACGGGCCAGCGCCCGGTCGGCGGCCGCCCCCGGGAAGAGCAGCTCACGAGGGTGACAGCCGACGGCGTACGCGTCGAAGTAGGGCAGCAGGCGGACCCCCGACGGCCGGTCGTCCGGGAAGTCGGTGTCTGCTCGGTCTGCGCCGGGGTCAGGAGGTCACGGCCCTGCTCGTACGGCGGGACCGGCATCGCGGACAGCGCACCGGTCCACATCGGCAGGTCGGCGGCGGCGAGCAGGTGCACGGTCCCGCGCGGCCCGCGGCTCTTGACCAGGGTCCGGTCCGTCCACAGCGCCTGGCGCACCAGCGCACGGGTGGCGCCCGGGACCCGGAGCCCGACCGACAGTTCGGCGGCGGAGGCGACCTGGGCGTGCGCGCCGCACATGGTGGACACCACGGCAGGGACCGTGTCGGCCCCCGGCTCCGGTCCCGTCGCGGCCGACGCGGAGAGCCGGTGCCGGTCCAGGCGCCGGGCGCACACCTGGGCCCACCTCAGGCGGGTCACCGTAGGCCGCCGAAGAAGGCGCGGATGTCCGCCGCGTGCGCCAGCGGCTCGTCCATCGCGACGAAGTGGCTGCCCGGGTTGCCCTCGGGCCAGTGGACGATCGTGTTGTGCTGCTCGGCGAGGCGCCGCATCAGCGCGGACCCGCCGCCGTACACGCCGGACGGCACCCGCCGCTGCCCCTTCGGCCAGGCGAACCCGCCGTCGTCGGCGACCGTGAGGCGCTCGTACATGGGCCACGAGGACGATCCCGAGGTGCCGGTGAACCAGTAGAGGCTCACGTTGGTGAGCAGCTGGTCCCGGTCGATGGCCTGCTCCGGCGTCGGCACCGTCATGGTGAACTCCTTGAACTTCTGCATCATCCAGGCCAGCAGCCCGACGGGCGAGTCGTTCCAGGCGTACGAGAAGGTCATCGGCGCGGCCCGCAGCAGTGCGTGATGGTCCACGCCGCCACTCATCCACTGCCGCATCTGCTCCCACTCGGCACGTTCCGCCTCGGTCATGCCCGGTACGTCTGCCGCGGTCGGAAAGCCGAACCCTCCGTCGATGTGCACCCCGACCACCTGCTCCGGCGCCACGGTCGCCACCGCCGGCGCGATGTACGCACCGAGGTCTCCGCCCTGGGTGCCGTACCGGTGGTAGCCGAGGCGGCGCATCAGCTCGGCCCACATCCGGGCGACCCGGTCGATCGTGAACCCGGCCGGCGGCGCCTGCGAGAAGCCGTAGCCGGGCACCGACGGCACCACCACGTGGAACGCGTGCGCGGGGTCCCCGCCGTGGGCGCGCGGGTCGGTCAGTGGGCCGATCAGCTCCGTGAACTCGACCATCGAGTTCGGCCAGCCGTGCGTCAGCAGCAACGGCAGCGCGTCCGGCTCCGGTGAGCGGACGTGCAGCACGTGCACGTCGAGCCCGTCGATCCGCGTGACGACCTGGGGGAACTCGTTCAGCCGCGCCTCGTGCTTCCGCCAGTCGTAACCGGTCGCCCAGTGCTCGGCCAGGTCGCGCAGGTAGTCCACCGGCACCCCGCGGCTCCAGTCGGCGCCGGGCAACGAGCGGGGCCACCGGGTCCGGGAGAGCCGGTCGCGCAGGTCGTCGAGCTCCGATTGCGGAATGGCGATGCGGAATGGCGTCATGCCGGCCACGCTACGACCCATGTAGGTCAGCATCTGGCACACATCGCTGGCATTCTGGGAGCCATGTCCGACACTCCCGCCCGGCTGCTGGGCCTGCTGTCGCTGCTGCAGACGCCGCGCGAGTGGCCGGGCAGCGAGCTGGCCAGCCGGCTCGGCGTCAGCCTGCGCACCGTCCGCCGCGACGTGGAACGGCTGCGCGACCTCGGCTATCCGGTGCGGGCGACGATGGGCTCGATCGGCGGGTACCGCCTCGTCGCCGGCAAGGCGATGCCGCCGCTGCTGCTGGACGACGAGGAGGCGGTGGCGATCGCCGTCGGCCTGCGTACCGCCGCCGGTCATGCGGTGGCCGGGATCGAGGAGGCCTCGGTACGCGCGCTGGCCAAGCTCGAACAGGTGCTGCCGTCCCGGCTGCGTCACCGGGTCGGCGCGCTGGGCGCCGCCACCGAACCACTGCTCACCTGGGGCCGGCCGACCGTCGATCCCGAGCACCTGACCGCGCTGGCCGCCGCCGTCACCAACCGGGAGCACCTGCGGTTCACCTACCGGCGGCGCGACGGCGTGGACGGTGAGCGGCTGGTCGAGCCGTACAAGCTGGTGTCGGCGGGCCGCCGCTGGTATCTGGTGGGCTACGACAACGACCGCGCCGACTGGCGCATCTTCCGGGTGGACCGGATCAGCGACCAGCGATCCACCGGGACCCGTGTCGCACCCCGTCCGCTGCCGGCCCGCGACGCCGCGGCGTTCGTGACGGAGAAACTGCTCGAACTGACGCCGACCTACCGGGCCGTGGTGACCCTGCACGCGCCGGTCGAGCGCATGGCCGGCCCCCTCGGCGGGGCCTCGGTCGACCTGGAGCCGATCGATGCGCGCTCCTGCCGGCTGCGCAGTCACGCCGACACCCTGGAGTGGCTGGCGTGGCGCCTGCTGACTCTCGGCTGCGAGTTCGAGGTGCACGAGCCGCCGGAGCTGGTCGCGTACCTCCGGGAGATCGGCGCCCGGGCCACGCGGGCGGCCGGGACCCTGTAGGCCGGCCCGGGGCGCTGGCGCCCGTCCGCCGTAGGCTGGTGGGGACGGTGCCGGAGGCTGAACCGGTCGGAACGTCACAGACCGGACGAGCCGCGGCCTTCGGGGGGAAACAAGCGTGGCGCATGGTGACGCGGAGCTGGTCCTGCTCGCGCAGGCGGGAGACGCGGCGGCGCTCGGTGTGCTGCTGGCCCGGCACGAGGCCGAGATGCGGGCGGTCGCGCTGAGCCTGCTCGGCTACGGTCCGGACGCGGAGGACGCGGTGCAGGACGCGATGGTGGTGGCGTTGCGCCGCATCGGCGACCTCCGCGACCCGACCGCCGTCGGCCCCTGGCTGCGGGCCATCGTCCGCAACAACAGCCGGATGACGCTGCGCGGGCCCCGGCCCGTCCCGGTCGCCGACCCGGAGTGGTTCGCCGCGCCCGCCGCCACCCCCACCCCGGAGGAGGCACTGGACCGGGGCGCGCTGCGCGACTGGGTCTGGCACGCCATCGGGGAGTTGTCCGAGCCCGACCGGCTGGTCACGCTGCTGCGCTACTTCAGCGACGCCTCGTCGTACGAGCAGATCGCGGCCGTGTGCGGCGTGCCGGTCGGCACCGTCCGCAGCCGGCTCAGCCATGCCCGCCGCGTGCTCGCCGGCGGCCTGCGGGCCTCGGCGAGCGCGGCACACGGCGACCTCACGGCATCCAGCGACGCCCGGTGGCGCGAGGGCCGCGACATGATCGCCACCGCGATGCGGGGCGACTTCGACCGGGTGGTGCGCGAGAGCTGGTGGCCGGACGCCGAGATGCTCGCCCCGGGTGGCCTGCGCGGCGGCACCGACCTGGCCGTCCAGGGCATGACGAAGGACCTCACCGACGGGGTACGGCAGCGGCTGCGCAACGTCGTGGCCAGCGGGGACGTGCTGATCTGGGAGACCGACCTGATCAGCCCGCCCGACGACCCGGAGCACTGCCCGCCCGGGGCGCTGTGGATGCAACTGCTGCGCGAGGGACGCGTGCGTCACCTGACGCTCTTCCATCCCACCCCGGCGCGGGACGACCGCCAGCCGGCCGGAGTCTGAAAAACCTTCCCCACCGAGCGAACTTTCCTCTCGACCCACGCATCTGGTCCGCGTCAGTCACCAGTTGCCGTGCCGGCACACGCCGCACGGGTCAGTGATCGGGAGAAAGTCAATGAGTTCCACCAGCCACGACGCCGGCGTCCGCGCACCGGTCGCCCACGAGATCACCGTCGATGGCGTTCGGCAGGTCTACCACGTCGCCGGCACCGGCCCGGTGTGCGTGGCGCACTCCGGCGGCCCCGGCATCGAGTGGGCCTACCTGCGGACGCCGAGCCTCGAGGAGCACTTCACGATGGTGTACGTCGAGCCGGTCGGCACGGGCGCCTCGGGGCGGCTCGACGACTCGGGCGACTACCGTCTCGACACGTACGTCCGGTTCCTCGACGCCGTCGTCGACCACCTGGGCGTACCCCGGGTGTACTTCCTCGGGCACTCGCACGGCGGCTTCGTCGTCCAGCGGTACGCGCTGGACCACCCGGACCGGGTCGCCGGTCTCGCCCTGTACGACACCTCGCCCGTCACCGGCGCCGAGTTCTGGGCCGAGGCGATGGCCGGCCTCACCGCGTACCCGCTGCGGCACCCCGACCGGCCGGAGGCGGCGGCGGTCCCGGCCGCCTTCCAGCAGGCCGTCACCGCCACCGACGACGAGGCGCTGAGCGCCGGCCTGCGGGCGGCCCTGCCGGTCTACTTCGCGGACTTCTGGGCCCGGCAGGCCGAGTTCGCCCCGTTCCAGGCGGCCGTTCGGGCCTGGTCCGCCCCGGCGGGCGCGCAGGACCCGACGCCGTTCGACGTCCGGAACGACCTCGGTGAGATCACCGTGCCCGCCGTGGTGATCGTGGGCGCGCACGACTTCATCTGCGGCCCTCGCTGGGCGGAGCAACTGCGCGAGGGCATCAAGGACGCGCGGCTGGTGCTGCTGGAGCGCAGCGGGCACTTCGGGCACATCGAGCAGCCGGCGGAGTTCACGGCGGCCGTGGCGGAGCTGCTCCAGCGCTGATCCACTCCACGCCGTACCCCGAGGGCCCGCCCCGTCACACCGGGCGGCCCTCGGGGTGCAGCTCCGGCGGCCGGTCCTAGGCTGGCCCCGTCCCTGCACGACGACCGAAGGGAGACCGCCGTGAGCCAGACGGAGCGGATGGATTCCGCCGAGGAGTGGAACGTGGCCGAGGACGACGGGGTGCTGGACGCCTCCGACACCCTGGACGACGACCGCGTCGGCGACCCCCTCGACACCGGCATCATCGCCGGGGACCACTGGACGGCCGCCAACCGGTTCGGCACCACACCCGCCGAGGAGCGGGCGGGCGAGTCGCTGGAGCAGTACCTCGCCCAGGAGGAGCCGGACGTTGATCCGTACGCCGAGGGCGGCGACGACGAGGACGAGCTGACCCGGCGGGGGTACGAGCGCGAGGCACGCGCGGGCCGCCTGGTCGCCCCCGACGAGGGCCTCGGCGAGGACGAGGAGGCCGAGTCGGTGGCGTGGGACGCCGGAGTCGACGCCGGCGCCGCCAGCGCGGAGGAAGCCGCGATCCACGTGGTGGACGACCCCGACGGGGCCGGCGACGGTCCCCTGCGCTGAACGGGACGCCGCCGCGCTCGACGCCGTGGAGGGCACCGAGCGCGGCGGCGGGTGACTCAGTGGATGACGACGGGCGCCTTGACCTGCTCGCCCTGCTGGTCGTCGAGCGGCTGTGCCAGCTGGCGCCGGCGCGGCAGCAGGGCGGCCGGGACGAAGGTGAGCAGCACCAGCGCGAACGCGACCCAGAACGTGGTGGCGAACGACGTGGCGGCGAAGTCGAGCCCGCGCTCGATGATCGACGGGTCCACCGGCATCTGCTGGAGCAGCTCCGGCTGCTGCTGGGAGGCGATGGCCAGCCCGGCCTCGGTGACCGGCTTGCCGCTCGGGTCCGTCAGGCCGGGGATCGGCCGGGAGCCGTTCAGCTCGTTGGTGAGGATCACCGACATGACCGCGGCGCCGATCGACCCGCCGATCTGCTGGAGGATGTTGACCAGCGTCGAGCCGCGAGCCACGTCGTGAGCCTGCAGCGTCCGCAGCGCTGACGTCATGATCGGCATCATCGTGCCGCCCATGCCCAGACCCATCACGAACAGCGAGCCGCCGAGCAGCCAGTACGAGGTCTGCGGGTCGACCTGGGTGAAGCTGAAGAACCCGGCGACGATGAGCGCCAGCGCGAACGGGACGGTACGACCGATCGGCACCCGGTCGGCCAGCATGCCGGCGATCGGCATGGTCAGCATGGCGCCGATGCCCTGCGGGGCCATGAGCAGACCCGCGGTCAGCGTGGTCTCGCCGCGCACCTGGAGGAAGTAGCTCGGGAACAGCAGCCCGGCGCCCATGAACGCGATGATGAAGACGAACAGCGTCACCGAGGCGATGGTCAGGTTGCGGTTGCTGAACAGCCGCAGGTCGAGGAGCGGGTGCCGGGGTTTGAACGAGTAGAGCACGAACGCCACCACCAGCGCGGCGCCGACCAGCATGGGGCCCCACACCTTGGCCTCGGCGAAGGTGCCCGCCTCCGGCAGCGACGACACGCCGTAGAGGAACAGGGCGAGCCCCGGGGAGAGCATCAGCATGCCGACGAAATCGAACGACTCGGACGGCTCGGGTGCGTCCTTCGGCAGCGCCAGCTGCGCGTAGACCAGCGCGACGACGCCGATCGGCAGGTTGATCAGGAAGATCCAGTGCCAGCTCGCGGTGTCGATCAGCCAGCCACCGAGGATCGGGCCGCCGATCGGCCCGAGCAGCATCGGGATGCCGAGCACGGCCATCAACCGGCCGATCCGGTGCGGCCCGGCCGCCCGGGTCATGATGGTCATGCCCAGCGGCATCAGCATGCCGCCGCCGAGACCCTGCAGGACGCGGTAGCCGATCAGCTCGCCGATCGTGTCGGCGGTGGCGCAGAGCCCCGACCCGATGGTGAACAGGGCCAGCGCCACCATGTAGAGGCGTTTGGTGCCGAACCGGTCCGCCGCCCACCCGCTCAGCGGAATCACCGTGGCCAGCGCGAGGGTGTAGGCGGTCATCGTCCACGCGACGCGGGCGTACGACGCGTCGAACTCGTTCTGGAACGTCGGGATGGCGACGCTGACCACCGTGACGTCGAGGATCGACATGATCGCGCCAAGGACGACGACGCCCGCCACCTTGAGCACCGCGGCGTCGAGTTTGTCCGATGTCGCGACAGATTGCTGGGTCACAAACTCTCCTGAAGTCGGTTGAGCCGTCGTTTGGTGGCGGTGGCGGCGGTGCCGCGCCGACCAGGCGCGGGACGCGGCGTACCGGGGCGACGACGCGCGCAGAGAGACTAACCGGGGGCTCCGACGGTTCGCCGCCGGATTACCGGCCGCCCACGGCGGCGCGACCGATCGGCCGTCGGACTGGAACCGGACGTCGGGGTGTCGCTCACCGAGCGGCCCGGTCGACCACCTCATCGTCGGACGTGGCGGTGGGCGGGACAGCTCCGGCGGGTCGGCGCGGCGGCCTCAGACGGTGACCACCGGCACGGCGGCGGTCAGCGCCCAGTCGTGCCCGATGTCGGCGGCGGCGCGCAGCAGCCTCGGCAGGTGGTCGTCGAGCAGCGTCTCCAGCGACGTCTCGGCGGCGTGCACCGTCACGTTGATCGCGGCGATGACCCGGCCGTCGCCGTCGCGTACGCCGGTGGCGACGGACCGGACACCCGGGGCGAGGTCCTGGTCGGCCAGCGCCCAGCCCTTGGCGCGCACCTCGCGCAGCACGGCGTCCAGCTCGGTGGGCGACGGCTGCCAGCGGGGCGTGATCCCCGAGCGGCTCGGCTCGGCGAGCACGGCGGCCAGCGCCTCCGGCGGCAGCCCGGCGAGCAGCACCTTGCCCATGGACGTCGCGGGGGCCGGGAAGCGGGTGCCGATGGTCACGGCCAGCGTGACGATCTTCGGGACGGCGACGCGGGCCACGTAGACGATGTCGCTGCCGTCGAGCTGGGCCATCGAGGTCGACTCGTTGGTCTGCGCGACGAGCTTCACCATGTGCGGGCGGGCCACGTCCCACATGTTCAGCGCGTTGACGTACGCCATCCCGAGTTCGAGGACGCGCGGGGTGAGGGCGTGGCCACGGCCCACCGTGCGGACGTAGCCCAGCGACTCGAGCGTGATGAGGATGCGCCGGACGGTGGGCCGGGCCAGACCGGTGGCGGCGGCGATCTCACTGAGCGTCATCGACGGGCAGGCCGGACGGAAGGAGCGCAGGACGTCGAGACCGCGGGCGAGAGCCTCGATGAAGTCGGGTCCGGCGCCCCTTCCGTTGTCACTCATGTCCTAATGCTTCCATTGCGCCGAGCCGGCGTCCCACTCGGTGTACTGGTACGGATTCTCCAGGATCGCGGTCTCGGGGATGTCCGGGTTCATGCCCCGCTGCCACGCCTCCTCCCCCATGGTCTCGCGGAGGTGGTCGATCGTGGCGGCGACCCGGGCCCGGGCGGCGGCGAGGTCGACGTCGACGAGGCGGCCGTCCCGCTTGACGATCCGCCCGCCCACCAGCACCGTGTGCACGTCGCCGCGCTGGGCCTGGAAGACGACGTGACCGTGCGGGTTGAGGATCGGGAACATCACCGGCGAGGCGTCGTTCTTGATCAGGACGACGTCGGCCTGCCGACCGGGGGTGAGGGCGCCGATCGTGGAGTCCATGCCGAGGGCGCGGGCGCCGCCTCGGGTGGCCCACTCGACGACCTGCTCGGCGCGCAGGTGGCAGTGGGTGATGGTGTCCTGCTTGACGTGCGCCTCCAGGTGCTCCCGCGAGCGGTCCGCGCCGAGCGTGGCCCGCATCGCCGAGAACAGGTCGCCGCTCCACCAGACGCTGGTGTCCATGGACAGCGACACGGGGATGTCGTGGTGGCGCAGCTGCCAGGTGGGCGGGTAGCCCTGCCCGGCGCTCTGCTCGCTCTCCGTCGAGACGGAGACGGAGCCGCCGGTGGCGGCGATGCGGTTGTACGAGTCGTGGGTGAGCGTCGCCGCGTGCACGTACACGGTGGAAGGGGTCATGAAGCCGTGCTCGTGCATCAGCCGGATGCCGTCGTCGTTGGTGGCGCCCCACACGCCGGCGTGGGTGGTGACCGCGGCGCCCAGATCCCGGGCCACCTCGAAGGCGGCCTGCTCGGGGAAGGCGGGGTCACCGGTGACGTCGAACGCCATCTGGAAGCCGGCCAGCCGGCCGCCGTCGATGCGGCGGCGGTGGAAGTCACGGAACTCCGGCGAGGTCGCCCACTCCCACGGGCCCTGCTGGATGTTGCCGTAGGCGAGCACGAACCGTCCGTCGACCGCCTCGAGGGCGTCGACGGCCGCGTCGGCGTGATCGGGCGTCTGGAGGCCGTGCGACCAGTCGACGGTGGTGGTGACGCCCGCGTCGACGGCCTCGATCGCGGCGAGCAGGTTGCCTGCGTACACGTCCTCCGGCCGGAACAGCTTGCCGGATTCGAGGTAGTACCAGACGAAGTACTGCGTGAGGGTCCAGTCGGCGCCGTAGCCCCGCATGGCGGTCTGCCACATGTGCCGGTGGGTGTCGACCATTCCCGGCATGACGATGCCGCCGGCGGCGTCGATCTCCAGGGCGTCGTCGGGGGCGCTGAGGCCGACCCCGACCTCCGCGATCCGGCCGCCGACGACCAGCACGTCGGCGCCGGGCAGCACCGTGTGTGCGTCGTCCATGGTGAGAACCAGGCCGTTGCGGAAGACCACCGGCCGGTCGGTTGCGCTCATCGCCACCCATTCCTTCCCAGGTACGAGGGGTTCGGACTGCTGTCCGCTGTGCGGGCAGCCCGAGTGGCGCAAGTGTGGTCTCGGTCACGAGTCGTGTCAATAGGGCCTTTTCGGCTGATCAACTCGCCGTTGACAGGGCCCTGCGGGTGGCGCAAGCTGTCTCGGCGGACAGGCGTCCGCAGGACGGGCGGAAACATGGTGCAGCATTCGACGGGGCCACTGGCCGGCCTGCTCGTCGCGGACTTCTCCCGGATCCTCGCCGGGCCGTACGCCACGATGCTCCTGGCGGACCTGGGCGCTCAGGTGATCAAGGTGGAGAGCCCCGGGGGCGACGACACGCGCACCTGGATGCCGCCCACCCGCGACGGCGTCTCGACGTACTACCTGGGCATCAACCGCAACAAGCGATCGATCGCCCTCGACCTGAAGAACCCGGACGACCTGACGGCCGCGCAGGAGCTGGCCCGGCGCGCCGACGTGCTGATCGAGAACTTCCGACCCGGTGGCCTCGCCCGGTTCGGCCTGGACTACGACACGGTCACCGCCGGCAACGAGAAGGTCGTGTACGCGAGCATCAGCGGTTTCGGCACCGGCGCCGGAGCCGACTTCCCCGGCTACGACCTGATGGTGCAGGCGATCTCGGGCCTGATGAGCCTCACCGGGGCCCCGGACGGCCCTCCGTACCGGGCCGGGATCTCCGTGTTCGACGTGATGGCCGGCCTGCACGCGAGTATCGGCATCCTCGCCGCCCTGCACCACCGCACGACGACCGGGCGGGGTCAGCACGTCGAGGTCAACCTGCTCAGCTCCGCGCTGTCCGGCCTGGTCAACCACTCCAGCGGCTACGTCGCCGGCGGCACCGTGCCGTTCCGGATGGGCAACGCGCACCCCAGCCTCTTCCCGTACGAGCCGCTGCCCACCGCGGACGGCGAGCTTATCGTCATCGCCGGCAACGACGGGCAGTTCCGCAAGCTGTGCCAGGTGCTCGACCTGCCCGGCCTGCCCGACGACCCACGGTTCGGGCGCAACCAGGACCGCACCGCCAACCGCGAGCAGCTGCGGCCGTTGCTCGTCGAGCGGCTCGCCAAACGCACCAAGGACGAGTGGTTCCGGGACCTGCTGGCCGCCGGCGTCCCCTGCGCGCCGATCAACACCATCGACGGCGGCGTGGCGCTCGCCCAGGAGCTGGGGCTCGACCCGGTCGTCGCCGTCGGCGACGTGCCCGGCGTCCGCAACCCCATCACCTTCTCCGACACCCCCGCCCGGTACGAGCTGCCGCCGCCCGGGCTCGACGAGCACGGCGAGGAGATCCGCGCGTGGCTGAAGAGCTGAGCTTCCCGACCGGGATCGGCACGTCCGACCCGACCACGATCTCGCTGCTCGGGCAGGACCTGGCCGCCGACCTGATGGGCAGTGTCGGCTTCGGTGAGCTGGCGTACTGGCTGGTCGCCGGCCGCCGGCCCACCCCGGGCGAGGTACGGGTCTTCGAGGCGGTGCTCGTGGCGCTCGCCGACCACGGGTTCACGCCCACGGCGATCGCCGCCCGGCTCACCTACCTCTCCGCGCCCGAGTCACTCCAGGGCGCGCTCGCCGCCGGCCTGCTCGGCGGTGGCTCCCGCTTCCTCGGCGTCACCGAGGACTGTGGACGCTTCCTCGCCGACACGCTCGCGCAGGCCGGCGAGGTCACCGACTACGACGCGGTGGCACTCGACGCGGTCACCCGGGCACGGCAGGAGCGCCGGCTGGTCCCCGGGCTCGGGCACCCCGTCCACAAGGAGCAGGACCCCCGCACTCCCGTCCTGATCCAGATCGCCACCGAGGAGGGCCTGCACGGCCCCCACCTGCGGCTGTTCGAGGCGATCGGACGCGTGCACCCGCAGGTGCTCGGCCGAAGCCTGCCGCTCAACGGCGCCGGGGTCTGCGGCGCGGCCCTCGCCGACCTCGGGCTCCCCGTCGAGATGCTGCGCGGCTTCGCCCTGCTCGCCCGGGCGGCCGGGTTGCTCGGGCACCTCGCCGAGGAGCGGCGCCGCCCGCTCGGCATGGAGATCTACCGCACCGTGGACCGCAACGCCGTCTACGAACCCTGAGCCCCCTCTCAGCGAAAGGAGTGGCATGGCCACCGTCGTCGCGGTCATCGCCTCCACCCACCACCCGTTCTACTACCGGGCCAGCACGGCGACCGGCGAGGACCGGCCACCGTTCGCGGACGAGTGGACCAGCAAGATCCTGGCCTTCCGGGAGACGTTGACCCGGGCCAGGCCCGACGTGCTGGTGATGGTGGGCTCGGACCACTTCCACCAGCTCTGGCTGGACAACATGCCGCAGTTCCTGGTCGGCAAGGCGCCCAGCTACGACGCCAACTGGTACAACGAGGAGCGCGAGTTCGGCCTGCCCCGGATGCTGCTCAAGGGCCAGGAGGACCTGTCCGGGCACATCCTGCGGGCTGGCCTCGACGCCGGCTTCGACCTCGCGTTCAGCAACGAACTGCGGATCGACCACAGCATCACCTGCCCGATCATCACGCTGCGGCCCGAGGCCGACCTGCCGATCGTCCCGATCTACACGAACATCTTCGCGCCGCCCCTGCCGCAGCCGAAGCGCTTCGTCCAGCTCGGCGAGGCGATCCGGGAGATCGTCGAGTCGTGGCCCTCGCACCTGCGGGTGGCCGTCATCGGCACCGGCCACCTCTCGTTGGAGCTGGGCGGGCCCCGGCAGTTCGGGCCGCACGGCCCGGACCCGGAGTTCGACCAGCGGGCCGTCGAGTGGATCGCCAACGGCGACCTCGACGGGTGCCTGCGCGAGGTCACGCTGGACAGCCTGCACGCACCCGGCAACGCCACCCACGGCTTCATGGACTTCATGCTCATGATGGGCGTGGCCGGCGCCGGCGCGAAGGCCGACCACGTCGACACCCTCGACCTGTTCCACACCATGGAGGCGTACTTCACTTGGTACCCGAACGGAGCGCCGACGGCATGAGCAGGTACCTGCTGAACAAGTTCCTCTACACGGTCGACCGGGACCCGGAGCTGGTCGAGCGGTACCGCCACGAGCCGCGTGAGCTGGTCGCCTGGTGGGAGGCCGAACGCGCCAACGCCGTCCTCAACTGCCACACCGGCGAGTCGACCACCTGGCTGCGCTTCGACGACGTCGAGCGCGAGGCGCTGGCGACCCACGACCACGTGAAGCTCTTCGAGCTGGGCGCGCACCCGTTTCTGACCCTGACCCTGTTCATCGCCCTCTTCGAGCGGGACAACACCGAGCCGCTGGAGTACCAGAAGTCCTACGGTCTGCGGCTGGCGCACTTCGCGTTGCCCTACCCGGACATCGCCACGTGATACGCGCGGCCCTGCTCACCGCGTGCGGCACGCCGCCGACGATCGTCGAGCGGCCGGCGCCCGTGCCGGAAGACGGCGAGGTCACGGTCACCGTCGAGGCTGTGCCGATCACCCCGCTCGACGTGCTCTGCGCCACCGGCACCAGCTACTTCGGCCGGCCGACGACGCCGTACGTGCCGGGCGTGCAGGGTGTCGGCCGGCTCGCCGACGGGAACGCCGTGTGGTTCGGCACGTCGGCCGGGATGCGGCCCGGAGTCGACGGCAGCATGGCGACCACGGTCGCGGTTCCCTCCGCCGACGTGGTGGCGCTGCCTCCCGACGTACCCCTGACCCTGCTCGCCGCCCTCGGCCTCTCCGCGGTCGCCGCGCACGCCGCCCTGACCCACGCCGGCGACCTGGCGGCCGGTGAGCAGGTCGTCGTGCTCGGCGCCGGCGGTGTGGTCGGCCAGGCGGCCGTCCAGCTGGCCCTGCTCGGCGGGGCGCGCCGGGTGATCGCCGTGGCCCGCTCCGCCTCGGCGCGGGCCCGGGCCGAGGCGCTCGGCGCTGCGGTCTCCGTCCCGCTGTTCCCCGACGACGACGTCGCGTCGATGGCCGACCGGCTGCGCGACGCCGCCGACGGCCCGGTCGACCTCGTCCTCGATCCGGTCTTCGGCGTCCCGGCCGCGGCGGCGCTGCGGGTGCTGCGCCCGGGTGGCCGCCTCGTCAACCTGGGCAGCGCCGCGGGTGCGACCGCGCCCATCGAGTCCGCGGTGCTGCGCAGCGGGTCGCTGCGGATGATCGGCTACACCAACAACGGCCTGTCGACCGCGCAGCGGGCGGCGGCGCTGGCCGTCGTGGCCGGGCACGCCGCAGCCGGCCGCCTCACCGTCGACCACGAGATCGTGCCGTTCGCCTCGGTCGGGGACGCCTGGTCGCGTCAGGACGCCGGCGCGACGTCCGGCCGTATCGTCCTGGCGCTCTGACCGGGCCCGGCCGCAGCCAGGGATCGCCAAGCCCTGGACAAGGCGCACCTGGTTGGGGTTCCGCGCCGGTGCCACGGTCGGTCCATGACACCTTCCACCTACACCGTCACCGGCCACTGGATCGGCGGCGAGACCGTCGCCGGCTCGGCCGGCACCCTTCCCGTCGTTAACCCGGCGACCGGCGACGTGGTCGCCGAGACCCCGGCCGGCACGGCCGCCGACGTCGACCGGGCGGTCACCGCCGCTCGGGCCGCCTTCCCTGCCTGGGCGGCGACCACGCCCCACCAGCGGGCGGACGTGCTGCACCGCCTCGCCGCCGGCCTCGCCGCCCGCCAGGAGGAGATCGCCACCGCGATCACCAGCGAGATGGGCTCCCCGATCGGGATGTCCCGGACCGCCCAGGTGGGCTTCCCGGCCGCGGTGATCGAGTCCGTCGCCGGCCTGGCCGACGACTTCGCCTGGACCGAGGAGGTCGGCAACTCGCTGATCGTCCGTGAGCCGATCGGCGTGGTCGGCGCGATCACGCCGTGGAACTTCCCGTTGCAGCAGGTCGTCTCCAAGCTGGCCCCGGCGCTGCTCGCGGGGAACACGATGGTCCTCAAGCCGTCCGAGAACGCCCCGTTGACCGCGCGCATCCTCGCCGAGGTCGCCGCCGAGGCGGGCGTGCCGGCGGGCGTGTTCAACGTCGTGTACGGCACGGGAGCGGTCGTCGGCGAGGCACTCTCCGCCCATCCGGACATCGACATGATCTCCTTCACCGGCTCCACCCGGGCCGGGCAGCGGATCGGTGCGGTGGCCGCGGCGAGCGTCAAGCGGGTCGCGCTGGAGCTGGGCGGCAAGGGCGCGAACATCATCCTCGACGACGCCGACCTGCCCGAGGCGGTCAACCGGGGCCTGATGATGGCGTTCACCAACGGCGGGCAGGTCTGCGGCGCCTGGCCGCGGATGCTGGTGCCCGCCTCCCGTCAGGACGAGGTCGTGGCGTTGGCCGTCGAGGCGGCGAGGCAGTACACGGTCGGCGACCCGACCGACGAGGCGACCCGGATCGGCCCGATGGCGTCCGAGGCACACCGGCGGAAGGTTGTCGGGTACATCGAGCGGGGCATCGCCGACGGCGCCCGGCTGGTCCTCGGCGGCCCGGACCGGCCCGATGGCCTGGCGAAGGGCGCCTACGTCCAGCCGACGATCTTCGCCGACGTCGATCCGACCTCCGCGATCGCACAGGAGGAGATCTTCGGCCCGGTGCTGACGATCATCCCCTACGCCGACGAGGAGGAGGCCGTCGCCATCGCCAACGGCACCCTGTACGGCCTGACCAGTGGCGTCTTCGGCGAGCCGGAGCACGCGCTCGCGGTCGCGAAGCGGCTGCGCGTGGGCCAGGTGGACGTGAACGCCGGCCACTGGAACCCGCTGGCCCCGTTCGGCGGCTACAAGCAGTCCGGCAACGGCCGCGAGTTCGGTCGCTTCGGCCTGGAGGAGTTCCTGGAGACGAAGTCCATCCAGCGCTGACCGGGCCGGCCGCCCCCGGCCCGCGCCGTCGGGCCGGGGCCGGCCGGTCCCGCCCTTTGGGTCCTCTGCTCTGCGCCGGAGCGGAACAGCCCGGCCGTGCCCGCCTGTTGCACCCCACGTGTCGGTCGAACCGCCGGCACCCACCGAAGGAGAGTCACCGTGGACCGCGCCCAACTCGCCAGCTTCCTGCGCACCCGACGGGAAGCCCTCCAGCCGGAGGACGTGGGGCTGCCCCGGGGCCAGCGCCGGCGTACCGGTGGGCTGCGGCGCGAGGAAGTGGCCGCTTTGAGCGGAATGTCCGCCGACTACTACAGCCGGCTGGAGCAGCAGCGGGGCCCGCACCCCTCCGAGCAGATGCTCGCCGCGCTGGCCCGTGGCCTGCGACTCTCCCTCGCCGAGCGGGACCACCTGTTCCAGCTCGCCGGTCACGCCGTCCCCCACCGCGCGGTCCGGGCCGACCACGTCAACACGGGCATGATGCGGATCCTCGACCGGCTGCAGGACACCCCCGCCCAGGTGGTGAACCACCTCGGCGAGACCCTGGCGCAGACCGCGCCGGCGATCGCGCTGCTCGGCGACGAGACCCGGCACACCGGGCTGGCGCGCAGCCTGCACCACCGATGGTTCACCGACCCACGGACACGGCGGTTGCACCGGGCCGAGGACCACGCCACGCAGAGCCGACTCCTCGTGGCGCACCTGCACGCGGCGTACACCCGCGACGGCCGGGGATCGCGGGCGGCGGCGATCGTCGACGCCCTGCTCGCCGCGAGCCCGGAGTTCGCCGAGCTGTGGCGGGAGCACCCGGTGCCGGGCGGCTACTGCCCGCCGAAGCACTTCGTCCACCCGGAGGTCGGGTCGCTGGAGCTGCACTGCCAGACCCTGGTCGACCCTGACCAGTCCCAGACGCTGCTGGTCTTCACCGCCGTGCCCGGCTCGGAGAGCGACGAGAAGCTGCGGCTGCTCTCGGTCATCGGCGCCCAGCGCGTCTGACCCCGATCAGCTCTTCAGGAACGCGAGGAGATCCTTGTTGACCTGGTCCTGCATCGTCGACGTGATGCCATGCGGGGCGCCCGGGTAGTAGATCTCCTCGGCGTTCGCGACGAGCTGCGCGGTCTTGTGCGCCGAGTCCTTCACCGGGACGATCTGGTCGTCCTCGCCGTGCATCACCAACGTCGGGATGTCGAACTTCGCCAGGTCGTCCCGGAAGTCCGTCTCGGAGAACGCCTTGATGCTCTCGTACGCGTTCCACAGACCGGACTGCATGCTCCACAGCCAGAACTGGTCGAGGATGCCCTTCGACACCTTCGCGCCCTGCCGGTTGGCGCCGTAGAACATCTGCGCCAGGTCCTGGTAGAACTGCGACCGGTCGGCGAAGAGCTGGGTCCGCAGGTCGTCGAAGACGCTGATCGGAAGCCCCTCCGGGTTGTCCGCGCTCTGCACCATGATCGGCGGTACGGCGGAGATGAGCACGGCCTTGGCGACGCGCTCCGTCCCGTGCCGGCCGATGTAGCGGGCCACCTCTCCCCCGCCGGTGGAGTGACCGACCAGGGTGACGTCCCGCAGGTCCAGTGCCTCGATGACGGCGGCGAGGTCGTCGGCGTACCCGTTCATGTCGTTGCCGTTGCGGGCCTGGCTCGACCGGCCGTGCCCGCGACGGTCGTGCGCGACCACCCGGAACCCGTTCTGGACGAGGAAGAGCATCTGCCCGTCCCAGGCGTCGGCGCTCAACGGCCAGCCGTGGGAGAAGGTGACGACCGGCCCCTCGCCCCAGTCCTTGTAGTAGAGCTTGGTGCCGTCCTTTGCCTTGACGTAGCTCATGCCGATGCCTCCTGGTCGCGGGTCGGGAATCGGACGTACGGGCTACGGCGGGCACCCCGTGCCGGCGCCGTACCTGCGGACACCATCGAACGGGTCCTGGACGGTCCTTCCCCGATGCTAGGTGCGGCCGGCGGGCGGGACGGCTGCTTCGCCCGAATGCGGTCCATGCCAGCAACGCCTGAACGTCACCGCCTTTCTGGTCAGCGGCCTCGCGAACGCCGAGTCGGAGTTGCTCGGCGAGGAGTACCAGCGCGGCGGAGACATTGATATCGATGTGCATGACTGTAATGATTAACAGACTTTACAGTTGTATCCGCCGCACGGAAGGACCAGACATGGCGCGACGAATGGATGGGGTCACCACCACCCCCCGCCGGCCCCGCACCCGGTTGGTCGCCGCGCTCGTCGCGGCCCTGCTCGCCGTACCGACAACCTTGGCGGTCACCGCCACCGCCGCGTCCGCGGCCGCGACGGGCCCCATCACCGGGTACGGCGGCAAGTGCGTCGACGTGGCCGGCGAAAACCCGGCCAACAACACCCAGGTCCAGCTCTACACCTGCAACGGCTCCGGCGCCCAGCAGTGGACGGTGGCCGACGACGGCACGATCAGGGCGCTCGGCAAGTGCCTCGACATCGCCGCCGGCAGCACCGCCAACGGCGCCCGGGCGCAGATCTACGACTGCAACGGCACCGGGGCGCAGCAGTGGTCGTCCAACGCCGGGCAACTGGTCAACCCGACGTCCGGCAAGTGCCTCGACGCGACCGGCCCCAGCTCCGCCGACGGCACCCCGCTGCAGATCTGGAGCTGCACCGGCACCGCCAACCAGACCTGGACGTTGCCAACCGGCGGAGGCACGCCGCCGCCGTCGGGCGGCTTCACCCACCCCGGGGTGCTGGTCAGCCGGGGCCAGCTCGACTTCGTCCGCGGCCGGGTCCAGGCGGGCGCGCAGCCGTGGGCGTCGGCGTACAACCAGATGATGAGCAGCCGGTACGCCTCCCTGTCGCGCACCCCGGCTCCCCGCCCGGTCGTCGAGTGCGGCTCGTACTCCAACCCCAACAACGGCTGCACCGACGAGCGTGAGGACGCGATCGCCGCGTACACCGACGCGCTCGCCTGGTACCTCACCGGAGACGCCCGGTATGCCCAGAAGTCGATCCAGATCATGGATGCGTGGTCCGCCACGATCACCGCGCACACCGGCAGCAACGCGCCGCTGCAGACCGGCTGGGCCGCCTCGGTCTGGCCCCGGGCCGCCGAAATCATCAAGTACACGTACACGAGCTGGCCCAACGCCAACCGTTTCGCCACCATGCTGCGCACCGTCTACCTGCCGGTCGTGCGCAACGGGTCGAACAGCAACGGCAACTGGGAGCTGACCATGATGGAGGCCGCCGTCGGCATCGCCGTCTTCCTGGAGGACCGTGCCGCCTACGACGCGGCGGTCACCCGTTTCCTCAACCGCACCCGGGCCTTCGTCTACCTGCCCAGCGACGGCGCGCTGCCCTACACGGTTCCCGGCAGCGGTCTGGACACCAGTGCCGAGATCATCGGCTACTGGCAGGGCCAGTCGACGTTCGTCGCCGGCCTCGCGCAGGAGACCTGCCGGGACTTCGTCCACACCGGGTACGGGATCTCCGCCATCTCGCACGTCGCGGAGACCTCCCGGATACAGGGACGGGACCTGTATCCGCAGGTCGGTGAGCGGTTGCGGCAGGCGCTCGGCTTCCACTCGCGCTACCAGCTCGGGGAGGCGCCGCCCTCCTGGCTCTGCGGGGGCAGCCTCACCCGCGGCCTCGGCCCCGTCACCGAGGTCGGCTTCAACGCGATGGGCAACCGCCTGGGCAACGTCATGACGAACACCCAGACCCTCACGCTGCAACAGCGACCCGCCGGCAGCAACAACCTCTTCGTCGCCTGGGAGACGCTGACCCACGCCAACAACCCCAACTGACCATCCGCCGTGGGCCGGCGCCGAGACCTCGGCGCCGACCCACCCGGCGACGCTCAGCCGTCGATGCCCAGCGCCGTCACCGGGCTGAGTCGTTGTTCCTCCAGTGGCTGCGATGGGACGGGTGGTCGTGGTGACGACCTTCGACCCCGGCTCTTCATCGCCGTCGGCACGGTCAAGACCCACCTGGCCAGCGTGCAGATAAAGCTCCAGGCCCGCAACCGGGTGGGGATCGCCGCCTGGGCCTGGGAACGCCGCCTCGTCGGCTAGGTCGGGGAAGTCGGGGTTGACCGGGACCGGAACCGCGGCCAGACCGGCCCGCAGGCGGGAGGCGCCGGGCGGTCCCTGGTGGACAGCCGCGGTGGTTCCTTCATAGGCGGGATGGGGAGGTTGGGGGTTGTGCCTTTGGAGCTGATGTCGTGGACGATTCAGGCGCACTGGCTGGTGCTCGCCGTCCGCTGAGCCGCGGTGACGACATCATGGAGACGGCGCTGCCGTTCTCCGTCAAGTCGGTGATGTCGCAAACGATTCAGCTCCAAAGGCGGCGACCGGCACCCCCCAGCGACGCGGCCGACCGCCAGCTGCCCTCACCCGACGGCGACGCGTCGGCCGGGGCGGAGGAGTCCGGCGACCCTCCACCCCGGCCGGTGTGGCGTCAGCCCGCGGCGCAGGTCGGGGCCAGGCTGGCGGCGGTGCCGCTGCCCTGGAACCCGAACTCGGTCGACTGACCGGCGCCGACCTGGCCGTTGTAGGCCACGTTCGTCCAGCGCGTGGCCCCGCTGTCACCGCTGCGGTTGGCGTTCCAGGCGTTGGTGACCGTCGCGCCCGACGGCAACGTGAGCGTCACCGTCCAGGAGCCGATGGCCGACGAGCCGGCCGTCACCCGCACCGTCGCCACGAAACCACCCGTCCACGCGCGACGTGAACGGCCGGCCCACCGCCATCGTGACCGGCCGGCGCCACCACGCCAGCCCAGCGCGCCGAGGCCGCCGCGCGGGCGACATCAATCCGACAGCACCGGTCACACACCGTCCGGGAGTTCGTCGCGCGTTCGTCTCGTGGCCGCATGGGCGCCGGCAGGGGCGACTAGCGTCGGCCGTCGTCACCGGGCCCGGGCAGCCGGGCGACGCTCGGCACCGGGAACACCGGCCGAGCCAACCCGGCACCGGCCGGCGCCCGGGACGCCCCACTCCCCCAGCGCCAGGAGGCCGCCGCGCATGACGTCGTCACCCACCCGCCGCAGCACCGCCGAGGTCGCCGCCGTCCGCCGGATCGGCGACAGCGCGCCACACAGCGCGTTCACCGACCTGGTTCGGTACGCCGGGAGCTGGTTCTGCGCCTTCCGCGAGGCACGGACCCACCTCTCCGACGACGGCGTGCTCCGCGTGCTGACTTCGGTCGACGGGCGATCCTGGACCTCCGCGGCGGTCGTCCGCCTGGCCGGTGCCGACCTCCGCGATCCGCGCTTCGTGCCACGGCCCGACGGGCGGCTGCAACTGCTGGCGGCGGCGGCCACCGGAGAGACCGCCAAGACGTTCGAGACGGTAACCTGGCTCTCCGCGGATGGGCACGCCTGGGGCGACCCGCTCCCCGTGGGCGAACCGGGCGTCTGGGTGTGGCGGGCGGCCTGGCACGACGGCGCGATGTACGGCGTCGGCTACGCCACCCGTGAGCCACGGTTCGCCCGCCTCTACCGCAGCACCGACGGCATCGACCTCCAGCCGTGGGTGCCGACGCTGTTCGAGGGCGGCTACCCCAACGAGTCGGGGCTGGTCGTCGACCCGGACGGCAGCGCCATCTGCCTGCTGCGCCGCGACGGTGACGCCGCCACCGCGCAGCTCGGCCGGGCCCGCCCGCCGTACCGGGACTGGAGCTGGGTCGACCTGGGGGTCCAGATCGGCGGGCCGACGCTGCTCCGGCTGCCCGACGGGCGGCTGCTGGCCGGGGTACGCCTGCTCGACGGCGAGGTGCGCACCGCGGTCTGTGCCGTGGACCCGGAGCGGGGCGAGCTGACCGAACTGGTCGCGCTGCCCTCCGGCGGCGACACCAGCTACCCCGGCATGGTCTGGCACGACGACCTGCTGTGGGTCAGCTACTACTCCTCCCACGAGGAGCGGACCTGCGTCTACCTGGCCGAGGTCAGCCTGACCGGCTGAGCGACCGGGCTGTCGCCCGCCGGCGCCACGGGCCGAGCGTGGTCAACCCGGCGGCGCTGGGGCCAGGGCGGGGGTGGGAGTCTCGGCGTGGATGTGGAAGCGCAGTGAGCGGGCGTCGGTGAAGCACTCCCGCATCGGGCGCACCAGGTCCCGGTGCTCGGGGCTGCGTTCCCAGCTCTCGAAGTCGGCCAGGCTCGCCCACTCGCTGGTGATCAGCCACTGCTCCGGGTCCGTCGACGAGCGACAGACCTGGTCGACCAGGTGTCCCGGCACGCCGCCGGCGACCAGGTGCCGGACCGCCTCGTACGCGGCCAGGAACCGCTCGGTGCGCGGCGCCGGCACCCGCACCAGGAAGACCACACGGGCCCGCTGCTCGCTCATGACGTCTCTCCCCTCACCGGCGCGGCCCCGCGCAGGACCAGCGCGCTGTTGAACCCGTCGAAGCCCCGCGCGCACACCAGCGCGAGCCGGCTGCGCGGCCGGCGGTGCTCGCGGAGAAAGTCCAGCTCACACCCGTCGGCCACCTCGTCCGGGCCGGCGGACGCGGGCAGCGTGTCGTGTGCGAAGGCGAGCAGCGCGGTGGCGACGTCCAGTGCCGAGCCACCCTGGTGCGCCCGCCCGGTCAGCGGCTTCTGTGTGGTCACCGGGGGCGGCCGGTCGGCGAACACGGCCCGCAACGCCTCGGCCTCGCTGCGGTCGTAGCGGGCCACGCCGAGGGCGTCGGGCAGCACCACGTCGATCCCGGCCGCCGCGACGCCGGCCCGGTCCAGGGCCAGCCGCATCGCCCGGGCGTACTGGGCCGGGTCACCCGCGCTGTCCGCCGTGGTGTGCGCGGCGTCATGGGTGGCGCCCCAGCCGCTCACCTCCCCGTATATCCGGGCACCCCGCGCCAACGCGTGCCCCAGCTCCTCCACCACGAACACCGCACCCCCCTCCGCCGGCAGATAGCCGCTGGCCGCGGCGTCGAACGGCCGGTACGCCCGCTCCGGGTCGGCCACGTCGCTGAGCAGCCCGGAGCGCAGCTGGCAGGCCAGCGCGTACGGGCTCAGCGGGCACTCGGTGGCCCCGGCGATCACCACCGGCGTGCCCCGGCGCACCGCGCGGGCGGCGTGCGCCAGGCTGTCCAGCCCGCCGGCCGTCTCCGCCACCAGCACACCGCTCGGGCCCTTGAACTGGTGGTGAATGGAGAGCTGCCCGACGCTGGCCGCGTAGAACCACGCGATCGACTGGTACGCCCCGACGGTGCGCGACGCGCCACCCCAGAGCCGTTGCAGCTCCCGCTGCCCGAACAGGTTGC
The DNA here is from genome assembly GCF_003172955.1 of Micromonospora acroterricola. Classification (GTDB taxonomy): domain Bacteria; phylum Actinomycetota; class Actinomycetes; order Mycobacteriales; family Micromonosporaceae; genus Micromonospora; species Micromonospora acroterricola. The sequence continues at coordinate 4,622 of NZ_QGKR01000172.1, read as the reverse complement.
CCCCCGACGAGCTGGCCAGGGTCACCGCGTAGCCGTACGGGTCGGGAGCCCGGTCGGGCAGCCCGGCGTCGGCCAGCGCCAGCCGGGTGGCGGCGAAGCCGAGGTGCGTCCACCGGTCGGTCTGCACCAACTGCCGACTGTCGGCGTAGGAGTCGGCGGTGAAGTCGGGCACCTCCCCGCCGAAGCGGGTCGGGTAGCCGGCCGGGTCGAACAACGTGATCGGCCCGGTCCGCCGGGTGCCGGCCAGCACGGCACGCCAGTGCGCGTCGGCGCCGACGCCGGTCGGCGCGACCACGCCGATGCCGGTCACCACCGCGCGGGCGCTCACCGGACCACCGCCGCAGAAGCGGCGCCGGCCCGGCCCCCGTAGCCGCTCACGCCGCCACCACCCCGGGCAGCCGGCGGAACACCATGGCCGACTGGAATCCGCCGAACCCGCTGCCCACCGAGAGGGCCACGTCCACCGGGACCTCCCGCGCCTCGTTCGGCACGTAGTCCAGGTCGCACTCCGGGTCCCGGGTGCTCCAGTTGGCCGTCGGCGGCACCACGCCGAACTCGATGGCCATCGCGCACGCGGCCATCTCGATCGACCCGATCGCGCCGAGCGAGTGCCCGACCATCGACTTGATCGAGCTGATGGGTATCCGGTACGCGGCCTGGCCCAGCGCCCGCTTGAACGCCGCCGTCTCGTGCCGGTCGTTCTGCCGGGTGCCCGAGCCGTGCGCGCTGATGTAGGAGACCTGCTCCGGCGCGATCCGTCCCTGCTTGAGCGCGTCGGAGACGGCCAGCCCCATCTCCAGCCCGTCCGGACGCAGGCCGGTCATGTGGTAGCCGTTGCTGCGGCTGGCGTACCCGGCGACCTCGCAGTAGACGTGCGCGCCGCGCCGCCGCGCGTGGCCCGCCTCCTCCAGCACCAGCACCGCCGCGCCCTCGGCCAGCACGAACCCGTGCCGGTCGGCGTCGAACGGGCGGGAGGCGTGCGCCGGGTCGTCGTTGTCCGGGCTGGTCGCCTTGATCGCGTCGAAGGAGGCGACGGTGACCGGCGAGATCGGCGAGTCGGCGGCGCCGGCCAGCACCACGTCCGCCTCACCGTCCACGATCAACTGGTGGGCGTAGCCGATGGCGTCGATGCCGGAGGTGCAGCCGGTGGACACCACCTGCGCCGGGCCGTGCAGCCCGTGCCGGCAGGCCACGTCGGCGGCCAGGCTGCTGGGCACCAGGGCCTGGTAGAGGTACGGGCCGCCGCGTGCCGCGTCGACCAGCCAGCGCCGGCCGTTCTCGCTGACCGTCACGTACTCCTGCTCCAGGGCCATCGTGCCGCCCACGGCGGTGCCGAGCACCACTCCGGCGCGGTCCCGCTCCGCGTCGGTCAGCACCAGGCCGGCGTCGGCGACCGCCTCGGCGGAGCAGGCCAGCGCGAACTGGACGTACCGGTCGGCCCGGCGTCGCTCGGCCTCGGTGAGGCCGGCGGCGACCGGATCGAAGTCGCACTCGGCGGCGATCTGCGAGCGGAACGCCGACGGGTCGAAGAAGCTGATCCGCCGGGTGGCGGTACGCCCCTCGGTGATCGTCTTCCAGAAGCGGTCCCGGCTGGCGCCGCCGGGGGCGACCACCCCGACGCCGGTCACCACCGTGCGGCGCCTAATCACGACGTCACCTTTGTTCGCGACTGCGGGGCTCGCAAACCCGGCTCACTCCTCGCGCTCACGATCCACCCCGCTGTTCGACGAGTTCGGTGTCGACGTGTCCCAGCTCCGGGCGCGGGGCCAGCGGTCCCAGGTGGAAGACCACCTCGGCCGGTTCCACGCCGGTGTTGCGCAGCCGGTGCCGCACGTTCACCGGCACGAACAGCGCCTCGCCGGCGGCCAGCAGCGTGGGCTGGTCGTCCAGGTCCACCGTGATCGCACCGCGCGCCACGTACAGGAACTCCTCGCTGTACGGGTGGTAGTGCTCGGCGATCCGCTCCCCCGGCGCGAGGGTGGCCACCCCGAGGAAGCCGGAGGTGCTGCCGACGGTCCGGGGGCCGAGCAGCACGCGCAGCTCGCCACCGCGCCGCCGGTCGGCGGGTACGTCCCGGGCGGCGACCGGCCGGGTGCTCAGGTCACTCATCGCCGGCCTCCGTCGGCTCGTCGCCGGCCGCCGGGCGGCCCTGCCCGTCGCGCTGCCGCGCGATCCGTTCCAGCCGGTCCTTGATGACCGCGAGCTGGATGGCGCTGTTGGTGTTGATCCGCTCGGTCATCGCGGCGTTGTCGACCGGCGCGGTCGGCTTCATGGCGAAGTCCTGCGTCCAGGTCATGCGGGTGCCGCCGAGCTCCTCGGTGTAGCGCCAGTGGATCCGCATGTACTCGAACGGTCCGGTCTCCACCCGGTGCGCCCGGACCTGCCGGCTGACCGGGTCGGCGGTGCGTTCACTGACCCAGCTCCACGACACCCCGTTCTCGTCGGGGTGCATGGTGAGCCGGAACCGCACGGTGTGCCCGTCGCGGTGCAGGATCTCCACCACGGCGTACTCGGTGAACAGCTCGGTCCAGTTCGCCACGTCGTTGGTGATCTCCCAGACCAGTGCCAGCGGCGCGTCGATGAACACGCCGTTCTCGGTGTGCCCGGGTGGGTCGGAGCGGCGCGCGACCAGGTCGGCCACCGCGGGGATGCTGAGCTGCCCGGACTGCTCCGGGATGCTCACCTGCCACCGGTCGGCGACGACCGCGGAGAGCTCCAGCAGGGCGAGCGAGTCCATGCCCAGCTCCTCCAGCGACGCGGCGGGCGCCCGGGCCGCGGCGTCGGCGTCCAGCCCGCAGTGCGCCACCAGGATGTCGGTGATCTCGGCGGTCAGCGGGTGACCATGGGTGACGGTCATCGGTTCCTCCTGTGGGTTACGTCGGGCTTCGCGGCGGGCGCGGGGCGCGGTGCGGGGGTCGGGCCGGGAGCGGCGAGCAGGCGGTCGACCAGGCCGGTGGTGTAGCGGCCCTTGCGGAACGCGGCGTCGTCGAGCACCCGCCGGACGAAGGGGATGGTGGTTCGCACGCCCGGCCCGGCGATGTCGAACTCCTCCAGGGCGCGCTCCAGGCGGTTGAGCGCCAGCTCCCGGTCCGGCGCCCAGACCACCACCTTGGCGAGCAGGGAGTCGTACCAGGGGCCGACCACGTAGCCGGCGCGGGCGTGGGTGTCGACGCGGGTGAACGGGCCGCCGGGCGGGGTGAACCGCTCCAGCCGGCCGGGGGTCGGGGCGAAGCCGCGCTCCGGGTCCTCGGTGTTGACCCGGCACTCCACCGCGACGCCGTGCAGGCGGATCTCCTCCTGCCGCCAGCGCAGCGGCACCCCGGCGGCGATGTGCAGCTGCTCGTGCACCAGGTCCACCCCGGTGACCATCTCGGTGACCGGATGCTCCACCTGGATCCGGCAGTTGATCTCCAGGAAGTGGAAGTGTTCCTCGGCGTCGACCAGGAACTCCAGCGTGCCGGCGCCCACGAAGCCGACCTCCAGCGCGCCCCGCAACGCGGTCTCCGCGATGGTGTCGAGCGTGCTGGTGGACAGCGCCGGCGCCGGCGCCTCCTCGACCAGCTTCTGGTGCCGGCGCTGCACCGAACAGTCGCGGGTGCCCAGGTGCACGCCGTTGCCGTGCCCGTCGCAGAGCACCTGCACCTCGACGTGCCGGGCCTCGGTGAGGTACCGCTCGACGTACACCCGGTCGTCGCCGAAGGCGGCCTGCGCGGCGGCCCGGGTGCGGGTGTACGCCCGGGCCAGCTCGCCCGGTGCGCGCACCACGGTCATCCCCCGGCCGCCACCGCCGGCGGCGGCCTTCACGATCACCGGGTAGCCGATGGCGTCGGCCACCTCGGCCGCCGCGGCGGCGGTCGGCACCGGTTGGACGCTGCCCGCCGGCAGCGGCAGGCCCGCACGGCTCATCAGGGCCCGCGCCGAGGACTTGTCGGCCAGCGCCGCCATCACCGCCGGCGGCGGGCCGATGAAGGTCAGCCCGTTGTCCGCGCAGATCTCGGCGAAGTCGGCGTCCTCGGAGAGGAAGCCGTAGCCGGGGTGCACGGCCTGCGCGCCCACCTGCCGGGCCGCCTCCACGATCGCGGCGGCGTTGAGGTAGCTGCGTCGACTCGACGCCGGTCCGATCCGGACGGCCTGGTCGGCGAGACGGACCGCGGCCGAGTCGGCGTCCGCGGCGGAGTACACCACCGCCGTCCGGACGCCGAGTTCCCGGCAGGCCCGGAGCACCCGCAGCGCGATCTCGCCCCGATTGGCGATCAGCACGGTCTCGAACATGGATCATCCCACCCCGCCATCAGACCGGATCCAGCTCGACCAGCGGCTGGTCGTACTCCACTGGCTGGCCGTCCTCGACGAGGATCGCGGCCACGCGGCCGGCGCGGTCCGCGCTCACCTCGTTCATCAACTTCATCGCCTCGACGATGGCGACCGGCTGACCTGGACGGACGAGGTCGCCCACCGCGACGAACGGCGCCGCGCCGGGCTCCGGCGCCCGGTAGAAGGTGCCGACGATCGGCGCGCGGACCGTGGCGCGGCCGGGCACCGGTGGCCGGATCAGCGCCGCCGGCGGGTCGGACGCGGGCGCGGCCGGCGGCACGGTCACGGCGGCCTCCGGCGGGGGGCCC
>NZ_QGKR01000273.1 GCF_003172955.1 Micromonospora acroterricola | reverse complement strand
GCTGTGTGTCGGGAGTCCGGTCCGGTCGGTCCGCCTCGGTCGTCGGCGCGTGTCGGGCGCGCCGGGGGGCCGGCGGCCGGCAGGATGACGGGATGGCCGAGATGCACGACCTGACCGCGTTGGAGCAGGCCGCCGCCATGGCCGGTGGCGAGCTGTCCAGCGTCGACCTGGTCGAGCACTGTCTGCGCCGGGTGGCCGCGATCGGCGACACCGTGGGCGCGTTCGTCACGGTCACACCGGACCTGGCCCGGGAGGCCGCCCGCGCGGCCGACGCCGTGCCCGCCGAGGGGCGCGGCCCGCTGCACGGCGTACCGACGGCGATCAAGGACCTCACCCTCACCGCCGGGGTCCGCACCACCTTCGGGTCGGCCGCCTTCGTCGACTTCGTCCCGCCGGTCGACGCCGACGTGGTCCGGTTCATGAAGGCGGCCGGCCTGGTCAGCCTGGGCAAGACCACCACCTCCGAGCTGGGCTGCTCGCTCTACTCCGAGGGCCGTGTCGCGCCACCGGCGCGTAACCCGTGGCAGCTCGCGTACACCGCCGGCGGGTCCAGCGGCGGCGCGGCGGCCGCGGTGGCGGCCGGGCTGGTCCCGGTCGCCCAGGGCTCCGACGGCGGCGGCTCGCTGCGCATTCCGGCGTCGCTCTGCGGCCTGGTCGGCTACAAGCCCAGCCGAGGCCTCGTCTCCGGCGGGCCGCTCGGCTCCGGCGCGTTCGGCCTGCCCACCAGCGGGCCGCTCGGCCGGACCGTCACCGACGTCGCCGCCCTGCTCGACGTCATGGCCGTGCCGGTGCCCGGCGAGCCCTACCTGCCGCCTGTCGCGCCGCCCGGCGGTTACCTGGCCGCCGCCCGCCGGGCCGAGCCCGGCCGGCTGCGGATCGGCCGGTTCACCACCCCGATGCTCGCCGACGAGCCGATCCACCCCGACTGCGTGGCCGCCGTGGACCGGGCCGCCGCGCTGCTCACCGCCGCCGGCCACGAGGTGGTCGAGGTGCCGCCGCCGCTCGGGCCGGAGGCGTGGCCGCTGTTCGAGATCATCTGGTACGTGCTGGCGCTCGCCCCGGTGCCGCCGCAACGGGAGTCGGAGCTGCTTCCGCTGACCCGGCTGCTGCGGGCCCGGGGCGCCGAGGTCTCCGCCGGCACCCTGGCCGCCACCCTCGGCGAGTTGCAGGCGCAGGTCCGCCTGGGCGTCCGCCGCACCGCCGGATGTGACCTGCTGCTCTGCCCCACCCTGGCCGCCCCGCAGGCGCCCGTCGGCTGGTTCACCGCCGACGGTGACCCCGCGGCCGATTTCGACCGGCAACGCCGATTCTCGCCCTACTGCGCCATCTTCAACGTCACCGGCGATCCCTCGGTCTCCCTCCCGGTGGGCACGACGTCCGACGGCCTGCCGGTCGGGGTGCTGCTCACCGGCCGGTACGGCGACGACGCGCGGCTCATCGCGACCGCTGCGCAACTGGAGAACTGCAGTGACGGATGGGATCGGCACCCCGCAATCTGGCGGGCCGTCGACTCCGCTAACGTGAATGGCGACGGAGTCGGGCGGTCGCCATCGTGATCGTTCATCCGACCCGGTTGTTCGAGGTCCTTCTTCCGCCTGGGGGCGTTGGGATTGTCTGTTACCGAGACGTTGCTGGTCTTCGTCGGCATCCCGGCGGCCGCCGTGCTGGTCATCGCGGGTCTGGCGTACGCCGGTAGCCGCGGCGGTGGTACCGGCGGCGGCGGTGGCGCCAAGCGCTACCGGCCGGGCCGGCCCTTCGACTTCACTCCGGTCTGGTTCCTGGCCCGCCCGGAGCAGCTGGCCGACTCGGCCGGCACCGCGCTGGCGGCGGGCGCGCAGGCGCCGGCGCTGACCAGCCACAAGCTTGAGCAGGCCAGCGTCGAGGCGCCGGCCGGTGGAACCGGAGGCGCAAGTGACCGTTGGTGAGGAGCAGACCAGGACGGAGAATCCGCCCGAGGTGCTGGACGGGCCGTTCTCGACCCGCCAGTTGCTGCGCATCGACGAGGCGCTGCGCCTGGCCGACCAGGGCACCGGCCTGGTCTTCTCGGTCTTCGTCGGAGGCCTCGACGAGCCGATCCGGGAGCACGCCCAGCGGCTGCACCGCCAGCTCGCCGACCCCGACAAGTCCGTGCTGATCGCGGTGTCGCCCAACCAGCGTCAGCTGGAGATCGTCACCGGGCGGCACGCCCGCAAGCGCATCCCCGACACGTACGCCAAGCTGGCCGCGCTGTCCATGGTCGGCGCGTTCAGCGGAGGCGACCTGGCCGGCGGCATCATCAACGGCCTCGACCAGCTCGCCAGCCACGCCGGCAAGGGCTGAGCGGCACCCGTACGACGAACCCCGGTCCGCGTCCGCGGGCCGGGGTTCGGTCTGTTCGGGGCTGGTTCAGCGCGGCCAGGCGCTCGGGTCCAGCGTCATCGGCCACGGCTCGTCCACGTTGACCGGATCATCCGGCCCCACCGTGCCCAACAGCTCGTAGTGCTCGTCCTTGCCCAGCTGGTAGCGGTACATCACCGGGCCGAAGTCGCCCCGCTCCACCCGCCAGTAGGAGCGAATGCCGGCCTCGGCACAGAGGGCGGGCTTCGTGAAACGGTCATGCCGCCGGCTGTTCGGCGACTCCACCTCGACGACGAGCGCGATGTCCGTCGGCTCGGCCCACATTCGGCTCTGGGGAGCGCCGGGCTTCAGCACGGTGATGTCCGGAATCAGATTGCCACCGGGTACCCGTATCCCGATCTCCCGGATGACCCGCCAGCCCGGCGGAGTGGTCTGCCTCACCGCCATGCGGATGTCGTCCGCCAGCTCGTGATGGTCAGGTCCGGCGGGTGGGGTCACGTGCAGGCTCCCGTCGATGATCTCGTAGCGGTTCCCGTCTTCCGGAAGGTCGCGCAGGTCCTGCTCGCGCCAGCTCCGCTCGGGTGGCCGCCACTCGTACGTCGGCTGTGCCATCACGTCCACCTCCTTCCGCCACGATAACGCCGAGGGGCCGGCGCGGGCTCCCGCCCACGCCGGCCCCTCGGTCGAGTGCGTTCGATCAGGCGCTCTGGGCGTCCCTCGCGCGGGCCCTGAGCGCCCGCACCACGCCGTCGCGGCCCTCGGCGACCAGCCGGCGCAGCGGGCCGGGGTGCCCGTCGCCGGCCAGCCACGCGTCGGTGGCCGCCACCGTGTCGTCCTCCACCAGGTAGGTCGGGTACGCCAGCTGCGCGAACTCCTGCGCCGGCTCGCTGTCCCGGGTGGCCCACACCTGACCGATCGCCGCGAAGTACCGCTCCCGGTACGGGGCGACCAGCTCCACCTGCGCCGGGTGCGCGAAGCCCTGCAACAGCGCCCGGTGCCGCCAGTTGGGCAGCGCGTCTGGGCCGGTCAGCAGCGCCCACACGGCGGCCTTGTTCTCCGCCGTCGGCGCCAGCGCGTGCACGTACGCGGCCTCCCGCTCGCCGCTGGCGGTGCGGTCGCTGGCCAGCTCCGCCTCGATCTCGGCGGCGCCGGCCGCGCCGTTGGCCACGAGCGCCCCGAGCACCGTCCACCGCAGCTCGGTGGCCACCGTCAGCCCGGCGGGCACGGCGGAGCCGTCCAGCCAGCCGCGCAGGGTGGCCAGGTCCTCGTCGGAGCGGGCCGCCGAGGCGTACGCCCGGGCCCAGGCCAGCTGGAACCCGCTGCCCGGCTCGGCAGCGGCGAGCGCGTCCTTCGCCGCGCGGGCCAGGCCGGCCCAGCCGGTCGGCGCCCAGGCCGGGTCGGCGTAGAGGGTCAGCGTCGTGGTCGCCTGGCGCAGGGTGGCGGTGACCAGGTTGATGTCGGTCTCGGCGGGCAGCCCGGCGAGCACCAGCGCGACGTAGTCGCGGGCCGCCAGCTCGGCGTCCCGGGTCATGTCCCACGCCGCCGTCCAGCACAGCGCCCGCGCCAGCGACGACTCGAAGCCCCCGATGTGCTGCACCACCGTCGCCATCGACCGGTCGTCGAGGCGCAGCTTGGTGTAGCTCAGGTCGTCGTCGTTCAGCAGCAGCACGTCGGCGGCGCGGACACCGCGCAGCTCGGCGACGTCCGTCCGCTCGCCGGTCACGTCCACCTCGTGCCGCTCACGGCGGACCAGCCGCCCGTCGGTCAGGTCGTACAGGCCCACACCGATGCGGTGGGTCCGCAGCGTCGGGAACGAGGCCGGCGCCTCCTGCCGGACCACCACCTGCTCGTACGTGCCGTCCGCGCCGATCGTCAGCTCCGGGCGCAGCGTGTTGACCTGCGCGGTCTCCAACCACTGCGCCGCGAACTTGCGCAGCTCCCGGCCGGAGGCCGCCTCCAGCTCGGTGAGCAGGTCGTCGAAGGTGGCGTTGCCCCAGGCGTGCTTGCCGAAGTACGCCCGCAGCCCGGCCACGAACGGCTCCTCGCCCACGTACGCGACGAGCTGCTTGAGCACGCTCGCGCCCTTGGCGTAGGTGATGCCGTCGAAGTTGACCTCGACGGCCTCCATGTCCGGCATCTCCGTGTAGACCGGGTGGGTGGAGGAGAGCTGGTCCTGCCGGTAGCCCCAGTTCTTCCGGATGGAGAGGAACGTCGTCCACGCCTCGGTGAACCGGGTGGCGTTGCTGTTGCACCAGTGGCTGGCCCACTCGGCGAACGACTCGTTGAGCCACAGGTCGTTCCACCAGCGCATGGTGACCAGGTCGCCGAACCACATGTGGGCCAGCTCGTGCAGGATCGTGTTGGCCCGCTGCTCGTACTCGAAGTCGGTGACCTGCGAGCGGAACAGGTAGTGCGACTCGGCGTGCGTCACGCAGCCGAAGTTCTCCATCGCGCCGGCGTTGAAGTCGGGCACCCAGAGCTGGTCGTACTTCGGCAGCGGGTAGCGCACCCCGAACTTCTCGTGGAAGAAGTCGAAGCCCTGCTTGGTGATCAGGAACAGGTCGTCCGAGTCGAGGTAGGGCGCCATCGACGCCCGGCAGAACGCCCCCAGGTCGATGCCGTCGTGGGTGTCGCGCACCTCGTGGTACGGCCCCGCGCAGAGCGCCGTGATGTAGGTGCTCATCCGGGGGGACTCGGTGAAGTGCAGGGTCTTCAGGTCCTCACCCGCCGGCTCCTCACGCTCCACCGGCATGTTCGACACCACGCGCCAGTGCGCCGGCACGGTCGTGTGCCAGGTGTACACGCTCTTCAGGTCCGGCTGGTCGAAGCAGGCGAAGACCCGCTGCGCGTCGGCCGTCTCGAACTGGCTGTAGAGGTACGTCTCGCCGTCCACCGGGTCGACCGTGCGGTGCAGCCCCTGACCGCTGTTGGAGTAGCCGAAGTCGGCGTCGACCACCAGGGTGTTGTCGCTGTCCAGCCCGGACAGGGTCAGACCCTTCTCGGCCGACCAGTCGGACAGGTCGACCGGGGCGCCGTTCAACGTGGCCGAGCGCACCGAGTCGGCGGCCAGCTCGATGAAGGTGCTCGCGCCCGGCTCGGCGCAGCGGAACCGGACCTCGGTCGTGGACCGGAAGGTGCGACCGTCGGCCGCCAGCACGGCGGACGACAGGTCCAGACTGATGTCGTATCCGGTCACATCGAGCAGGCGCGCCCGCTCGTTCGCCTCGACCTGCGTCAGGTTACGCACTCCCGGCACTGTTCGTCTCCATCCCACATCTCGCCGTACGCCCGGCGGCGCCCGTCCGCCGACCGCTCGTGGCGGCCGGTCGGATCCGAGTCTTCCACGTACGGCCAGTTGCCGGTGGCCGAGGTCACGCTCCCGTTCGGCTACCGCTCGGTGTGGGCCGGGGCGAAGATTCGGGGAGACGCCGGATTGCCGGCGCCACCTGTCACGAAGGGACTCACCGTGACCGATCGTGTCACCGCCGACATGTGGTTCGACCCGGCTTGCCCGTGGGCGTGGATCACGTCCCGCTGGCTGCTCGAGGTCGAGCAGGTCCGTGACGTGGACATCCGCTTCCACGTGATGAGCCTGGCCGTGCTCAACGAGGGCCGGGACGACCTGCCCGAGGAGTACCGGTCGTTCCTGAGCACCGCCTGGGGCCCGGTGCGGGTCTGCATTGCGGCCGAGCAGCGGTACGGCGGCGACGTTCTGCGAGCGCTCTACACCGCGCTCGGCACCCGGATCCACCTGGGCAAGGAGGAGCGGGGTCACGAGCTCTACGTCGCCGCGCTGACCGACGCCGGCCTGGACCCGGCGCTGGCCGCCGCCGCCGACAGCACCGAGCACGACGAGGCGCTGCGGGCCAGCCACGAGGCCGGCATGCGCCCGGTCGGGCAGGACGTGGGCACCCCCGTCGTCCACGCGCCTGGCCCGGACGGCAGCCCGGTCGCGTTCTTCGGTCCGGTGATCACGCCGGCGCCGAAGGGCGAGGCGGCCGGCCGGCTCTGGGACGGCGTCCTGCTCGTCGCCGGCACCCCGGGCTTCTACGAGCTCAAGCGCACCCGCGAGTTGGGCCCGATCTTCGACTGACCGACGACCACCACGCGCCCCCGTTCCGGACACCGTCGGCTGCCCGGGCGGGGGCGCGTCGCGTCCGGCGTCGGGTGCGTCTCGCGTGCGGCTTCGGTGGCGCGCCGAGGGGTCGGGAGCGGTCCCGGCGTCACCGGTGGGCGGGCGGCCTCGTTTCCCTCGGTGTCCGCCGCAGCGACCCGCAGGGCCGCACCCCGCAGCTCGTGGAGGCAATCCCGATGGCCAAGCACCGTGCGTCCGGTGACGATCAGCTGACCCGGCAGGGGGTGATCGAGACTCCCGGCGCGGCCTACTGGTCGGTCGACGACTCCCGCTGGCCGGCGGTCCGCCCCGATCTCCCCGCCCACGTCGTGGACCTGCTCGCCCCGCCGATCGTGGTCGGCGTGGCCCGAGTCCCGGTCACCTCACGCCTGACCCCACCCGCCGGCGCCGCGCCGGCCGACCGTTCGGCGGCGCCGGTGGGCGGAGCAGCGGCAGCCGGTCGCCGGCCTGGTGCGGCACCCTCGACTCGCCGGCCGGGTTGCCGACGGCACGTCGCGGCTCGGCGGGGCGCCCGCCGCCGGTGGACTCGTCGGCGGTCCATGGTGGTTCCAGCTCCGGTGCCCGCTGCGGCGCGTGGCGCGCAGGCCGACTCGGCTCGGCGGCGGGCGGCTGCTGCGGGATGGCCGGCTGCTCCCGGGTCGCCGGGACGGCCCGGGTCGTGCCGGGCCGCGATGCGCCGAAGAGGTCCAGGAAGGGCGAGTCGATGTCGGCGTTCTCGCCCGCCGACACCGCGCTGGGCTCGGCGGGCGGTGTCCGGCGGGAAACCGGCCGGGGCGCCTGGAAGACGCCGACCGCGCCGTGGCCGGGCGAGGTCACCAGCGCCGGATCGAGCGCCACCTCGTCCTCGGAGTCGATGTAGTCAAACGACTGCGCACGGTGACCAGTCGGTACGGCCGGACGGCCGGCCGGGGAACCCGGCGTGGAAGAGCGACTCATGCGACCGCCTCACCCGCATCGTGCGACGGACCGATCGGCGTACGCCCGGTCATGCCAGCTCCTCCCGAATCCTGATCCGGCTGCCGACCAGGCGCGGGTCGCGCTGCTCGACCGCCGGCTCCCGGGTGCGTCGCCAGTCGGTCAGCGCGGTGCGGATGACCACCCGCGCCGGCCGGTCCGGGTCGACGTGCCGGAAGATGAACGACGTGGTCACGATGGCGAGCGCGATCTCCCAGGCTGGGAAGAGCTCGACCGTCAGCGTGAACAGCCAGTGGATGAACATGTAGAGGGGGACGAGCAGCATGAAGAGGCCGTACTGGGCGTACGGCAGGTGGACGGGAAGGGTGTAGCCGGGCGGCCCGAGGTAGACCAGGCGGGCCCGGTAGATGTCGTCGTCGGTGCGCAGCCGCATCTGGTGTGGCGCCTATTCGAAGATGAGGTCGATCAGGTAATCGCCGACGAAGAAGAGTGTGGCCGCGCCGGCGATGAAGGCCAGCCCGACGATGGCGATCGCCGAGCTGGTCAGGACCTTGGAGATCTCGCCCCGGCTGGCCCGGCCGATGAAGATGACGCCCAGCACGGCGAGCAGGATCGGAGCGATCTTGCTGGCGAAGAAGGTGACCACACTGTTGGTGTCGATCCCCTTCGGGGCCGGCTCGGCGAGCGGAGCCGACGCCAGGGTGGAGAGCGCGTGGGCGACGCCGGACGACGCCGTCTCCATGAGCTCGAAGGCGATCACTGGAACCTCCCCATATCGCGGCCGGCGGTGCCGCGGCGGTGCAGTAGGCGAGCCTGGCGGGAAATGTGCTGCACAGGGCGCAGCGTTCTCGACCCTGCGTTCGTTACTCACCACGGAGAGTGGCGAGGTTTGGGCGTTTTTCCCCCGCTTCGGCCCTCCCTCCAAGCTTCGCCATCTCGATGCTGGCCAATTCCAAAGCGTACGGGCCGCCCCGGATTGCGACAAGCCGCGAAGGGGCTGCCGGATACTGCCCGAATATCCGATCGTACACTCGTTCCAATGTGCACGTCAGGGATGGTGGCTGAGGAGCGCACCCGGGCCGGTCGACTCCGTCCAGACGACCGGTACCGTCTAGTCGTGACCGATCTGGTACGGGCCCCGGGCCCGGTGGTGATGGGCGTCCTCAACGTCACGCCGGACTCCTTCTCCGACGGCGGACGGTACGCCGACCTCGGCGCGGCCGTCGGACACGGCGTGCGTCTGCGCGACGCCGGGGCGCACCTCATCGACGTCGGCGGTGAGTCGACCCGCCCGGGCGCCGAGCGGATCGACGCGGCGACCGAGGCGGCCCGGGTGCTGCCGGTCATCCGCGAGCTGAGCGCCGCCGGCGTGCCGGTCAGCATCGACACCAGCCGTGCCCGGGTGGCCGAGGCCGCGCTGAGCGCCGGCGCGGCCGTCGTCAACGACGTGTCCGGCGGGCTGGCCGACCCCGACATGGCCCGGGTGGTCCGCGACGCCGGCTGCCCCTGGGTGCTGATGCACTGGCGTGGCCACTCCCGACAGATGCGCGAGCTGGCCAGCTACACCGACGTGGTGGCCGACGTCCGGGCCGAGCTGGCCCAGCGGACCGACGCCGCGCTGGCCGCCGGGGTGGCCGCCGACCGCATCGTCATCGACCCCGGCCTCGGCTTCGCCAAGACGGCCGCGCACAACTGGGAGCTCAGCGCCCGCCTGCCGGAGCTGCTGGACCTCGGGTACCCGCTGCTCTTCGGCGCCAGCCGCAAGTCCTACCTGGGCCGACTGCTCGCCGCCCCGGACGGCGCGCCGCGACCCACCGCGCAGCGGGAGGCGGCCACCGTCGCCACCAGCGTGCTGGCGGTCGCGGCGGGCGCCTGGGGGGTACGCGTGCACGACGTCCAGGCCACCGCCGACGCGCTGGCCGTCTGGGCCGCCACCGGCAGTCCGCGCCTGGTCTCCGCGCCGGCCGGTCACGAGCGAGAGGGGAAGCGGTGAACGACCGGATCCAGCTGACCGGCCTGCGGGCCCGGGGCCGGCACGGGGTGTACGACTTCGAACGGGCCCAGGGACAGGACTTCGTGGTCGACGCCGTCCTGGAGCTGGACCTCGCCCCGGCCGCCGCCAGCGACGACGTCACCGCCACCGTCCACTACGGCGAGCTGGCCGAACGCCTGGTCGCGGTGGTGACCGGCGAGCCGGTCAATCTGATCGAGACCCTCGCGGACCGGCTGCTCGCGGTCTGCCTGGCCGACGAGCGCGTCGCCGCCGCCACCATCACCGTGCACAAGCCGGAGGCGCCGGTGCCGCACACCTTCACCGACGTGGCCGTCACCATGACCCGGGCGCGTGCCCGATGACCCGGGCCGTGCTCTCGCTCGGCAGCAACCTGGGTGACCGGCTCGGTCATCTGCGGACGGCCGTCGCCACGTTCGGCGACGCCGTGCTGGTGCTCTCCGGGGTGTACGAGACTCCACCGTGGGGCGACACCGACCAGCCCGCGTACCTCAACGCGGTGCTGCTGGCGCAGGACGACGCCGCGACCCCGCGCGACTGGCTGGATCGGGCGCGGGCCGCGGAGCACGCCGCAGGCCGGGTGCGGGACCCGCAGCGGCGGTTCGGGCCGCGCACCCTCGACGTGGACGTGATCGCGGTCTGGGGCGACGACGACGAGCCGGTGCTCAGCGACGATCCCGAGCTGACCCTGCCGCACCCGCGGGCGCACCTGCGCGCCTTCGTGCTGCGGCCGTGGATCGACATCCAGCCGTACGGGCGGCTGCCCGGTCACGGCTGGCTGACCGACCTGCTCACCAATGGCCCGGCCGCGGACGACGCGCTGGATCTGCGCCCCCGACCCGAACTGGCGTTAGAGTCGACCACATGACCGAGCGGAGCCGGCCGGCATGACGCAGGCGAAGTCCCCACCACCGGGCGGGTCGGGCCCCGACCGGTCGCGGATGGGTCCCACCCGGATCTCCACCCTGGTCGTGGCCGGCCTGGCCGCGGCGGCGGTGGCCTGGCTGCTGATCAGCACCCTCTACTACAGCGGCATCCCCCGACTGCCCTGGCTGCCGGTGGTGACCCTGGCCGCGCTCGCCCTGCTGGAGGCGTACGCCGCGGTCAACACCCGCGGTCGGATCGAGCGCAAGCCCGGCCGGGATCCGGTCAACCCGCTGATGGTGGCCCGGTTCGTGGTGCTGGCCAAGGCGTCGGCGCTGGCCGCGGCCATCTTCGCCGGCTTCTACGCCGGGCTGACCGGCTGGCTCTTCGTCGAGACCACCCGCGCCGCCACGGAGGATCGACCGGCCGCCGGTGGTGGCCTGCTCGCCTCGCTGGCGCTGGTCGGTGCCGCGCTCTGGTTGGAGCGTTCGTGCCGGGTGCCGGAGCGCCCGGACGACGAGCGCGAGCCCGACCAGCGGGAGAGCCGCCCCGGCCAGCGCTGACAGGGGGTTACGCCCGGCTCCGGGCGCGGGTACGGTGCCTCCGATCGGAGAGCAACGGCCGCCGCCGGTCCGCCCGCGCACCGGACCGGGGACGGCCGGCCACTGGGGAGGCGGCGACATGGGGTACGAAGATGTGGGCCGGGACCGGTCGGCGGAGCCCTCGTCCGGGGTGCCCGCCGCCGTTCTGGAGAACGTCTTCGACGACCCCACCCAGGGCGAGCCGGGCCGGGACCGGATCGGCGTGCACCTGGGGTGGGAGTTCCTGCTGCTGGCCGGCCTCGTCGCTCTGGGCTGGCTGCTCTGGCGGGCCGACTCGGCCGTGCTGCGCGGCACCGGCCTGCGCACCCTGCTGGTTGCCGCGGTCGGCCTCGGGCTGCTCGCCCTCGCCGCCGGGCTGAGCCTGCGTACCGCCGCCCCGAACCTCGCCGTCGGGCCGGTCGCCGTCGCCGCCGCGCTGCACTACGCGGAGCAGGGCGACCGGGGTCTGCCGGCGTCCCTCGGGCCGGCGGCCGCGGTCGCCGCGCTGGGCGGGCTGGCGCTGGCGCTGGCCGTGGTGGTGCTGCACGTGCCAGGCTGGGCGGCCAGTCTGGCCGGTGCCGCCGGGGTGGTGGTGTACATCGAACGCCGGTCGGCGCCCGTGCTGGTGCAGGGCGACTACGACCCCTCGCGGAACGCCGGTTATCTCTTCGCGGGCTTCGCCGCCGTGGCGGTCCTCGGCGGGCTGTTCGGCGCCATCCCGGCGATCCGCCGGCTGGTCGGCCGATACCGGCCGGTCGCCGATCCGGCCCGCCGCCGGGGCGTGGTGGCGGCCGTGGTCACCGCGTTCGCACTGGTCGGCTCCACCGTGCTCGCCGCGCTCGCTGGCGTGCTGCTCGCCGCCAACGGCCCCGGGCCGGTCCCGCCCAACCCCGGGCTGGACTGGACCGTGCTGGCGATCGGGGTGGCCCTGCTCGCCGGCACCAGCGCGTACGGCCGTCGTGGAGGAGTGCTCGGCACCCTGCTGGCGGTGGGTCTGGTCACGGTCTTCGAGGCGTACGCGCGGGCGCGTGGCTGGACGGTCGACCGCTGGACGGTCGGCGGGGTCGCGCTCGGCGTCGGGCTGCTGGTCACCCGGCTGGTCGAGACGTACGGGCGGCCTCGGCCGGGCGGCACGGAGATTCCGGAGCCGGTCGGCGACGGCACGATCAGCACGGGCTGGACCGTGCCACGGTCGCAGCCGGTCGACAACTGGCCTCCCACGTTGCCGACGCCGGCCGCGCCGAATCCCGTCGACCCGTGGCGGGATCCGCGCTGGGAGGACAGCCCGCGCCGGTGGGACTCCGAGGAGCGGTGAGCGGTGCCGCGTCCGCCGAGCCGGAGCTGATCTCGACGGTTAGGCTCGGCGGCATGACCGACACACCTGCCGCCACCCCCGGCGGACCCTCCTTCGCGGAGCTCGACGCGTTGTCCACCGAGGAGTTGCGGGAGCGGGCGTTCGCCCGGGCCCGGGAGCACCGCGACGTGGGCTTCTACTGGTCGGTGCTGCGGCGCCTGCCGAACGCGGACGAGGCGACGGTGCTGGACGGCGCGCCGAACTCGATCGGCCCGACCATCGACGAGGCCGCCGCGCTGTGGCGGGAGCTGACCGGTCACGGTTACGAGGAGTCGGCGCCGCTGCTGCGGGCCGCCTTCATCGACTACCTGATGAAGCACTGAGCCGGTCGGGGCAGCCCAGGTCTGCCCGGCCGGCCGGCTCGGGTCCTGGACGGATCATGTCGCTCTTCCATCGCACCGGCTCGGTGAGCCGCCACGGAACGGCCGCCGGCACCGGCGCGCTCGCCGTGCTGCTGCTCGTCGGCATCTGCGGCAGCCCGGCGTACACCCGCTGGGCCGGCACCCAGACGGACCCGGATTCGGCCGCCGCCTTCTACGTCCGCCTGCTCGCCTGGCCTGCCTGGCGGCTGGACGCGGACGGGCAGGCCGGGGGGTTGCTCGCGGCCGACCTGCGGGCCATCCTGCTGGTGGTCCTCGCGGTGGCCCTGCTCTATCTGCTGCCCGCCGCCCAGGTGGCCCGGGTGCCCGGCTCGGTCAGCCAGTTCTTCTCCGGCTGGGCCGCGTACGTGCTGGCCGGTGGGCTCGCCGCCGTGCTGGCCGCGCCGTTCGGGCCGGACCCGTCGCTGCTCGGCGCGTTCCAGGACGCTACCACCGGCGCCGGCTACGGCTTCCTCTCCGGTTGGATCATCGGCACGGCCAGCCTCGGCGGCCGGGCCTGACCCGACCGGTCAGCCCGTCGGGCCGCCGAGGTCGAGCAGGCGCCGGCGGCTCAGCGCGCCCACCGGACGGCCGCCGTCGGTCACGACGAGCCGGTCCCGTCCCGACGTGAGCAGCACCGCCAGCGCGTCGTACGCGGACCCGTCCAGTGGCACGGTGGGCAGGTCCGCCGCTCCGTCGCCGGGCACCGGTTCCAGCGCGTCCCGGTCGAGCTGCGTGACCGCCAGGCGGCGGATGCCCCGGTCGGCCCCGACGAACTCGCGTACGAACGGGGTGGCGGGCGCGCCGAGCAGGGCGGCGGGCGTGTCGTACTGCTCCAGGTGCCCGCCCTGGGAGAGCACCGCGATCCGGTCGCCGAGCCGGACCGCCTCGTCGAGGTCGTGGGTTACCAGCAGGATCGTCTTGCGGACCTCGGCCTGGAGGCGGAGGAACTCCTCCTGGAGGCGGGCCCGGACGATCGGGTCGACGGCCGAGAACGGCTCGTCCATCAGCAGCACCACGGGGTCGGCGGCGAGGGCGCGGGCCACCCCGACCCGCTGCCGCTGCCCACCGGATAGTTCGTGCGGGTAGCGGCGGCCGAACTGGGCCGGGTCCAGCCCGACCAGGTCGAGCAGCTCGTCGACCCGGGCGCGGGTCCGGTCACGGGACCAGCCGAGCAGCCCGGGCACGGTGGCGACGTTCGCCCGGACCGTCTGGTGCGGGAAGAGGCCGACGTTCTGGATCACGTAGCCGATCCGGCGGCGCAGTCGCACCGGGTCGACGTCGGTGACGTCCTCGTCGCCGAGCATGATCCGCCCGGCGGTCGGCTCGATCAGCCGGTTGACCATGCGGAGGACGGTCGACTTGCCGCAACCGGACGGGCCGATCAGCACCACCAGCTCGCCGGCCTTGACCTCCAGGCTGAGCTCCCGGACGGCTTCGGTGCCGCCCGGGTAGCGCTTCCGGATGCCCTGAAGGGAGATCGAGGCCGCGCGAGGGGATTCGGCCACGCCGGAAACCTCCGGGGTAACGTCCACGTATGTCCTTCCGCCTGAGCTACCGGGCCGACCCGGGTAACCCCTGGTTCTCCTGGCAGTACGTGCGGGACAACTCTGACACGATCCTCGCCGCGGTGCGCGAACACGCCTCCCTCACCGGGCGCGCGGTGCTGATCGCGGTGCTCATCGCCCTGCCGTTGTCCGTTCTCGCCTACTGGTTCCGGCCGCTGGCGGGCCCCATCCTCGGTGTCACCGGCGTGATCTACACGATCCCGTCGTTGGCGTTGTTCGCGTTCATCGCGCCGTACCTGGGCACCGGCGCCACCACCGTGCTGGTCGGGCTGGTCCTGTATGCGCTGCTGCTGATCGTCCGCAACGTGGTGGCCGGGCTCAACCAGGTGCCGCCCGAGGTCCGCGAGGCCGCCGAGGGCATGGGCTACGGCCGTTGGCGCCGGCTGTTCCGGATCGACCTGCCGCTGGCGGTCCCGGGCATCCTGACCGGGCTGCGGCTGGCGACCGTGTCGACGGTCGCACTGGTCACCGTGGGGGTGCTGGTGGGGCACGGCGGGCTCGGGCAGTTGATCTTCGCGGGCTTTCAGAACAACCTCTACAAGGCCGAGATCATGACGGGCACCGTGCTCAGCGTGGCGCTCGCGGTGCTGCTGGACCTGCTGCTGGTCCTGGTCGGCCGGCTGGTCACCCCGTGGTCCGCGCGAGGCGTCCGGTGAACGCCGCGGCGAGCCCCCTGCACCAGGCGGTGCTGTGGCTCAACGACCCGCTGAACTGGAGCAACCCCGGCGGCATCCTGGACCGGCTCGGCGAGCACCTGGAGATCTCCGCCGCCGCGGTGGTGCTCGGCTGCCTGGTGGCCTGGCCGGTCGGGCTCTGGCTGGGTCACACCGGGCGGGGTGGTGGCCTGGTGGTGCTGGTGTCCAACGCCACCCTGGCCATCCCCACCCTGGCGTTGCTGACCATCCTGCCGCTGACCTTCCTCGGGTTCGGCCGTACGCCGGTGGTGGTGGCGCTGGCCGTCTTCGCCGTCCCGCCGCTGCTGGCGAACGCGTACACCGGCGTACGCCAGGCCGACCCGGAGGCGCGCGACGCGGCCCGCGGGATGGGGTTGTCCGGCGGGCAGGTGCTGCGTCGGGTGGAGTTGCCGCTCGCGGTGCCCTACCTGGCCGCCGGGTTCCGGACCGCCGCCGTGCAGGTGATCGCCACGGCCGCGCTGGCCTCGTTCGTCAACGGCGGCGGGCTCGGCGAGATCATCCGTACCGGGTTCGGGCTGAGCATCGCGGCCGGCGGGGGCCAGATCCTGGCCGGCGGCGCGCTGGTGGCCGGGCTCGCGCTGCTGGCCGAGGTGCTGCTCAGCGGTGTCGAACGGCTGGTCACCCCCCGTCCGCTGCGGCGCGTCCGGCAGGGCGCGGCGCGGCCCCGGCCCGCCGACGCCACCGGCCACGCCTGACCCACCCGGCGGCTGATCCGTCCCGGTGAACGGTCGCGAGCCCGACCGGCGGCGGTGACGAAGTCCACCCCGGGTTGTCGGTCGGTTGCGGAGGATGTTGGGTGGGTACTCGCGGGCGACCGACAGCCAGGTTCGCCCGTCGGACACGCGGCCGGCCCGGGACGGGTCGCGCCGGGACACGGAAGGCGGGCACATGCGCGCACGTACACGTCTGGCATTCGGCGCGGTCGGCGCCGTCGCCGCGGCGGCGCTCCTCACCGGGTGCGGTGACGCCGGCTCGTCCGGCACCGACGCACCGCAGCAGGGCGCCTCCGGCGCCGGTTGCGCCCCGGTCGCCGGTCAGCAGCTCATCGCTCTGCAGGACGACAAGAAGCTCCAGAACTCCGACAACGTCATTCCGGCGGTCAACAGCAAGGTGGCCAACCCGCAGCTGATCGCCGCCCTGGACAAGGTCTCGGCGGCGCTCGACACGCCGAAGCTGATCCAGCTCAACAAGGCGGTCAACGACGACCGCAAGACCCCCAAGGTGGCGGCCGAGGAGTTCGCCTCGGCCAACAACGTCACCGCGGGCATCGCCAAGGGCCCGGGCGGCGACATCGTGGTGGGCGCCGGCAACTTCGCCGAAAGCCAGACCCTGGGGGAGCTGTACCGGATCGCGCTCACCGCCGCCGGCTACCAGGTCAAGGTGCAGCAGATCGGCAACCGCGAGCTCTACGAGCCGGCGCTGGAGAAGGGCGAGATCCAGGTCGTCCCGGAGTACGCGGCGACGATGGCCGAGTTCCTCAACACCAAGGCCAACGGTCCCAACGCACAGCCAATCTCCTCGCCGGACGTCAACACCACGGTGACCGCGCTCAAGGCCCAGGGTGACAAGGTGGGCATCACGTTCGGCGCCCCGGCCGCCGCGCAGGACCAGAACGCCTTCGCGGTCACCCAGGCCTTCGCCGACAAGTACGGCGTGCGCACGCTCTCCGAGCTGGCCGCGAAGTGCTCCGGCAACGCGACTGTGCTGGGTGGTCCGCCGGAGTGCCAGCAGCGTCCGTTCTGCAAGCCGGGCCTGGAGAAGACGTACGGGCTCTCGGTCGGCTCGTTCTCCTCGCTCGACCAGGGCGGGCCGCTGACCAAGAACGGGCTGCGCACCGGGGCCATCAGCGTGGGTCTGATCTTCTCGTCGGACGGCGCGTTCGCCACCAGCTGAGCCCATTTCGTGGCGTGCTGACGACGCCCCCGCCCCAGCTGGGGCGGGGGCGTCCGTCGTCCCGGGCACCCGTTCCCTCGCGTGGCGATCCTCGGTAGGCTGCACAGCCATGCCAGCCCCGGTCACCCCCGACGCCCGGCGCCAACCGCCCCGCTGACCATGCTCTTCTGGGCCGGCGTGGCCCTCGCCCCGGTGGCGGCGCTGATCCTGCTGGTCGCCGACGGAAACGGTCCGCTGCGCTTCGCGGCGGTGCTCGCCATCCTGGCGGTGGTCCTGATCGGCCTCTCCATCGCGCTGCGCCCCGACGGGGAGGGCGCCTCGGCGCGGGCCGACGAGCTGCTGGACGAGATCGAGGAGCTCCGCCGGGAGCTGCGCGCCGAGATCG
>NZ_QGKR01000159.1 GCF_003172955.1 Micromonospora acroterricola | reverse complement strand
CCACGATGGGGGAGACGATTGACCATCCGACTGAACCGCAGGACCGCACTCGGTCTGGGCACGGTGCCGGCGGTGGCCACCGTGCCCAGACCGAGTGCGGTCCTGCGGTTCAGTCGGATGGTCAATCGTCTCCCCCATCGTGGTGCGCCGGAGCGCGTGCCGGACCACCACCCTAGGCGAGTTGATCGATGCAAGATGTCCCCCGACCGCTCACCCGAGCCGTCGGCGCAGCGCGGCGCCGACCGGCCCGGGCACGCTGCGGGCGAGTTGCCGCAGGTCGGGCAGATGACCGCCGCGCAGCGCCTCGCTGGCCGGGTTCGGGGCGAAGACCGTGCCGTCGTGGGCGTCGACAGCCCGTCCGCTGAGGCCGGCGAGCCGCATCAGCGGTCCGACGAGGACGTCGTAGACGCCCGGCAGCGCGGTGAAGCCGACCCGCATCACGTAGTTCAGCCGGCCCACGGAGACCTCCCGGCGGGGCCGGTCCACGCAGTCCACGATGGCCCGGGCCACCCGCTGCGGCCCGCTGACCGGCGGTGGGGGCCGGCCGATCCGACCCAGGTAGTTGGCCGCCTGCTGGTACACCGGGGTGTCCACGCTGCCCGGGTTGACCAGGCACAGCCGGATCCGCGGGCTGTCCCGCAGCTCCTGCTGCACCGTCCGGACCAGCCCCTGCAACCCCCACTTGCTGGCCACGTACGCGCTCATGTAGGGGGCGGTGATGTGCCCGAGGACCGAGCCGGTCAGGATCAGGGTGCCGGAGCCGGTGGCGCGGAAGTGCCGCAACGCCACCCGCGCCGAGGTGGCCACGGCCAGCAGATCCGTCCGCACCACCTCGTCGAAGACCCGCTCCGGCAGCTCGTCGAAGCGCCCGTAGGCCATCACCGCCGCTGTGTGCACCCAGACGTCGACGCGGCCGAACCGGTCGGTCGCGGCGCGGGCGAGCGCGTCCAGGGCGCCCGGCTCGGTGACGTCGGTGGGCACGGTCAGCACCTCCGCGTCGGCACACTCCGCGCGTACCTCGGCGAGGGTCTGTGCGGCACGGGCGGCGAGGACGAGGCGGTCGCCGCGCTCGGCGAACGCCCGGGCCGTGGCCCGGCCGATCCCGCTGCTCGCGCCGACGACCACCACGACCCGGCTCACGGCGCGAGCACGACCTTGATGCAGCCGTCGTCCTTCTTCTGGAACATCTCGTACGCCTGCGGCGCCTGGGCCAGCGGCATCCGGTGGGTCCGCAGGTCCTCCACGCCCAGCGGGTCGTCGTCGCGGGCGAGCAGCGGCAGCATCTCGTCGGTCCACCGGCGCACGTGGCACTGCCCCATCCGCAGCTGGATGCCCCGGTCGAACATCTCCATCATCGGCATCGGGTCGGCCTCGCCGCCGTAGACGCCGGAGAGCGAGACGGTCCCGCCGCGCCGGACCGCCTTGATCGCGGCGTGCAGGACGGAGAGCCGGTCCAGGCCGACCCGGTCGGTCATCGTCTGGGCCAGTTTGTCCGGCAGCAGTCCGACGGCGGCGTGGGCGAGCTTGCCGACCGGGGAGCCGTGCGCCTCCATGCCGACGGCGTCGATCACCGCGTCGGGGCCGCGCCCGTCGACCAGGTCGATCAGGGCGCCCGGAACGTCGTCCAGCTCGCGGACGTCGAGCACCTCGATGCCGTGCCGGCGGGCCAGCTCCAGCCGCTCGGGCACCAGGTCCAGCCCGATCACCCGGCCGGCGCCGAGGTGGCGGCCGATCCGCGCACAGAACTGACCGACGGGGCCCAACCCGAACACCGCCAGGGTGCCGCCCGGTGGGGTGTCGGCGTACTTCACCGCCTGCCAGGCGGTGGGCAGGATGTCGGAGAGGTAGAGGTAGCGCTCGTCCGCGCCGGTCTGCGGGACGGTGATCGGGCCGAAGTGGGCCTGCGGCACGCGCAGGTACTCGGCCTGCCCGCCGGGGACGGAGCCGTAGAGCGAGGTGTAGCCGAACAGCGCCGCGCCCTTGCCCTCGCTGCCGACCTGGGTGGTCTCGCACTGGGCGTAGAGCTGGCGCTCGCACATCCAGCAGCTGCCGCAGGAGATGTTGAACGGCACCACCACCCGGTCGCCGGGCTTGAGCCGGGTCACCTCCGGCCCGACCTCCTCGACGATGCCCATCGGCTCGTGGCCGAGGATGTCGCCGGGCTTCAGGTACGGCCCCAGCACCTCGTACAGGTGCAGGTCGGAGCCGCAGATCGCGGTCGAGGTGACCTTGATGATCGCGTCGGTCGGCTCCTCGATGCGGGGATCCGGCACCTCGTCGACCCGTACGTCCCGCCGGCCGTGCCAGGTCAACGCCTTCATGTCCGTCCCCTCTCGTCGCCGTCCACCGGACTGCTACCCGCGCTCGGGGACTTGAACCGGCGTCCGATCGACCCGGGTTCCGTGAAGGTCGACCGGTCGCCGCGCCGGGGACACCCCGACACCAGGGACGTCGGGTCGATCTACGCCAGACCGCCGTACCCCGGAGGCGCGGGGTACGGCGGTCTGGAGGGGGGTGCGGCCTCAGGAGCCGGGGGTGTTGCCGGCGCCCTTCGCGGTTGCCTGGAGGTAGTCCCGGTTGAGCCGGCCGATGGTGTTCAGCGGGATGCCCTTCGGGCAGGCCGGGGTGCACTCACCGGCGTTGGTGCAGCCACCGAAGCCGGCCTCGTCGTGCGCGTCGACCATGCCGATCACCCGCGTGTACCGCTCCGGCTGGCCCTGCGGCAGCAGCGAGAGCTGGGTGAGCTTCGCGGCGGTGAAGAGCATCCCGGAGCCGTTCGGGCATGCGGCCACGCACGCGCCGCAGCCGATGCAGGCGGCCGACTCGAAGGCGGCGTCCGCGTTGGCCTTGGCCACCGGGGTCGAGTGCGCCTCGGGCGCGCTGCCGGTCGGCGCGGTGATGTAGCCACCGGCGGCGATGATCTTGTCGAGGGCGCCCCGGTTGACGACCAGGTCCTTGATCACCGGGAAGGCGCTCGCCCGCCACGGCTCGATGTCGATCGTCTCGCCGTCGGTGAACTGCCGCATGTGCAGCTGGCACGCGGTGGTGCCGCGCTGCGGCCCGTGCGCGTCGCCGTTGATCATCAAGCCGCACATGCCGCAGATGCCCTCGCGGCAGTCGTGGTCGAACGCCACCGGGTCCTCGCCGGCGAGGATCAGCCGCTCGTTGAGCACGTCGAGCATCTCGAGGAACGACATGTCCGGGGACACGTCGTCGACCGGGTAGGTCACCATCCGACCCTTGTCCTCAGGGCCCTTCTGGCGCCAGATGCGCAGGGTCAGGTTCACTTGTAGCTCCGCTGCGTGGGGTGGACGTACTCGAACTTCAGGTCTTCCTTGTGCAGCACCGAGGGCTCGCCGGTGGCGGTGAACTCCCACGCCGCCACGTACGCGAACCGGTCGTCGTCGCGCTGCGCCTCGCCGTCCGGGGTCTGGTGCTCGGCCCGGAAGTGCCCGCCGCAGGACTCCTCGCGGTGCAGGGCGTCGATGCACATCAGCTCGGCCAGCTCGAAGAAGTCGGCTACCCGGCCGGCCTTCTCCAGCGACTGGTTGAGTTCCTCGCCGGTGCCGGACACCTTGACCCGCTGCCAGAACTGGTCGCGCAGGGCGCGGATCTCGCCGATCGCCTTGCGCAGGCCGGCGTCGCTGCGCTCCATGCCGCAGTGCTCCCACATGATCTGGCCCAGCTCCCGGTGGAACGAGTCCACCGTCCGGTCGCCGTTGACCGCCAGCAGCCGCTGGATCCGGTCCTCGACGTCGGCGCGCGCCTCGACCGCCGCCGGGTGGCTGGCGTCGACCTTCTCCAGCGGGCCCGAGGCCAGGTAGTTGGCGATGGTGGTGGGCAGCACGAAGTAGCCGTCGGCCAGGCCCTGCATCAGCGCCGAGGCGCCGAGCCGGTTGGCGCCGTGGTCGGAGAAGTTCGCCTCACCGATCACGAACAGGCCCGGGATGCTCGACTGGAGGTCGTAGTCGACCCAGAGCCCGCCCATTGTGTAGTGCACGGCGGGGTAGATCCGCATCGGCACCTCGTACGGGTCCTCGCCGGTGATCCGCTCGTACATCTCGAAGAGGTTGCCGTACTTGGCCTCGATGGCCTTGCGGCCCAGCCGGTCGATCGCGTCGGCGAAGTCGAGGTAGACGCCCAGCTTGGTCGGCCCGACGCCCCGACCCTCGTCGCAGACGTTCTTCGCGGCGCGCGAGGCGATGTCGCGGGGGACCAGGTTGCCGAAGGAGGGGTAGATCCGCTCCAGGTAGTAGTCCCGCTCGTCCTCGGGGATGTCGCGGGGGTTGCGGTCGTCGCCCTTGGCCTTCGGCACCCAGACGCGGCCGTCGTTGCGCAGCGACTCGCTCATCAGGGTCAGCTTCGACTGGTGGTCGCCGGAGACCGGGATGCAGGTCGGGTGGATCTGCGTGTAGCAGGGGTTCGCGAAGTACGCGCCCTTGCGGTGCGCCCGCCACGTGGCGGTGACGTTGCAGCCCTTGGCGTTGGTGGAGAGGTAGAAGACGTTGCCGTAGCCGCCGGAGGCGAGCACCACGGCGTCGGCCATCTCGGTGCTGATCTCCCCGGTGACCAGGTCCCGGACGACGATGCCCCGGGCCTTGCCGTCCACGACGACCAGCTCCAGCATCTCGTGCCGGGCGTTCATCTCCACGTTACCGAGGCCGATCTGCCGCTCCAGCGCCTGGTACGCGCCCAGCAGCAGCTGCTGGCCCGTCTGGCCCCGGGCGTAGAAGGTGCGCTGCACCTGGGCCCCGCCGAAGGAGCGGGTGTCCAGCAGGCCGCCGTACTCGCGGGCGAACGGCACGCCCTGCGCGACGCACTGGTCGATGATGTTGACCGAGACCTCGGCCAGCCGGTGCACGTTCGACTCCCGGGAGCGGAAGTCGCCGCCCTTGACGGTGTCGTAGAACAGCCGGTGCACCGAGTCGCCGTCGTTGCGGTAGTTCTTCGCCGCGTTGATGCCGCCCTGGGCCGCGATCGAGTGCGCCCGGCGCGGGCTGTCCTGGTAGCAGTAGGACCGGACGTGGTAGCCCTGCTCGGCCAGGGTGGCCGCCGCCGAGCCGCCGGCCAGGCCCGTGCCGACGACGATCACCGTCATCTTGCGGCGGTTGGCCGGGTTGACCAGCTTGGCCTCGAAGCGCCGGGTCTCCCAGCGCTTGTCGATCGGGCCGGCGGGAGCCCTGGTGTCGGCGATCGGGTCGCCCTCGGTGAAGAGTTCCATGTCAGGACACCAATCCGGTGAGTACGGCGAACGGGACCACCAGGTATCCGGCGCAGAGCAGCACGGCGAACACCAGCGCGGCGGTGCGCGCCCGGCGCTCGCCCCGCGGCGTCTGCTGGCCGAGACTGCGGAACGCGCTGAAGGCGCCGTGCCGCAGGTGGAAGCCCACCGCGACGATGGCGAGGGTGTAGAAGAGCGTCACGTACCAGCGCTCCGGCGCGAAGTCGGCGACGACGTTGCCGTACGGCTTGCTCTCGTTGCCGACCGGGTTCAGCGTGCCGGTGGTCAGGTCCAGGAGGTGGTAGATCACGAAGAGCAGGATGATCACCCCGCCCCAGCGCATGGTGCGGGCCGCGTAGCTGCCGTTGATCTTCTTGCGGTGGGCGTACTTCACCGGGCGGGCCGCGCGGGCCCGCCGGGCGAGCACGGTCGCGGCGACGATGTGCGCGACGACGGCCACCACCAGCACGGTCCGCAGGATCCACAGGAACCACACGCCGGGCAGCAGCGGCTTGCCGATGTCGCGCAGCCAGTGCGCGTAGTGGTCGAACGAGGTCTCCCCCGTGAACACCTTCAGGTTTCCGAGC
Source organism: Micromonospora acroterricola (assembly GCF_003172955.1). Lineage (GTDB taxonomy): Bacteria > Actinomycetota > Actinomycetes > Mycobacteriales > Micromonosporaceae > Micromonospora > Micromonospora acroterricola. Next base: position 11,499 of record NZ_QGKR01000159.1, on the reverse strand, counting down.
ATGTGCGCGATGAGGAACAGCGCCAGCAGGATGCCCGTCACCGCCATGACGGCCTTGAGGCCGACGTTGGAGCGGATGGGCGACCGAGTTCTCGTGACTACCACGCAACCGACGCTAGGAGGACTTGCACCAGTCGTCCAATGCATCAAACTCGCAGTCTTGATAGCCGTAGGCTATGTAGATGCAGTTGCATCAGCTCCGGTACTTCACTGCGGTGGCCGAAGTACGACATTTCACCCAAGCCGCCGACCTGGTCGGCATCACTCAGCCTTCACTCAGTAAGCAAATTCACGCTCTGGAGACCGATCTCGGCGCCCCGCTGTTCGAGCGGGTACGGGGCAACATCGCCCTCACCGCGGCCGGCGAGGTGCTGCTGCCACTGGCCACCCGGATCCTCGCCGACGTGGACACCGCCACCCGGGAGGTCCAGGAGCTGGTCGGACTCCGCCGGGGCCGCGTCCGGCTCGGCGCCACCCCCAGCCTGGCCACGTCGCTCGCCCCGCCGGTGCTGCGCCGGTTCCGCGACGCGCACCCCACCGTCGACCTGAAGGTCGAGGAGAGCGGATCCCAGGACCTCGTGCGCGACCTGCTCCGCGGCGACCTCGACCTGGCCCTCATCATCATGCCGGCCCAGGGCGCCGACCCGGGGCTGCGCGTCGACCCGATCCTCCAGGAGAGCCTGGTGGTGGCCTCGGTGGGGGAGGTGCCGACCGCCTCGGCGAGCGGGGAGCTGCGCATCACCGACCTGCGCGACCAGCCGATGGTGATGTTCCGGGAGGGCTACGACCTGCGCGACGCCACCATCGAGGCGTGCCGCGCGGCGGGCTTCGAGCCGACCTTCGCGGTGGACGGCGGCGAGATGGACGCGGTGCTCAGCTTCGTCGAGGCGGGGCTCGGCATCGCCCTGGTGCCCGGCATCGTGCTGGCCCGCCGGCCGGGTGTGCGGATCACCCCGCTGGCGCCGCCCGGGGTGCGGCGGACCATCGCGGTGGCCCGCCGGCGCGACGTGGTGCCCACCCACGCCGGCCGGGAGCTGCGCCGGATCCTGCTCGACTACGTGCAGTCCGCGATCGACCGCGACGACCTCCCGCCCGGCGTGGACCCGCGCTGACCGCCCGTCATCTGCCCTCGGCGTCGTCCATCGCCCGGTAGATCCGCTGCTCCGAGACGGGGTACGGGGTGCCCAGCGCCTGGGCGAAGACGTTCACCCGCAACTCCTCGATCATCCAGCGGATCTGCCGTACGGCGGTCTCCTGCCGGCGTGCCGGCGGCAGCGCGGCGAGCATGTCGGCGTACTCCTTCTGCACCGCCGCCACCCGGTCCTGCTGCTGGCGGTCCCGCTGCGGGTTGCCCGCGAGACGGTCCAGCCGGCGCTCGATCGCGGTGAGGTAGCGCAGCAGGTCGGGCAGGCGGGCGTAGCCGGTCTCGGTGATGAAACCGGCGTGCACCAGCCCGGCGAGCTGGTTGCGGATGTCGGCCAGCGCGGCCACCACGGCGAGGTCGCGGGTGGCGCCGAGCCGCTGCTCGACGGCGTACGCGGCGCCGAGCACCTTGCGGACCCGCTCCATGACCTCGACCACGGTGTCGACCAGGTCGGCGCGGACCTTCTCGCGCAGCGCCGCGAACCCCTCGGCGTCCCAGGCCGGCCCGCCGGCGTCGCCGATCAGCCGGTCGATGGCCGCGCCCGCCGCGTCCTCGATCAGCTCCTGCACGCCGCCGTGCGGGTTGCGGCTCAGCGCCAGCTTCGCCTCGTTGCTCAGCCGGCCCTGCAGGAAGCGCGCCGGGGACGGCACGGTGAGCCGCAGCAGCCGGCGGGTGCCGGCCCAGTGCGCCGCCTCCGCCTCGGCGGGGGAGTCGAAGACCTTCACCCCGACCGTGGCGCCCTCGTCGACCAGCGCCGGGTACGCGGTGACCGCGTAGCCGGCGCGGACCTGCTCGATGGTGCGCGGCAGCGTGCCGATGCTCCACTCGCGCAGCCCGGTGCGGGCCACCTCCGGCGCGGCGGCCGCCACGACCTGGCGTACCTCCTGGCGGAGCTGGCGTTGCAGGGCCGTCAGGTCCTTGCCCTCGGCGACGGGCTTCTCGTCGTCGCCCAGCACCCGGAAGGTCACCCGCAGGTGGGCCGGGAGCTTGCCCGGTTCCCAGGCGTCGCGGGGCACGGTGACACCGGTCATCCGGCGTAGCTGCCGGGTGAGCGCGTCCAGCAGCGGTTCCTCGCCGGGGGTGATCGCCGCGAGGGCGGCCCGGGCGAAGTCCGGCACCGGGACGAAGTTGCGGCGCACCGGCTTGGGCAGCGAGCGGATCAGCGCGATCACCAGTTCCTCGCGCAGCCCGGGCACCTGCCAGTCGAAGCTCTCCGCCGGCACCTGGTTGAGCAGCGGCAGGGGGATGTCCACGGTGACGCCGTCGGTCGGTGTGCCCGGCTCGAAGCGGTAGGTCAGCGGCAGGCTCACCCCGTCGGCTCGCCACTCGTCCGGGTAGTCGCCCTCGTCCACCCCGGCCCGGCCGTCGTTGACCAGCAGGTCCCGGGTGAACGTCAGCAGGTCGGGTTGGTCCCGGCGGGTCTTCTTCCACCAGCTGTCGAAGTGCCGGCCGGAGACCACGTCGGCCGGGATCCGCTGGTCGTAGAAGGCGAAGATCGTCTCGTCGTCGACCAGGATGTCCCGGCGGCGGGCCCGGCTCTCCAGCTCCTCGATCTCGCCCAGCAACCGCTTGTTGTCCGCCCAGAACTGGTGGTGGGTCTGCCAGTCGCCCTCCACCAGGGCGTGCCGGATGAACAGCTCCCGGCTCAGCGTCGGGTCGATCCGCCCGAAGTTGACCTTGCGGGAGGCGACCAGCGGGACGCCGTACAGGGTGACCTTCTCGTAGGCCATCACCGCGGCCTGCTTCTTCTCCCAGTGCGGCTCGCTGTAGCTGCGCTTGACCAGGTGCTGCGCCAGCGGCTCGACCCACTCCGGCTCGACCCGGCCGGCGATCCGGCCCCACAGCCGCGAGGTCTCCACCAGCTCGGCGGCCATCACCCAGCGCGGCGGCTTCCTGAACAACGCCGAACCGGGGAAGAGCCCGAACTTCGCGCCCCGCGCCCCCAGGTACTCGTGCTTCTGCGCGTCCTTCAGGCCGATGTGCGACAGCAGGCCGGGCAGCAGCGACTGGTGCACCTTCGGGGTGTCGATCTCCTCCGGCAGGTCCGCGCCGCCCCGGCGGCCCCGGCCGGCGTCCGCGTCGTCCGAGGTGTCGCGCGCCGGGCGCCCACCACGCCGGTCGCCCTCCTGCGGGGTACGCAGCACCTGCCGCAGTTGACTGACGATGTCCTGCCACTCGCGGATCCGCAGGTAGTTCAGGTACTCCGCCTTGCACATCCGGCGGAACGCGCTGGAGGACAGCTCCCGCTGCTGTTCCCGCAGGTAGCGCCACAGGTTCAGGTAGGCGACGAAGTCCGACTCCTTGTCGGCGAACCGGGCGTGCGCCTGGTCGGCCTGGGCCTGCTTCTCCGCCGGCCGCTCGCGCGGGTCCTGGATGGAGAGCGCGGCGGCGATCACCAACACCTCGGTGGCGCAGCCGTTGCGCTCGCCCTCGACCACCATCCGGGCCAGTCGCGGGTCGACCGGCAGCTGGGCCAGCCGCCGGCCCAGCGCGGTGAGCCGCTTGGCCGGGTCGGCCTCGGCCGGGTCGAGCGCGCCCAGCTCGTGCAGCAGGTTGACGCCGTCGGCGATGTTGCGCCGGTCCGGCGGGTCGATGAACGGGAACGCGGCCAGGTCGCCCAGCCCGATCGCCGTCATCTGGAGGATGACCGACGCCAGGTTGGTGCGCAGGATCTCCGGGTCGGTGAACTCCGGCCGGGAGAGGAAGTCCTGCTCGTCGTAGAGGCGGATGCAGATGCCGTCCGAGGTCCGGCCGCAGCGGCCCTTGCGCTGGTTGGCCGACGCCTGCGAGACCGGCTCGATCGGCAGCCGCTGCACCTTCAGCCGGCTGGAGTAGCGGGAGATCCGGGCGGTGCCCGGGTCCACCACGTACTTGATGCCGGGCACGGTCAGCGAGGTCTCCGCGACGTTGGTGGCGAGCACCACCCGACGCGACGTGTGCGCGGCGAAGACCCGGTGCTGCTCGGCGGAGGAGAGCCGCGCGTACAGCGGCAGGATCTCGGTGCCGAGCAGCGAGCGCTTCTTCTGCACCAGCTTGCCCAACGCGTCGGCGGTGTCCCGGATCTCGCGTTCCCCGCTGAGGAAGACCAGGATGTCGCCGGGGCCCTCGGCGGCCAGCTCCTCGACGGCGTCGCCGATCGCCTGGATCTGGTCGCGGACGTTCTCCTCGTCGCCGTCGCCGTCCTCCTCGCCCTCGGCGAGCTCGACGAGGGGCCGGTAGCGCACCTCCACCGGGTAGGTACGACCCGACACCTCCACCACCGGCGCCGGCACGCCCTGCGGCTCGTCGGTCGTGGGCGGCCCGGCGAAGTGCCGGGCGAAGCGGTCGGTCTCGATGGTCGCCGAGGTGATGATCACCTTGAGGTCGGGTCGGCGGGGCAGCAGCTCCCGCAGGTACCCGAGGATGAAGTCGATGTTGAGGCTGCGCTCGTGCGCCTCGTCGATGATCAACGTGTCGTACTGGCGCAGCATGCGGTCGGTCTGCAACTCCGCCAGCAGGATGCCGTCGGTCATCAGCTTGACCAGGCTGCGCTCGCTCACCTGGTCGGTGAAGCGCACCTTGTAGCCGACCACGTCACCCAGCTCGGTGCCCAGCTCGTCGGCGATCCGGTCGGCCACCGTCCGGGCGGCCAGCCGCCGGGGCTGGGTGTGCCCGATCAGCCCGTGCACCCCGCGCCCCAGCTCCAGACAGATCTTGGGGATCTGGGTGGTCTTGCCGGAGCCGGTCTCGCCGGCCACGATCACCACCTGGTGGTCCCGGATGGCGGTGGCGATGTCGTCCTTGCGATCGCTGACCGGCAGGCCGGCCGGGTAGGTGATCACGGGCACGGCCGCCCGCCGGGCGGCGATCCGCTGCTCGGCCCGGGCCAGGTCGGTGGTGATCTCGGCGAGCGCCGCCTCCCGGCGCTGCGGGTCGCGCAGCTTGCGGGCCCCGTCCAGGCGGCGCTGGAGCCGGCGCTGGTCGCGGAACATCAGGGGGGAGAGGCGGCGGTGCAGCTCGCGAACCGGGTCGGTCGCGGCGGAGGCGGCTGGATTCTGCATGTCGTGCCCAAGGATAGGCAGCCCGGCCGCGTACCGCCCCCGGGTTACCGCGCCGCCGATCTCCAGAGCCACACGCGGCCGTCTAGAGTTGCGGCCGACGTCGAGCGCCGGGGGGCCGGGATGGAGCTGCGGGACACCGACCGGGCGCTGGTGCAGGCCGCCACGGCGGTCGCCAAGCTGCGCTGCCGCAGCGAGCACCACACCGTTGCGGCCGCCGCCCGGACCGCCGACGGGCGGGTCTTCACCGGAGTCAACGTCCACCACGTCTCCGGAGGATCCTGCGCCGAGCTGATCGTCGTCGGCACGGCCGCGACGCAGGGCGTGACCGGGCTGGAGACCATCGTGACGGTCGCCGACCGGGGGCGTGCGGTCATCGCGCCGTGCGGCCGGTGCCAGCAGGTGCTGCGGGACTACTTCCCGGCGCTGCGGGTGATCATCGGCTCGGTGGAGGCGCTGCGGGTGGTCCCGATCGGGGAGCTACCGCGAGAGCACCGCGGTGAGGATGAGCAGGGGAGCACGCCCGCGTCGGCCAGCTCGTCAGGCCTCCCGGCGACCCGGACCGGCGCCACCGGCTGAGCCCACCGGCGTCGGATCAGTCGCCGGCCGCCGCCTCCAGCATCGACTGGGGCATGGGCACGCTCTCGAACCGCACGTTGCCCTCCGGGACCAGCCAGCTCATCACCTGCACGGCCAGGCGGCCGGCCCGCACGGCCGGGTCGTTGGCGTAGAGCGTACGGGCCTCGTCCGGGGCGATGGAGAGCACGACGAAGCCCCGCAGGCGGTCGTCGTCGGCGTGCAGGAACGGCCCGGCCGCGAGCACCAGTCCCTGCTCCACGAGCCCCGCCTGGTGGGCCAGGTGCGCGTCCTGCAACCGGTCGATCGCGTCCTGCGGCAGCTCCGGGGCATCCTCGGGCCGGACCAGGAGCACGACCGTGTGCTGGTCGAATCGCATGCTCCCACCCTAGGCGCGCCGCCCCCTCGGCGCGGGCGTCCGCCCTGCTCAGCCGCCCTCGGATCGACGAGCGCCAGTTAGGCGGGCCTCAGCACGTCGGCTAAGGTAAGGCGAACCTAAGCGCGAACGTGCAGGAGACTCGTGACCACCCTCGTCACCCGGCCGGCCCCGGCCCACGGCCGGACCGGCACCCGCGCCGGCCGCCGGGTGGCCGTCACCGTCGCCGCCGCGCTGGTGCTGCTGCTCACCGTCCTCGCCAGCTTCGCGCTCGGTAGCCGACAACTCGGCGTCGACCAGGTCTGGCACGCCCTCGTCGCGCCGGACGGCGGTGACGCCAGCACCATCGTCCGCGAGCTGCGGGTGCCGCGTACGGCGCTCGGCCTCGCCGTCGGGCTCGCGCTCGCCGTGGCCGGCGTGCTGTTCCAGGCGCTCACCCGCAACCCCCTCGCCGAGCCGCGCATCCTGGGCATCAGCGCCGGCGCGTCGTTCGGCGTGGTCCTCGCCATCTCCGTCTTCGGCGTCGGCACGCTCGCCGGGTACGTCTGGTTCGGCATCGCCGGTGCGCTGCTCGCCGGACTGCTGGTCTTCGCCATCGCCGCCCGCGCCCGCGAGGGCGCCAGCCCGGTCACCCTCGCGCTGGTCGGCGCGGCGCTCGACGCCAGCCTCGCCTCCGGGGTGTACGCGCTGCTCAGCATCGACGCCCGCACCTTCGAGGAGTACCGGTTCTGGGTCGTCGGCGGGCTGGCCGGGCGGGACCTGGCGGTCAGCGCGCAGGTGGCGCCCTTCGTCCTCGCCGGCCTCGTGCTCGCCGCCCTGGTCGCCCGGGGCCTGGACGCGCTGGCCCTCGGCGACGACGTGGCCCGCGGCCTCGGCAACCGGGTCGGCCTGGTCCGCCTCGGCGGTGGCCTCGCGGCGGTGCTGCTGACCGGCGCCGCGGTGGCCGCGGCCGGGCCGGTCGCCTTCGTCGGGCTGGCCGTGCCACACCTGGCGCGGGCCCTCGTCGGCGCCGACCACCGCTGGACCCTCGCCGTCTCCGCCCTGCTCGGGCCGGCGCTGCTGCTCGGCGCCGACGTCGTCGGCCGGCTCGTCGCCCCGCCCGGCGAGATACCGGCCGGGATCATCACCGCTCTCATCGGCGCGCCGCTGCTGGCCGTCCTGGTCCGCCGCGCCCGGGTGGTGACCGCGTGACCGCCACCGACCGCCGCACGGGCTCCCCGAGCACGCCCGACGCCGACGCGCCGCCCGCTGACGGCGCGGCGCGACTGCCCGGGCGGTCGCTGCTGCGGATCGGCCCGGTCAGCCTCCAGATCCGCCGCCGCGCGGTGCTCGTGGCCACCACGCTGACCGTGCTGCTCCTGCTGGCCGTGGTGCTCAGCCTCTCCCTGGGCACCCCGTACGTCGCCCCGGCCGACGTGCTGCGCGCGCTCTCCGGCGCCGGCACCCCGTACGACCTGGTCGTCTTCGACCTGCGCCTGCCGCGGATCGCGCTGGCCGCGCTGGCCGGCGCGGCGTTCGGCGTGGCCGGCACCCTGATCCAGAGCGTCGCGCGCAACCCCCTCGCCAGCCCGGACGTCATCGGCATCACCCAGGGCGCCGGGCTCGCCGCGACCATCGCGCTGACCAGCGGGATGGCCGCGGTGCTGGTGGCGCCCACCGCGCTGGTGGGCGGGCTGCTCGCCGCGGTGCTGCTCTTCGCCCTCGGCGCCCGGCACGGGCTGGCCGCCCAGCGGTTCGTTCTCGCCGGGGTGGCGGTCGCGTTCGCCTTCCGGGCGCTGACCGAGGTGGTCATGCTCACCGCCGACCCCATCGACGGGCTGCGCGCACAGATCTGGCTGATCGGCACCCTCGCCGGCAAGGGCTGGACCGAGGCCGCCTGGATCGCCGGCACCCTCCTGGTGCTGCTGCCGGTGCTGGCCTGGGCCGGCTGGGCGCTGAACAGCACCGCCCTGGACGACGACACCGCGACCGGTGTCGGGCTGCGCCCGGTGGCCCGCCGCATCGGGCTCGCCGCCACCGGCGTCCTCGTCGCCGCCATGGTCACCGCGCAGGTCGGCGCCGTCGACTTCGTGGCCCTCGTCGCCCCGCAGCTGGCCCGGCGGCTGGTCCGGGCCGAACGACCGCCGCTGGTGTGCGCGGCGCTGCTCGGCGCGCTCCTGCTGGTGCTCGCCGACCTGGCCGGCCGGCGGCTGATCGCGCCCACCCAACTCCCGGCCGGCGTGCTGACCGCCGCGATCGGCGGACCGTACCTGATCTTCCTGCTGCTGCGCGGACGGCGGCGGTCCTCGTGACGGCCACCCGCCCCCGGAAGGAGTCGTGATGCTCTCCACCCGCGACCTGGTCGCCGGCTACGACGAGCGGACCGTGCTCGACGGGCTCGACCTGGACCTGCCGACCGACGCGTTCACCGTGATCGTCGGGCCGAACGCCTGCGGCAAGTCCACCCTCCTGCGGACGATGGCCCGGCTGCTCACCCCCCGCCGCGGCACCGTGCTGCTCGACGGCAGCTCCATCCGGGACCTGCCGACCCGGGAGGTCGCCCGCCGGCTCGGCGTACTGCCGCAGAGCCCGCTGGTGCCCGAGGGCGTCACCGTGGCCGACCTCGTCGGACGCGGCCGGCAGCCGTACCAGCGGTGGTGGCGGCAGTGGTCACCGGAGGACGGCGCGGCCGTGGACCGGGCCATGGCCCTCGCCGACGTGGCCAGCCTCGCCGACCGGCCGGTGGACAGCCTCTCCGGCGGCCAACGACAACGGGTGTGGATCGCCATGACCCTCGCCCAGGACACCGACGCCCTGCTGCTGGACGAGCCCACCACCTTCCTCGACCTGGCCCACCAGGTGGAGGTGCTGGACCTGCTGCACCGGCTGCGCGTCGAGCGGGGCCGCACCGTGGTGGCCGTGCTGCACGACCTCAACCAGGCCGCCCGCTACGCCGACCACCTCGTCGCGATGCGCGCCGGCACGGTGGTGGCCGCCGGGCCGCCCCGCGACATCCTCACCGCGGACCTGGTCCGCGACGTCTTCGGGCTGGCCTGCGTGGTCGTGCCCTGCCCGGTGACCGGGGCACCGCTGGTGGTGCCCGCGCACACCGGCGGCACCGCCCGCCCGGTCACCCCCTCCGCACCCTCCGCCGACGGCGGGAGCATCCCGCTCGCCGGCTCGTACCCCTCGAAAGGACACTGATGCGTCGTCTCGTCGCCGCCCTCACCGCGGCCGTCGCCCTCGGCGTCGGACTCACCGCCTGCGGTGAGAGCGACCCGGTCGCCGGCACCGCCACCGGGGAGACCCGGGAGATCACCCACGCCATGGGCACCACCAAGGTCCCGGCCGACCCCAAGCGCGTCGTCGTCCTCGACACCGACAAGATCGACACAGCGCTCTCGCTGGGTGTCACGCCGATCGGCGCCGCCACCGCCGGCGAGGCGAGGAGCTGGCCGACCTACTTCGGCGCGGACAAGCTCGCCAGCATCAAGGAGGTCGGGGTGCTCACCGAGCCCGACCTGGAGGCGATCAACGCGCTGAAGCCCGACCTCATCCTGGGCAGCAAGTTCCGCCAGGAGAAGTTCTACGACGAGCTGGCCGCCATCGCGCCGACCGTGTTCACCGACAAGGTCGGCATCACCTGGAAGGAGAACTTCCTCCTCGACGGCAAGGCGCTCGGCCGTGAGCAGCAGGCCAAGGACCTGCTCGCCGCGTACGAGAAGCGGGCCAAGGACTTCGGCGCGACGCTCGGCGACGCCGCCACCCGCAAGGTGTCGATCGTGCGGTTCATGCCCGGCGCCATCCGGGTGTACGGCCCCGACTCGTTCTCCGGCATCGTCATCGGCGACACCGGCCTCGGCCGCCCCGAGCGGCAGCTCCTCGCCGCCAAGGAGGACAAGCGCTTCGACCAGGTCAGCCCCGAGCGGATCAACGAGGTCGACGGTGACGTCATCTTCGTGACCGCGTACGGCGACAAGGCCGCCGCCGAACAGGCCAAGATGACCGGCGGCACCCTGTGGAAGGGCCTCGGCGCGGTCAAGGCCGGCAAGGCGTACCCGGTCGCCGACGAGGTCTGGATGACCGGCATCGGCGTCGGCGCCGCCAACAAGATCCTCGACGACCTGACAAAGTACCTCCCCGCCGCCTAACCCCGACGCGCCGCGCCCTCGCACGCGGGCGCCCCGCGCCCCGCGCCCCGCGCCCCGCGCGCCCAAGATCCGGACAACTTCGGGGAAACTGCTGCCTCACGACCTGGTAAGACGGCAGGATCCCTGAAGTTGTGCGGATCTTGGCTTGTGTGGGTCAGTGCGGGCGGGAGCGGGACCGCAGAGCCTGGCGAAGTTTGGTGAGGAAGGCATCGAAGTCCTCGCGGAATCGCTTCGCGGTGACGTGCAGGACGATCCAGTCCTCACCCATCAGCCGGTTGAGGCGACGTCGGTCTCGGTGGAACTGCTCGGGATCGTTGTGCCACAGACCGTCGTACTCGACAGCGACCTTGAGGTGCGGCCAGGCCAGGTCGAGGCGGGCCACGAACGTGCCGTCGCGCTCGACCACGAACTGGGTCACGGGCCTCGGCAGCCCGGCGAGCACGATCCGCACCCTGAGCCGGGACTCCGGGGCGGACTCAGCCCCGGCGTCGGCCAGCTCGGCCACCCGCACCATCCGCTTCCAGCCCCGGCTGCCGACCCGTGCCCGGGCGTCCTCGCGGAGGTGGGGAGGTCCACCAGCCGTTGCCCGGCGAGGCGGTCCACGATGGCAACCGCCTCCTCGGTCGTCAGCCACTGGGCGAGGTCCCAGCAGGTGCGCGACGGCGTGGTCAGCGGGATGCCCCCACGCGCCGCGGAGTCGGTCGCGTTGATCGCGCCGACGTGGACGACGAGCCCCGACACCGGCCCGAACCGCTGCCCAGACGGTACGAGCACGTCGAGGGGTTCGTGGTCGGCGACCGTTGCCGCACCGTAGAGCGCCGCCGCGCTGCGACCCGCGATGACCACGCCGGGCGGCAGCACCCACCTCGCTGCGGCGGCGCAGCGTTCGCGATGGGTGACCGCCAAGCGGGCATCGGCGTAGACATCCCGGAACAGGGGGCGCCACGCCGCGCTGCGCAACTCCGTCCGGGTCAGCAGACCTTGGGCGACGACGTGGGAGCCGCGGAAGACGCGCCCCTGTAGGACCGCCGGCCGTCGTGGAGGAACAGGCATGACGACACCTTGACCGGTGGACCAGCCCGCCAGCAGCCCCTGTGGATAACCCCTTCTCGCCAGGCCGGAGCGCCAAGATCCGCGCAACTTCGCTGTTTTTGCTGCCTGGTCGCGATGCGAGGCGGCAGCATCCCCGAAGTTGCGCGGATCTCGGCGGGCGGGGTGAGGGGTGAGTGGGTGAAAT
>NZ_QGKR01000272.1 GCF_003172955.1 Micromonospora acroterricola | reverse complement strand
GTGGGGTGGTGGTTGACACGGGTATTCGCTGAGTGAATAGTGGGGGGCGTGTCGACGCCGCATGTTCTGCTCGGGCTGCTCGCCGGTGGCAGCCGGCACGGTTACGAGCTCAAGCGTGCGCATGACGAGCGGCTGCCCCGGGCTCGGCCCCTGGCCTTCGGGCAGGTCTACGCCACCCTCGGTCGGCTGCAACGCGACGGCCTGGTGGCCGCCACCGGCCAGGACCGGGCGGCCGGGCCGGACCGCACGGCGTACGCGCTGACCGGCGAGGGCCGGGCCGCGCTGGACCTCTGGCTGTCCACGGTGGAGCCACCGATGCCGTACGTGGCCAGCACGCTCTTCGCCAAGGTCGTCGTGGCGCTGCTGGTCGCCGACGCCGAACGGGCCCGGTCCTACCTGATCGCCCAGCGCGGCGCGCACACCGCGCGGCTGCGCGAGTTGACCGCGGCCAAGGCTGATTCGGCCGCCGCCCTCAGCGATGTGGTCGCGGCGGACTTCGCGATCGCCCACCTCGACGCGGACCTGCGGTGGCTGCACACCACGCTGGACCGGGTCGCCGACTGGCACCGGGAGGTGCACGCGTGACGCAACTCCAGGCTCGCGGCGTGGTTCGGGCGTACGGCCCGACACCCGCGCTACGCGGCGTGACGCTCGACGTGTCCGAGGGCGAGATCGTCGCCGTCACCGGTCCGAGCGGCTGCGGCAAGTCGACCCTGCTGCACTGTCTGGCCGGCATTCTCCGGCCGGACGCCGGTGAGGTCACCTGGCGCGGTCATCGGATCGACACCTGGTCGGAGGCGGCCCGGTCCCGGCTGCGGCGCACCGAGTTCGGTGTGTTGTTCCAGTTCGGCCAGCTGGTGGCCGAGCTGACGGCGGCGGAGAACGTCGCGCTGCCCCTGCTCCTCGCCGGCACGGGGCGGCGAGAGGCACGGACGGCGGCGCTCACCTGGCTGGAGCGGTTCGGGGTGGCCGAGCTGGCCGACCTGCGGCCCGGCGAGATGTCCGGCGGGCAGCAGCAGCGCTGCGCGACCGCTCGGGCCCTGGTCACCGAGCCTCGGGTGCTCTTCGCGGACGAGCCGACCGGCGCGCTGGACACGCTCACGGGTGAACAGGTGCTCACCCAGCTGGTCCGGCTCGCCCGCGAGCAACGCACCGCTGTCGTGCTGGTCACCCACGAGCCGCGGATCGCCGCGTACGCCGATCGGGAGATCGTGCTGCGCGACGGCCTGGTGGACCACACCGGCCTGGGGCTCGACGCGCCGCTGGCCGGCGGCACCCGGTGAGGCCGGCGACGCTGGTCCGGCTCGCGCTCGCCGGCACCCGCACCGACACCGCCCGGGTGGTGCTCACCGCGCTCAGCGCCCTGCTGGCGACCCTGGCGGGGCTGGCGGCGCTCACCGTGCTGGCCATCCCGACTCCAGCGGCGACCGACGGCAACGCCAACCGCTGGTCGGAGCAGTACCGCAGCGGGCTGCTCGTCGAGCCGGGGTTGCGTGGCGGGACGGCGTTCGCGCTGCTGATGCTGACCATCCCGGTGTTGGCGTTGGCCGGCCAGTGCGCCCGGCTCGGCGCGCCCAGCCGGGACCGCCGGCTGGCCGCGCTCCGACTCGCTGGCACCACCCCCGGCCAGGTCACCAGGCTGGTGATGCTGGAGACCGGCCTGGCCGGCCTGCTCGGCACGCTCGTCGGCCTCGGCGCCTACCTGGGCGGCCGGGAGTTGCTGCACCGGCCGGACGAACAGGGCCGGCTGGCCCTGCCCACCGACGTGCTGCCGTCGACCGGCGCCCTGGCCGCGGTGGTGCTGGGTCTACCGGTGATCGCGGCGCTGGCCACCGCCCTGATGCTGCGCACGGTCACCACCAGCCCGCTCGGGGTGAGCCGCAAGGCCGCCCGGGAGCGTGGTCCGCGCCCCTGGGCGGGGCTGTTGATCGGGCTGGGCCTGGTCTCCTTCGCGGCGGTCCGTCCGGTGCTGTACCAACTCGACGGCAACGACCAGATGCTGGTCCGGCTGGTGCCGCTGCTGCTCCTGGCGGGGGGCCTCGCGGCGATGATCGGGGTGGTGATCGGCACCGGTTGGATCTCGTACACCTGCGGTCGGCTGTTGCGCCGGCACGCCCGCCGTCCCCCGGCGCTGCTCGCCGCGGGTCGACTGATGGCCGATCCCTGGGCGGGCAGCCGGACGTTCGCCGCGCTGCTGGCCGCCGTGATCTTCGGCGCCGGAGCCGCCGGCCAGCGCGCCTACTTCACCGCCCAGGACGAGCTGGACCGGGAGCAGAACCGACTCGTCGGCGTGGACTCGGGCGCGGACCCGTTCTACCTGTCCACCATGGATCTGGTCGACGCGGCGGTCGCGGTGGCCGTGCTGATCGCGGCGGGCGGGTTGATCGTCGCGCTGGTCGAGGGGATCGTCGCCCGCCGCCGCGCCTACGCCGCACTGGTCGCCACCGGGGTGCCCCGCGCCGCCCTGAGCCGTTCCGTGGCCTGGCAGGCGCTGGCCCCCGCGGTGCCGGCGATCCTGCTCGCCCTGACCGTGGGGACACTGCTGGGCCGGGGCCTGTTCGGACGGGTGACGGCGGGCGGGTCGTCGATGGAGGTCTGCGACGCCGGGGCATCCCTCTGCGATGATCCGGCCACCCGCGAGCAGTACACCCGCCTCGTGCAGACGCCGCCGGTCGAGCGGGCTCTGGAGGTGCCGCTGGAGCAGTTGGCCTGGCTCGGCGCCGGCGCGTTGGCGGCGGTGCTGGTGACGGTCGGCGTCGGCCTGCTCTTCCTGCGGGTCAGCACGGCGGTGGAGGAGCTGCGGACGACCTGAGCCCGCCATCGGTGGCGCCACGGCGCGGCCGGTCAGGTCGGGTTGTGGAAGAGGCCGGCGGACCAGGAGATGAGCAGGCCGACGGCGGCGGAGCAGCAGCAGACCAGCAGGGCGGCGGCCACGACCGCCAGGATCAGCCAGGCGGACGGGCGCCGGGCAGCGCCCGGCGGCGTGCCGGTTCCCGACCCGTCCCGTTCCCCGGCCTCGTCGCTCATCCCGAAATCCTAGGCCGCCCGTGGCGAGCGAGCGGCCGCGTGACCCGGGCAGGAACCAGGAAGTAGTGGCCTCGACCGTCCGTCGAGGCCACTACATCCGTGTTGTAGTGCGATCTTGCTGGCGCGCGGACGCCGGTACCCGTCAGGCGTGGCCGAGGCGGTCCAGGATCCAGGCGTTGATGAACGCCTCCTCGCGCCAGGCGTCGTAGCGGCCGCTCGGACCACCGTGCCCGGCGCCCATCTCGGTCTTGAGCAGGTAGTCGCCGCCCGGGGCGACCGCGCGGAGCCGGGCGATCCACTTCGCCGGCTCGGAGTAGAGCACCCGGGTGTCGTTGAGGCTGGTCACCGCGAGGATCGCCGGGTAGTCCACCGGCGCCACGTTCTCGTACGGCGTGTAGGACTTCATGTACGCGTACACCTCGGGGTCCTCCAGCGGGTTGCCCCACTCCTCCCACTCGGTGACGGTCAGCGGCAGCGACGGGTCGAGGATCGAGGTGAGCGCGTCCACGAACGGCACCTGCGCGACGATCCCGGCGAACGCGTCCGGGGCGAGGTTGGCTACCGCGCCCATCAGCAGGCCGCCGGCCGAGGCGCCCCGGGCGACCAACCGGTCGCTGGCCGTCCAGCCGGCCTTGACCAGGTGGCGGGCGCAGGCGACGAAGTCGGTGAAGGTGTTCTTCTTGGCCAGCAGCTTGCCCTGGTCGTACCAGCGCCGGCCCAGCTCGCCACCGCCCCGGGTGTGCGCCACCGCGAAGACCACACCCCGGTCCAGCAGCGACAGTCGGGCCACCGAGAACCACGGGTCCATGCTGGCCTCGTACGAGCCGTAGCCGTACAGCTCGCAGGGGGCCGAGCCGTCCCGGGGCGTGCCGACGCGGCAGACCAGCGAGATCGGCACCCGGGTGCCGTCGTCGGCGAGCGCCCAGTCGCGGTGCTGCTCGTACTCGGCCGGGTCGTACGGCCGCCCGTCCGGCCCGGGCAGCACCGGCTTCTGCCGGCGCAGCACCATCTGCCGGGTGACCATGTCGTAGTCGTACACGGAGTCGGGGGTGACCAGCGAGGAGTAGCGCAGCCGGACCTGCCCGGTGCGGTACTCGGGGTTGGCGTCCAACCCGACGCTGTACAGCGGCTCCGGGAAGTCGATGTCGTGCTCGTCGCCGCCGCCGACCGGCAGCACCCGCAGCCCGGTGAGCCCCTCGGTGCGCAGCGACACCACCAGGTGGTTCGCGAAGGCGTCCACCGCCTCCAGCCGGGTGCCGGGGCTGTGCTCGATCAGCGGCACCCAGTCGCCCGGCGTGTCCGCCGAGGTGAACGCCAGCGCGAAGTCCTCCGCGCCGTCGTTGTGCAGGATCAGGAAGCGGTGGCCGTGGTGCTCCACCGTGTACTCGACGCCCTGCCGGCGGGGCGCGATCACGGCCGGCGCGCCGGTCGGATTGTTGGCCGGGATGACCAGCACCTCGCTGGTGACCTTGCTGTGGACGTCGATCAGGACGAACTTCTCCGACCGGGTCAGCTCCACGCCCACCCAGAACCGCTCGTCGTCCTCCTGGTGGACCACCACGTCGTCGGCGGCGGCCGAGCCGATGGTGTGCCGCCAGACCCGGTTCGGTCGCCAGGCGTCGTCGACCGTCACGTAGAACAGCACCGAGGCGTCCGCCGACCAGGCGGTGCCGTAGAAGGTGTCCGGGACCTCGTCGGGCAGCAGCTCGCCGGTGGTCAGGTCCTTCACCCGCAGGGTGAACCGCTCGTCGCCGGAGAAGTCGGTGGAGTAGGCCAGCCAGCGCCCGTCCGGGCTGACGTCGAACGCGCCCAGCGAGAAGAAGTCGTGCCCCTCGGCCAGCAGGTTGCCGTCGAGCAGCACCTCCTCGCCGTCGAGCGGGGCGCCGTCCGCGCTGACCGGCGGCTCGGTCTCGGCGTCGCGGACCGCGCGCCGGCAGTGCACCCCGTACTGCTGGCCCTCCACCGTCCGCGTGTAGTACCAGTGCCCGCCCTTGCGGGCCGGCACGGACAGGTCGGTCTCCCTGGTGCGCTGCCGGGTCTCCTCGAACAGCTCCGTGCGCAGCGCGGCCAGGTGCGCCGTGCGCTCCTCGGTGTACGCGTTCTCGGCGGTCAGGTAGGCGATCGTCTCCGGGTCGTCCTTGACGGCGAGCCAGGAGTACTCGTCGATGACGGTGTCGCCGTGGTGGGTGCGCTCGGCGGGCACCCGCTTCGCCGCGGGCGGGGCAGTCTCGGTGGTCACGGCGCCACGTTACCGGCCGGCCCGCTCCGCGCGCCGGACCAGCGGCATCCCGATATCCGCCACCACGCCATTCGAACACATGTACGATTGCCGGCATGGCTGCAGCAGCGAGTTCCCTCGGCCGGTCCCGAGCCCTCGAGATCACCCGACGACTGACGGCGATCTGCGGTCCGCCGTTCGCCCGGCTCGCCGGTCCGGCCGACGAGGTGGCCGGGCGGCCGGCGCGGTGGGTGGCGGTGCCGGGTGGTCCGCACGCCGCGGCCGAGGTGTTGCGGCTGGCTGCCACGCACGACCTGGCGGTGGTGCCCCGGGGCGCCGGCACCAAGATCGACTGGGGCGCCGCGCCGGTGCAGGTCGACATCATGCTCGACACCGGTCGGCTGGCCGGCATCGGTCACGAGTCGGTCGGCGCGCCGGTCGCCGACGTCGGCGCCGGCACCCCGCTGCGGGCGGTGCAGGCCACTCTGGAGCGCACCGGGCAGCGGTTGGCGATGGACGCCCCGTCACCGGGGGCGACCCTGGGTGGGGTGCTCGCTGCCGGTGAGGCCGGCCCGCTGCGGCACCGCCACGGCAGCCCGTGCGACCAGCTCCTCGGCGTCCGCTATCTCGGCGCGGACGGCGAGCTGGTCAGCGCCGGCGGCGGAGCGCCCGGGCTCGACCTGGCCCGGCTGCTCTGCGGATCGCAGGGCGCGCTCGGCGTGCTGGTCTCGGCGAGCCTGCGGGTGCAGCCGGCGCCGGCCAGCCGACTCTGGGTGTCCCGGCCGGTGTGGACACCGCTGGAGGTGCACGACCTGGTCCGGACGATCCTCGCCGCCCGGCTGGACCCGGCGGCCATCGAGCTGGACCTGCCGGGCGGGACGCCCCGGCCGCGCACGCCGTACCCGCCCGGCCACCCGGCCGCCACCGCGCGGGAGCGCCACCCGTCGATGTCCGGGCGAGCGGGCGCCCCGTCCCGGGCGGGGAGCCTCGTGGTGCTGCTCGAGGGCGGCCGGGCCGACGTCACGGAGCGCGCCGAGCGCCTGGTCGGCCTGTTGCACGGGGAGGCGACGATCGCGCACTCCGCGCCGCCGTGGTGGCGCCGCTACCCGTTCGCCCCCGGCGACACGGCCCTGCGCCTGGAGGTGCCGATCAGCGACCTGCACGCCGCGGTCTACGCGCTGCGCGACGCGGCCGGCGCACCGGTGCCGGTGCGCGGCTCCGCCGGGCTGGGCGTGGTGCACGCGGCGCTGCCCGGCGCGCTGACCCCCGACCGGGTGGCGTCCATCCTGGCCGCCGTCCGGGGAGTGCTGCTGGCCCGGCAGGGCCGCTGCGTCGTCGTCTCCGCCCCCGCCGCGGTCCGGCAGGCCGTCGACCTGTGGGGTGAGCTTGCCGGCCTGGCCCGACTGCGGGCCGCCAAGGAGCATCTCGATCCGCAGCACCGTCTCGCCCCCGGTCGCCTGCCCGGCGGCCTGTGACCGGGCGCGGTCAGCCGTTGTCTCCGGCGGTCAGTCCAGCCACCACCGGCGCATGTCCCGCAGCGGCGGGTGAACGGGCCACCAGCACCGTGCCAGCCGCGCCGGCCAGCAGCAGCGTCCGGGGCGCCTCGGGGCCGCCCGCGGTCAGACCGCGTCGTTGCGGAGCACCAGGATGGCGATGTCGTCCCGGGGCGGCTCGACCGAGAAGTTGATCGCGGCGGCGCGCAGCCGGGCGGCCACCACGTCCGCCGAGTACCCGGCCAGGGGCGCCGCCGCGTCGCGCAGCCGGTCGGTGCCGAACAGCTCCCGGCCGCGCCGCCGCTCGGTGACCCCGTCCGTGTAGAAGATCAGGGAGTCTCCCGGGGCGAGGGCGATCTCCGCCGTCGGCGAGGTGATCGTGTCCAGCAGGCCCAGCGCGGTGCCGCCGCTGCCGACGAACCCGGCGCCGCCCGTGCCGGCCAGCAGCACCGGCCGGTCGTGCCCGGCCAGGTGCAGCGAGACGTCCAGCCGGTCTCCGTCGCCCGGCCCGACCGCCGCCAGGGCCAGCGTGCAGTACCGGCCGCCGCCCCGCTCGACCAGCGTCTCGTTCAGCCGGGCCAGCGCCTCCGGCAGCGGCTTGCCGTCGCCGACCAGCACCCGGATCACGTCCCGGACCAGCCCGGTCACCGCGGCCGCCTGGACGCCCTTGCCCGAGACGTCGCCGATCACCACCAACCAGCGGCCGTCGGGCAGCGGCACCACGTCGTAGAAGTCGCCGCCCACCTCCGCGTCGTCGCCGGTCGGGACGTACTCGGCGGCGAAGCCGATCCCGTCCACCAGCGGCAGCACCGGCGGCAGCAGGGACTGCTGGAGCGTCTGCGCCACGCGGCGGCGCTCGGCGTGGATCCGGGCGTTCTCGATGGCCAGCGCCGCGCGGCGGGCCACGTCCTCCAGCACGCCCACCTCGTCCGGGTCGTGCCGGTGCCGCTGGTGCCGCCCCACCGCCAGGGTGCCGAGCCGCTGCCCGCGTGCGATCAACGGAACCGCGAAGCCCTCCATCGGGCCGCCCAGCGGGATCTGCGCCGCGCTGCGGGACGCCTCCCGCAGGCGGGCCTGGATCGAGTCGGGGCCGGTCTCCGCCAGCACCTTGTGCAGCTGCGGCAGCACCGACTCGTCGGCGTGACTCGCCGCGGCCAGCCGCAGCCGGCCCCACTCGTCGGTGGTGTGCACCGCGCACCACTGACCGAGTCGCGGCACCACCAGCTGCGGGATCAACGCCATGGTCAGCTCGACGTCCAGCGACTGGGCGAGCAGTTCGCTCGCCTCGGCCAGGAACGTCAGCCACGCCTGCCGGCGGACGTCGGCCCGGCGCAGCCGGTCGTTCTCCAGGTGCAGCGACAGCCGCTCGGCGGTGAGGACCGCCAGCGGCTGGGCGTACGCGGACGGCGCGGCGTCCAGCTCCAGCTCGCCCGCGTACGGGCGGTGCACCGACAGGGGCACCCGGAGCAGTTCGCTGTCGGCGCGGGGCTGCCGGCCGAAGCGGGCCAACACCTGGCGGCCCTGCCCGTCGCCCCGGTCCAGGCGGATCATGCCGCCGGCCGCGCCGACCATCTCGGCGACCCGGCTGAGCAGGCTGGTGGCGAAGTCGGGCAGCGGATCGTCCGCGTACATGTCGGGGGCGGTCTGCATGAGTTCGCTCATCGCGCTGGCGCTCGGCGCGGAGCTGTCGCCTCCGGTGCCAGGGCCGGCGCTGGCCGGCGTCGACTCGCGGCCGGTGGTGACGCCGGCCGGCGGGTCGGCTCCCGGGCGGTCCAGCCGGAACCAGACGCCCTTCCCGGTGGGCAGGTACGTGGTGCCCCAGCGGCTGGCGAAGTGGTCGACCAGCAGCAGACCCCGACCCCGCTCGGAGACCTCGTTGATCTCGGTGGCGTCGTTGCGGGCGCCGACGGTCAGCTCGTCGCCCGATCCGGGCGCGAAGTCGGAGACGGTCACGGACAGCCCGATCTCGTCCGCGACGACCTCGATGTCCAGCTCGGTCTGGGCGTGCTCGACGGCGTTGGTGGTCAGCTCCGTGGTGAGCAGCAGCGCCTCGTTGGCCAGTTCGTCCAGGTGCGCCTCGGTCAGCACCGAGCGGACGACGGCGCGCGCGGCGGCGGGCGTACGGCGGTCGGCGGGCAGGCGGACACGCCGGACCGCCCCGTTCCGGGCCCCGGCCGTCGCGGGCCCCGCCTCGGCTGACACCCCCGTATCCTCCACCGTCCCCCCACCGGGTGCCAAGCCGATCGACCATCGCGCGGCGGGCACGTCCGCCCGTACGGCTGAACTCTTCGCCCGGTTGCGGCCATAGGCACGGTCCGGCGTGGTCCGGCACCCGGGCGAGGTGTCCGCCCGCTCGTGTCGGATCAGGCCCCATCGAGCGGATCGCCGGGCCGAACGGGGCAGACCGGCGGGTCGCGAACCCTGGCACTGCGCGGCGCGCGGGCACAATATGGGGTGCCGGCGTGTCCGCACGGACCGGCGTCCCCGAGTTGAGCGAGGAATGATGACCACGGCGAAGCAGTCGGTGGCGGATCCGTCCGCGTCCGACCACGAGGCGCTCCTCGGTGAGTTGACCGAGGCGCTGCGACGGGTCCGTCACGGCGACCTGAAGGTCCGGCTACCGCGCCGGGCCGGTGCGGGCGGCGAGGTGGCGGACGCCTTCAACGAGGTGGTCTCGCTTCAGGAGCGGCAGTACCTGGACCTGCGGCGGATCAGCCGGATCGTCGGTCGGGACGGCCGGCTCACGGAGCGGCTCGACGACGAGGGGCTGGACGGCTCGTGGGCGGAGGGGCAGCGGGCGATCAACTCGCTGATCGACGACCTGGGCCGACCGACCACCGAGATCGCCCGCGTCATCGTGGCGGTCGCGGACGGCGATCTGTCCCAGCAGATGGCGCTGGAGATCGACGGCCGGCCGCTGCGCGGTGAGTACCTGCGCATCGGGCGCACGGTGAACACGATGGTCGACCAGCTCTCGTCGTTCTCGAACGAGGTGACCCGGGTGGCCCGCGAGGTGGGCACCGAGGGCAAGCTGGGCGGCCAGGCCGACGTCCGGGGCGTCGCGGGCACCTGGAAGGACCTCACCGACTCGGTCAACACCATGGCCTCGAACCTCACCTACCAGGTGCGGTCGATCTCCCAGGTGTCCACCGCGGTGGCGAAGGGCGACCTGTCGCAGAAGATCACCGTGTCGGCCAAGGGCGAGGTCGCCGAGCTGGCGCATACCATCAACTACCTCACCGACACGCTGCGGCTCTTCGCCGAGCAGGTGACCCGGGTGGCCCGGGAGGTGGGCACCGAGGGCAAGCTGGGCGGCCAGGCCGAGGTGCCGAACGTGGCCGGCACCTGGAAGGACCTCACCGACAGCGTCAACTCGATGGCGTCGAACCTGACCGCCCAGGTCCGCAACATCGCCCAGGTGTCCACGGCCGTCGCGCGGGGTGACCTGTCGCAGAAGATCACGGTGGCGGCGCAGGGCGAGATTCTGGAGCTGAAGGACACCGTCAACACGATGGTGGACCAGTTGTCGTCGTTCGCCGACGAGGTGACCCGGGTGGCCCGCGAGGTCGGCATCGAGGGCAAGCTGGGCGGCCAGGCCCAGGTCCGTGGGGTCTCCGGCACCTGGCGCGACCTCACCGAGAACGTCAACCAGCTGGCCGGCAACCTGACCAGCCAGGTCCGCAACATCTCCCAGGTCTCCACCGCCGTGGCGAAGGGTGACCTGTCGCAGAAGATCACCGTGGACGCCCAGGGCGAGATCCTGGAGCTGAAGAACACCGTCAACACGATGGTGGACCAGTTGTCGTCGTTCGCCGACGAGGTGACCCGGGTGGCCCGCGAGGTGGGCACCGAGGGCAACCTGGGCGGTCAGGCGCAGGTGAAGGGTGTCTCCGGCACCTGGCGCGACCTGACCGACAACGTGAACTCGATGGCGTCGAACCTGACCAGTCAGGTCCGCAACATCGCCTCGGTGACCACGGCAGTGGCGAAGGGTGACCTGTCGCAGAAGATCACGGTGGACGCCCGGGGCGAGATCCTGGAGCTGAAGTCCACGGTGAACACGATGGTGGACCAGTTGTCGTCGTTCGCCGACGAGGTGACCCGGGTGGCCCGCGAGGTCGGCACCGAGGGCAAGCTCGGTGGCCAGGCCCAGGTCCGTGGGGTCGCCGGCACCTGGCGCGACCTGACCGACAACGTCAACTCGATGGCGTCGAACCTGACCGCCCAGGTGCGGAACATCGCCCAGGTCTCCACGGCGGTGGCGAAGGGTGACCTGTCGCAGAAGATCACCGTGGACGCCCGGGGTGAGATCCTGGAGCTGAAGTCCACGGTGAACACGATGGTGGACCAGTTGTCGTCGTTCGCCGACGAGGTGACCCGGGTGGCCCGTGAGGTGGGCACCGAGGGCAAGCTGGGCGGTCAGGCGCAGGTGAAGGGTGTCTCCGGCACCTGGCGCGACCTCACCGACAACGTCAACTCGATGGCGTCGAACCTCACCGGCCAGGTCCGCAACATCGCCTCGGTGACCACGGCGGTGGCGAAGGGCGACCTGAGCCAGAAGATCACCGTGGACGCGCAGGGTGAGATCCTGGAGCTGAAGTCCACGGTCAACACGATGGTCGACCAGCTCTCGTCGTTCGCCGACGAGGTGACCCGGGTGGCCCGCGAGGTCGGCATCGAGGGCAAGCTGGGCGGTCAGGCGCAGGTGAAGGGCGTCTCCGGCACCTGGCGCGACCTCACCGAGAACGTCAACCAGCTCGCCTCGACGCTGACCACCCAGCTGCGGGCCATCGCCCAGGTGTCCACGTCGGTGACCCGCGGTGACCTGACCCAGCGGATCGCGGTCAAGGCGCAGGGCGAGGTCGCCGAGCTGAAGGACAACATCAACCAGATGATCGTCACCCTCCGGGAGACGACCAAGAAGAACGCCGAGCAGGGCTGGCTGGACTCGAACCTGGCCCGGATCGGCGGCCTGTTGCAGGGCCAGCGGGACCTGGGCGAGGTCTGCCGCATGATCATGACGGAGGTCACCCCGCTGGTCGACGCCCAGCTCGGCGCCTTCTTCCTGGCCGACGACGCCGACGGCAGCATGCGGCTGAAGTTGACCTCCTCCTACGGGTACGTGGCGCGGGGGCACGACGTCACGTTCGGGCCGGGCGAGGGGCTGGTCGGGCAGACCGCGCTCTCGCGCCGGACGATCCGCGTCAGCGCCGCACCGAACAGCCGGCTCACGCTGCGCTCCGGCCTGGCCGAGACGCCCCCGTCCGACCTGGTGGTGCTCCCCGTGCTGTTCGAGGGGGAGCTGCTCGGGGTGATCGAGTTCGCCAGCGTGGCGGCCTTCTCCGAGCTGCACCTGTCGTTCCTGGAGCGGCTGGTGCTCACCATCGGCATCGCGGTCAACACCATCCAGGCCAACCGGCGTACGGAGGAGCTGCTGGCCCAGTCGCAGCGGCTGGCGCACGAGCTCCAGGAGCAGTCCGCGGAGTTGCAGCGCACCAACGCCGAGCTGGAGGAGAAGGCCACCCTGCTCTCCGAGCAGAAGGGCAACATCGAGACGAAGAACCGGGAGATCGAGCTGGCCCGGCTCGGCCTGGAGGAGAAGGCGCAGCAGCTCACGCGGGCCTCGGCGTACAAGTCGGAGTTCCTGGCCAACATGAGCCACGAGCTGCGGACGCCGCTGAACTCGTTGCTGCTGCTGGCCCGGTTGCTGGCCGAGAACTCGGAGCAGAACCTGAACCCGAAGCAGATCGAGTTCGCCCGGACCATCCACAGCGCCGGCTCGGACCTGCTGTCGCTGATCGACGACATCCTGGACCTGTCCAAGATCGAGGCGGGTCGGATGGACGTCGAGCCGACCGAGATCCGCTTTGCCGAGATCCGCGGCTACGTCGAGCAGGCGTTCGCGCCGCAGGCCGAGGAGAAGGGCCTGGACTTCCAGGTACGGGTGAGCAAGGACCTGCCGCCGGCCCTGGTCACCGACGCGCAGCGGTTGCAGCAGATCCTGCGCAACCTGCTCTCCAACGCGGTGAAGTTCACCGACAACGGCGCGGTGACGCTGCGGATCGCCCCGGCGGCGGAGAACGCGGTCTTCGACGTGCCGGCGTTGACCAACGCGCAGCAGGTGATCGCGTTCACCGTGATCGACACCGGGATCGGCATCTCCGACGACAAACTGTCGATCATCTTCGAGGCGTTCCAGCAGGCGGACGGGACCACCAGCCGCCGTTACGGCGGCACCGGTCTGGGCCTGTCCATCAGCCGGGACCTGGCTCGGCTGATCGGCGGCACGATCACGGTGTCGTCGGCGCCCGGGCAGGGTTCGACCTTCACCCTGTTCGTGCCGCACGTGCTGGCCCCGGACGCGGTGGTCGCGCCCCAGCCGCCGTCCCCGCAGCGTGCCGGCCTGCCGTCGTCGCTGCTGATGCCGCCGCTGGAGCTGCTGCCGCAGCGGCCGGAGGCGCCGGCCACCCGTCAGCTCGACGGTTCCACCGTGCTGATCGTGGACGACGACGTGCGAAACGTCTTCGCGCTGACCAGCGCGTTGGAACTGCACGGGATGACCGTGCTGTACTCGGACAACGGGGCGGACGGTGTCCGCCTGCTGGCCGAGCACCCGGAGGTGGACATCGTCTTGATGGACGCCATGATGCCGGACCAGGACGGGTACGAGACCACCCGCCAGATTCGCCGGAACCACCGGTTCGCCGACCTGCCGGTCGTCTTCCTGACCGCGAAGGCGATGCCGGGCGACCGCGAGTCGGCGCTCGCGGCCGGGGGCAGCGACTACATCACCAAGCCGGTCGACCTGGACGACCTGATCGAGCTGATGTCGTCCTGGATCAGCGGCAGCCGGACCGAGGAGACTTCGTGACCCAGATGGCCAAGGCGCTGCTCGTGGACGACCGGCGGGAGAATCTGATGGCCCTGGAGGCGATCCTCCAGGGCCTGCCGGTCCAGTCGGTGGCGGTGGAGAGCGGCGAGGCGGCGCTCAAGCAGTTGCTGGTGGACGACTTCGCGGTGATCCTGCTGGACGCGCAGATGCCGGACATGGACGGCTTCGAGACGGCCAGCCACATCAAGCGGCGGGAGCGGACCCGGCACGTGCCGATCATCTTCCTGACCGCCGCCGACCGGGATGCCCAGCTCGCCCTTCGCGGGTACCAGGTGGGCGCGGTGGACTACCTGACCAAGCCGTTCGACCCGTGGGTGCTGCGGGCCAAGGTGTCGGTGTTCGTCGAGCTGTGGGTGAAGACCCGGCAGCTGGCCGCCCAGTCGGATCTGGT
The DNA here is from genome assembly GCF_003172955.1 of Micromonospora acroterricola. Lineage (GTDB taxonomy): Bacteria > Actinomycetota > Actinomycetes > Mycobacteriales > Micromonosporaceae > Micromonospora > Micromonospora acroterricola. The sequence continues at coordinate 3,321 of NZ_QGKR01000272.1, read as the reverse complement.
GCGGGAGCGCGACACGCAGTGGCGGCGGCTCACCGACGCGGTCGACGAGGCGACCACCCTGCTCCGCTCGGACGAGCCGGGTGCCCGGGACCGGGCGGTGGAGCTGATCGAGCAGGCCCGCTGGGGCAACACCTCCTGACGGAGGAGTGTGCTCAGGCCTCGCCGGGCCGGATGTGGCCGGTGGCGGCGCGCCGGGCCCGCCAGCGCTCGCCCAGCGAGTCGATCTCCTCCTGGACGAAGATGAAGAAGTCGCGCATCTCGGCCACCCGCTCGCCGGCCGGCGTCTGCGGGCCGTCGAGGGCGGCGACTCCGGCGTCGGCCGCGTCGATGAACGTCTTGTAGAGGGCCGTCTTGGTGATGGTCGCCTCATACCAGGGGTTGTCCGGCATCCGGTAGCGGTCCCGGCGGGACCGGGGGACCGGCTCGCGGATCAGCATGCCGAACTGGGTGAGGTAGCGGACGGCTCCGCTGACCGCCGCCGCGCTCACCCCCAGCCGCTCGCCGATCTCGGCGGCGGTCAGCGGGTCGTCGGCGCTCATCACGGTGAACAGCACCCGGGCGGCCATCCGCGGGAAACCGACCTCGGCGAAGGTCAACGCCATGCGCTCGACGAATAGGTGCACCGGGTCGTGGCTCTCGGCGGCTGCCATGGCGGTTCCTCCTGCCTGCTCGCGTGGCCCCGATGGTGCCCCGGGTCTCACAGTCTTCACAACTTTGTGAAACGAGTGTAGCTTCCGATACATGGAAACTCCCATTGAGGTTTCCGGCCTGGTCAAGACCTTCGGCCGGACCCGGGCACTGGACGGTCTGGACCTGACCGTCCGTGCTGGCGAGGTGCACGGCTTCCTCGGCCCGAACGGCGCCGGCAAATCGACCACCATCCGAGCGCTGCTCGGCCTGCTGCGGACGGACGCGGGGGCCGTCCGACTGCTCGGTGGTGACCCCTGGCGCGACGCGGTGGCCCTGCACCGCCGGCTCGCGTACGTGCCGGGCGACGTGACGCTCTGGCCCAACCTCTCCGGCGGCGAGGTCATCGACCTGCTGGGCCGGATGCGCGGCGGTCTCGACCCGGCCCGCCGGGCCGAGCTGCTCGACTCCTTCGAGCTGGACCCGCGCAAGAAGGGTCGCGCGTACTCCAAGGGCAACCGGCAGAAGGTCGGCCTGGTGGCCGCCCTCGCCTCGGACGTCGAACTCCTCATCCTGGACGAGCCGACCTCCGGCCTGGACCCGCTCATGGAGGAGGTCTTCCAGCACTGGGTCCGCCGCGCGAAGGCCGACGGTCGCACCGTGCTGCTCTCCAGCCACATCCTCGCCGAGGTGGAGGCACTCTGCGACCGGGTGACGATCATCCGCAACGGTCGGGACGTGGAGACCGGCACCCTGACCGAGCTGCGCCACCTGCGACGCACCTCCATCGAGGCCGAGCTGACCGGCCCGGTGGACGGGCTGGGCGCGCTCGCCGGCGTGCACGACCTGCGGGTGGACGGGGCCCGGGTGCGCTTCGACGTGGAGAACGCCGCGCTCGACGCCGCGCTGCGCCGGCTCACCGAGATCGGCGTACGCAGCCTGGTCAGCCAGCCGCCCACGCTGGAGGAGCTGTTCCTGCGCCACTACCAGGCCGAGCCGGCGGTGCGGTCATGAGCGCGTTCACGGGCACCCGGCACCTCGTGCGGCTGATCCTGCGCCGGGACCGGGTCGTGCTCCCGATCTGGGTCCTGCTGCTGGCCGTGCTGCCGGTCGGCTACGCCGGCACGTACGCCGAGCTGTATCCGACCGCCGCCGAGCGGGCCACGTACCTGGCCGGCACGGCGAGCAACCCGTCGATCGTCGCCCTGCTCGGCCCGGTGTACGGCCACAGTGTGGGTGCGCTCGCCGTCCAGCGGGCCGGCCTGCTGGCGTTGATCGTCGCGCTGATCAGCGTGCTCACCGTGGTCCGGCACACCCGTACCGAGGAGGAGGCCGGCCGGCGAGAGCTGCTCGGCGCCACCGTGCTGGGCCGGTACGCCGGGCTGACCGCCGCGCTGCTGGTGACGTACGCCGCGAACCTGCTGCTCGGCCTGCTCACCGCCGCCGGCCTGGTCGCGGCCGGCCTGCCCGGAGCGGGCTCGGTGCTCTTCGGGGCCGGGGTGGCGCTCACCGGCATCGCCTTCGCCACGGTCGGCGGACTGGCCGCGCAGCTCACCGAGAGCGCGGGCGGGGCGCGGGGGATCGGCCTGGGTGTGCTCGGGCTGGCGTTCGTGCTGCGGCTGGCCGGTGACGCCGGGGGCTCCGGCGGCACCGGCGGGAGCGCGGAGTGGCTGAGCTGGTTGTCCCCGCTGGGCTGGGCGGCCCGGGGCCGGGCGTTCGCCGACGAGCGTTGGTGGGTGCTGCTGCTGCCGGTGCTGTTCAGCGCGGTGATCGCGCTCGTCGCGTACCCCGTCTCGGTCCGTCGGGACCTCGGGGCCGGAGTGTTCCCGCCCCGGCTCGGCCCGGCCGTCGCCGGTCCTCGGCTGGCGGGCCCGTTCGGCCTGGCCTGGCGGCTGCACCGCGGCCAGTTGCTCGGCTGGACCGTCGGGTTCGCGCTCCTCGGCCTGGTGCTCGGCGGCGCGGCGGACGCCGCCGGCGACGCGGTGCAGGGCAACCAGCAGATCGCCGAGATCCTGGCCCGGCTCGGCGGCAGCTCCGCGCTCGCCGAGGCGTACCTCGGTGGGACGTTGAGCCTGACCGCGCTGGCCGCCGCCGGGTACGGGATCCAGGCCGCGCTGCGGGCGCGGGCGGAGGAGACCGCCGGGCGGGCCGAGCCGCTGCTCGCCACGACGGTGAGCCGAACCCGCTGGTTGGCCGCGCACCTGCTCTTCGCGCTGCTCGGCCCGGCGGTGGTGCTGGCGGCGACCGGGCTCGCCACCGGCCTGGCCTACGGCCTCAGTGTCGGCGACGTCAACCGGGAGCTGCCCCGGCTGCTCGGCGCGGGCCTCGCCCAGGTGCCGGCGGCCTGGGTGCTGGCCGGGCTGGCGGCGCTGCTGGTCGGCTGGCTACCGAAGTTCTCCGCGGGCGCCTGGGCGATCCTCGCCGGCTGCCTGCTGCTCGGTCAGCTCGGTGCGGTGCTGGAGCTGGACCAGTGGGCGCTGGACCTCTCGCCGTTCACCCACACCCCACAGGTCCTCCGCCCCGACTGGACCCCCACCCCACTGCTGGCCCTGGCCGCCGTAACGGCCGCCCTGATCGCCCTGGCCCTGCGCGCCTTCCACACCCGAGACCTCCCAACCCTCTGAGGCCCCGGCAGGCTCCCAACCCGACCCGACCCGACGCGTTGATCATGAAGTTATTGCCGACAAATGGGAC
>NZ_QGKR01000282.1 GCF_003172955.1 Micromonospora acroterricola | reverse complement strand
GTCCGGGCCCGGCGGGGTGCCCTGACGCGGCACCCGGGGCGGGGCGCCGGTGGTGGCGGTCGGTGGCCGGCGACCGGGACGGCGGCGCAGCACCCGGCGCGGCCGGGTGGCCTGCTTGAGCCGTTCCTCACCGGCGTGCGCGAGGATGTCCCGCTGGAAGAGCGCGGCCTGCATCTTGGCGGCGATCTGCCGCTGCTCGCGGGCGATGGCGGCGTCGCGCGCCTTCATCTCCGCGATCGAGCGCTCGATGTCCGCCAGGTGCTCGACCCACTGGGCCTGATCGGCCCCGCAGTGCGGGCAGCGGACGGCCGGCTTGATCTCCCGGCCGCACGAGGAGCACTGAAAGGTCGCCACGACACCCCTCCACCCGCACTGTGGACTCCCACTGTCGCAGCATGCCCAAACCTGGCGCGGATTTCGACTCTTGTCGGCGGGTCCGGGGCAAACAACGACACCGGCCGGCCACGGAGGGGTGCTCCGCGACCGGCCGGTGGGGTCGGATCCGTCAGGGGCGGCCCATGCCCCGGTACTCCCAGCCGGCCTGGGTCCACAGTGCCGAGTCGAGGCAGTTGCGGCCGTCGACCACCTTGCGGCCGGCGACCAGCTCGCCGAGGGCGACCGGGTCGGCGTTGCGGAAGTCGGCCCACTCGGTGAGGACGCAGACCAGGTCGGCGCCGGTGACCGCCTCGTTGATGCCGCTCTCGTACGTCAGCTCGGGGACCGCGCGCCGGGCGTTCTCGGTGCCCTGCGGGTCGTACACGTGCACGTCGGCGCCGGCCTTCTGCAGCAGTGCGGCGACGGCGAGCGCCGGGGCGTCGCGGACGTCGTCGGTGTTGGGCTTGAAGGTCGCGCCCAGCACCGCGATTCGGGTGCCGGAGAAGTCCGGGCCGGCCGGCCCGGAGCGGCGGCCGAGCAGGTCCGCGGCGAGCTGGAGCACCCGGGTCCGGCGGCGCAGGTTGATCAGGTCGACCTCGTGCAGGAAGCGCAGCGCCTCGCCGGCGCCCAGCTCCTGCGCACGGGCCTGGAAGGCCCGGATGTCCTTGGGCAGGCAGGCGCCGCCGAAGCCGAGACCGGCCTGGAGGAAGCGGTTGCCGATCCGCGGGTCGTAGCCGATCGCGCGGGCGAGCTGGGTGACGTCGCCGCCGGAGGCCTCGCAGACCTCGGCCATCGCGTTGATGAAGGAGATCTTGGTGGCCAGGAAGGCGTTCGCGGCGACCTTGACCAGCTCGGCGGTCGCGAAGTCGGTGACCACCAGGGGCACCTCGCGGTCCTCGGTGGCGGCCAGGTCGAAGACGCCCTTGTGCGCGGCGTAGAGCATGCCGTTGGCCCACTCGCTCTTCACACCGACCACGATCCGGTTGGGACGCAGCACGTCGTCGACCGCGAAGCCCTCCTGGAGGAACTCGGGGCTCCACGCGACCTCGACGCCCAGGTCGCCGGGGGTGTGCTTGCCGACCAGCTGCTCCACCCACTCGGCGGTGCCGACCGGCACGGTGGACTTGCCGACGATCAGCGACTTGCGGGTCAGGTGCTGCGCGAGGCTGGTCACCGACGCCTCGACGTACGACAGGTCGGCGCCCATCCCGCCGGCGCGCTGCGGGGTGCCGACGCAGATGAAGTGCACGTCGCCGAACTCGGCGGTCTCGGCGATGTCGGTGCTGAACCGCAGCCGGCCGGCGGCCAGGTTGCGCTTCAGCAGCTCGTCCAGGCCGGGCTCGTGGATCGGCACCTGACCGGCGTTGAGCATCGCGATCTTGTCAGCGTCGACGTCGAAGCCGAGCACCTCGTACCCCAGCTCGGCGTAGCAGATGGCGTACGTCGCACCAAGGTAACCGGTCCCCAGGAAGGTCACCCGCGGACGGGGCGCGCCAGAGGGCGGGCTCACCGCGGCGATCGCGGGGGTCGGCTGGATGGCTGGGTAGGGGATCGTCACGCCTGTCTTCTCCGCTCGCACTGGCGGCGCTTCGTCGCGTCGCATCTCTGCTGCGGCGCCTGCCGGGCACCGGAGGGTGGCTCACTGTCTGTCTTCCATCATCGCTCAGCGCGGTGGGTACGCCATCCTGCCGCTACCTACGCGCCGGTAACATCCACCTGAACTGCAGTCGCTATCCTTCAGTCTGCGCGGTCGGCGGTCAGGGGAGGCTACAGACTGCGCATGATAGCGGTGAAGGGGAGGGGCCGAGATGGCCGCAGGGGAGTCGTTCGACGTCTACCGGTTGCCGGAGGAGCACGAGGCGATTCGGGAGGCGGTCCGTGAGGTCTGCACGGCGAAGGTGGCGCCGTACGCCGCCGAGGCCGACGAGACCGGTGAGTTCCCGAAGGCGTCCTACGACGCGCTGCGGGCCGCCGACTTCCACGCACCGCACATCCCCGAGGAGTACGGCGGCGCGGGCGCGGACGCCCTGGCCACGGCGATCGTGATCGAGGAGGTGGCGCGGGCCTGCGCGTCCTCCTCGCTGATCCCGGCCGTGAACAAGCTCGGCACGATGCCGCTGCTGCTGTCCGGCTCCGAGGATCTCAAGCGGCGCTACCTCTCGCCGGTGGCGGCCGGGGAGGCGATGTTCTCGTACTGCCTCTCCGAGCCGGAGGCGGGCAGCGACGCGGCCTCGATGACCACCCGCGCCGTCCGTGACGGGGATCACTGGGTGCTCAACGGCGTGAAGCGCTGGATCACCAACGCCGGCGTCTCCGAGTTCTACACCGTCTTCGCCGTGACCGACCCGACCGCCAGGTCCCGGGGGATCTCGGCCTTCGTGGTCGAGAAGTCCGACGCCGGAGTGAGCTTCGGCGCCCCGGAGAAGAAGCTCGGCATCAAGGGCTCGCCCACCCGCGAGGTCTACCTGGACAATGTGCGGATCCCGGCGGACCGCATCATCGGCGCGGAGGGCACCGGCTTCGCGACCGCGATGCGGACCCTGGACCACACCCGGGTCACCATCGCCGCCCAGGCCGTCGGGATCGCGCAGGGCGCGCTCGACTACGCCAAGGGGTACGTGGCCGAGCGCCGGCAGTTCGGCAAGGCGGTCGCCGAGTTCCAGGGCGTCCAGTTCATGCTCGCCGACATGGGCATGAAGCTGGAGGCGGCCCGGCAGCTCACCTACGCCGCGGCCGGCAAGTCCGAGCGCGGCGACGCGGACCTGACCTACTTCGGCGCGGCGGCCAAGTGCTTCGCGTCGGACGCGGCCATGGAGATCACCACCGACGCGGTGCAGCTGCTCGGCGGCTACGGCTACACCCGGGACTACCCCGTCGAGCGGATGATGCGGGACGCCAAGATCACCCAGATCTACGAGGGCACCAACCAGGTGCAGCGGATCGTCATGGCGCGGCAGCTGCTCAGCGGCGTCGTCTGACCTCCACCTGATCGAGCCCGACCGCCCCACCGCCACCCGGCGGTGGGGCGGTCGTCGTGTGTACGTGAGTCCCCACACAGTCGCCATGTCACAGGGTTCTGCGACGTTGGGGGAAGACAGAATCACAGAGCCCGATCGCCCGCCACCACCGCCCGCTCGTCCGCCTCGCTGCCCAACGTCGGGCACGCCTCACGACGTCTGAAAACCCCGCAGAGAGACAAAGATGATGAAGCAGTTGGTGGAGAAGACCGGCGTCGGCGCCAGCGACGGACCCGTCACGGGGCGCGAGGTGCTGCCCGGCGACCTGATGACCAACCGCCAGCGGGCGCAACTCGTGCTCGTGCTCGGCGCGATGATCGCGATCGGTCCGCTGACCATCGACATGTACCTGCCGGCGCTGCCCGCCATCACGGCGGGCCTGCACACCACCGAGACCGCCGTGCAGTTGACGCTCACGGGCACCCTGCTCGGGCTCGCGCTGGGCCAGTTGCTGATCGGGCCGCTCTCCGACGTGGTCGGTCGGCGCGTACCGCTGCTGGCCGGCCTGGCCGCGCACATCGTGGCCTCCGTGCTGTGCGTCTTCGCGCCCGACATCGCCGTGCTCGGTGTGCTGCGCGTCCTGCAGGGGCTCGGGGTCGCGGCCGCCACCGTGGTCGCCACGGCCGTCGTCCGCGACCTGTTCAGCGGCGCGGCCTTCGCCCGGATCTTCTCCCGGCTGATGCTGGTCATGGGGTTGGCGCCGATCCTCGCGCCGACGCTGGGCAGCGGCCTGCTCCGCTGGACCGAGTGGCGGGGCGTCTTCGCGGCGCTGGCGGTGCTGGGCGCGCTGCTGATCGTCGTCGCCGCGCTGCGGTTGCCGGAGACCCTCCCGGTCGCGCGTCGTCGCCACGGCGGGGTGGGAGCGGCCCTGCGCGACTACCGGTGGCTGCTCAACGACCGGGCCTTCGTCGGTCTCGTGCTGGTCGCCGGGCTGGCCATGGCCGCCCTGTTCGCGTACGTCTCGGGGTCGTCCTTCGTGCTCCAGGAGCAGTACGGCCTCGACGAGCAGCAGTTCGGCCTGGCCTTCGGGGCTGGCGCGGTCGGCCTGATCGCGGCCACCCAGTTCAACGTCCGGCTGCTGCGCCGGTACACCCCGCAGCAGATCCTGATCAGCGCCCTGATCGGCGGGACGGCCGCCGGGCTGCTGCTGGTCATGTTCGCCGTGACCGGCTTCGGCGGTCTGGGCACCCTGCTCGCGTCGCTGTGGCTGGTGCTGGCCGCGGCGGGTCTCGCCCTGCCGAACGCGCCGGCGCTGGCGATGACCCGGCACAGCGAGGCCACCGGGACGGCCGCGGCGCTGCTCGGCGCCGTCCAGTTCGGCGTCGGCGCGTTGTCGGCGCCCCTGGCGGGCCTGTTCGGCACCGGAAGCGTGCCGATGGCGATCGTGATCGCGGGCGGCATGGCCGCGGCGACGCTGGTCATGCTCTTCGTCGTACCCCGCGCCGCCCTCGGCACGGTCGACCCGGACCTGGCCGTCGCCCTGCACTAGGGCGGTGCTGGCCGTGCCGCACCGCACAGGGTCGACGGCCCGTCCACGTCGCACGGTGGGCTTGGGGGCGGGCCGGTCACCCGGCCCGCCCGACGATCAGCGGATCTCGGTGGTGTCCTCGGGTCGCGGCTGGCCCCGAGGCGGCGCGGACCAGGGCGACTCGCCGCCCACCCGACGGGGCAGCGGGTCGGTCGGCGTCGGGTCGGCCGGGTAGCCCAGGGTGAGCGGAGCGGCGTCGCGCTCGGCGGGCTCGGGGGACGGCCAGTCGGTCATGGTGAAGTCGTCGTTTTGGGGGCCGCCCGCCGGCGCTGGCGCGGCGGTCGGCTCGGTCGCCGGGCGCGGCCACTGCTGCCAGCGGTGCCTGCTGAACACGGCCATCAACAGCAGCAGGCCGATCAGGAAGAGCGTGCCGTTCTCCACCGGAAGCCGCAGCGGCAGCGGATCGCCGAACACCTTCCACCCGTGCGGGATCGCGTCCCGCACCTCGAACGGCGCCACGAACATCCCGACGTACGGGGTGACCAGCAGCAGCCCGGCCACGAGCGGGCCCAGCGGCGAGACGCGCAGTGTGCCGAGCAGGCCCAGCAGGACACCGCCGACACCGAGGTACACGGCCGGCTCGATCAGGTTGGCGGTGTTGAACGTGCCGATCTCCACCCAGCGGTCGACCGTCCGGCTCGACCCGTCCTGCCCGAGTGTGACCAGCACCCAGGTGATGGGCACCACCACCAGCCCGGCGAGGAAGCTCCAGAGATGTCGCATCCGCGCACCGTACCGTTTCCGGCATGACCGAGCACCCCTCCGCCGCTCCGACCGGCAAGCCGACGTCGTACTCGCGGGTCACCCTGAGCAAGATCATGACCGCCGTGGACGTGAACCTCTACGGCACCGTGCACGGCGGAGTTCTGATGAAGTTCGTCGACGACGTGGCCGGGGCCGCCGCCGCACGGCACAGCGGCGGGACCGCCGTGACCGCCGCGATCGACGAGATCGTCTTCTCCGAGGCGGTCCGGGTCGGTGACCTGGTGCACGCGCACGCCCAGGTGAACTGGACCGGGCAGACGTCCATGGAGGTGGGCGTCCGGGTCGTCGCCGAACGGTGGGACTCCGCCGAGGACGCTCCGGTCCGGGTGGCCACCGCGTACCTGGTCTTCGTCGGGGTGGACGTGGGCGGGGCGCCCCGCACCGTCCGCCCGGTGCTCCCGGAGACGCCGGAGGACGAGCGCCGGTACCGGGAGGCCGAAATCCGTCGCGCGCACCGCCTCGCCCGCCGCCGCGCCATCCAGGCGCACCGCGCCGGCTGAGGCGTTTTCCCTGCTTCCCACATGGGTGGGTGGGGTGGAGTGTGGGATGGGCACGCGTCGGTGGCCGTACCCGGTGCGCAGAATGGCGCTTCGAGGTAGGGCAAGATGGCGCCACGGCCCATTCACAGTGTCGTGCCGGGCCAGGGGAGGGTGGAGCAGTGGGTGACGTGCTGTGGACGCCGCCGGCGGACGTACGCGAGCGGTCCCGGATCGGCGACTACCTGCGCTGGCTGCGGGAGCACCGTGGGCTGGACTTCGCCGACTACGACGCACTGTGGCAGTGGTCGGTCACCGACCTGGACACGTTCTGGCGCTCGATCTGGGACCACTTCGAGGTGGTGGCGCACACCCCGCCGACCGCCACCCTGGCCGAGCGCGGGATGCCCGGCGCGCGCTGGTTCCCCGGGGCCACGCTCAACTACGCGGAGAACGTCCTGCGGATGCCGGGGCGTGTCGACGACGACCCGGTGGTGCTCGCGCACGGGCAGACCCGGGCGCCGGTCACGCTGACCGCCGCGGAGCTGCGCGAGCAGGTCCGCCGGGTGTCGGCCGGGCTGCGCCGGCTCGGCGTCACCGCCGGCGACCGGGTGGCGGCGTACGCCCCGAACATCCCCGAGACGTACGTCCTGCTGCTCGCCACCGCCAGCCTGGGTGCGATCTTCTCGTCCTGCGCGCCCGAGTTCGGCACCCGCAGCGTCACCGACCGCTGGCAGCAGATCGAGCCGACCGTGCTGGTCGCCGTGGACGGCTACCGGTACGGCGACAAGCCGGTGGACCGCCGCGCCGAGGTCGCCGCCATCCGGGCCGCCCTGCCGTCGGTGCGGCACACCGTCAGCATCGACTACCTGGACCCGGAAGGCGCCCTACCTGAGGGAGCCCTGGGCTGGGCCGATCTGGCCGCGCCCACCGACGAGCCGCTGACCTTCACGCCGGTGCCGTTCGACCACCCGCTGTACGTGCTCTACTCCTCGGGAACCACCGGGCTGCCCAAGCCGATCGTGCACGGCCACGGGGGCATCCTGCTGGAGCACCTGAAGATGCTCGCCCTGCACCACGACCTGGGTCCGGCCGACCGGTTCTTCTGGTTCACCACCACCGGCTGGATGATGTGGAACTTCCTGGTCTCCGGCCCGGCGGTGGGCGCGGCCATCGTGCTCTTCGACGGCAACCCGGCCCACCCCGATCTGGGCGGGCTGTGGCGGCTGGCGGCCGAAACCGGCACCACGTACCTCGGCACCTCGGCGCCGTTCCTGCTGGCCTGCCGCAAGGCAGGGCTGGTCCCGCGGGAGATCGCCGACCTGTCCGCGCTGCGCGGCGTCGGCTCCACCGGCGCGCCGCTGCCCGCCGAGGGCTTCCACTGGGTGTACGAGACCGTCGGCGACCAGCTCCAGCTCCAGTCGCTCTCGGGCGGCACCGACGTGTGCACCGGCTTCGTCGGCGGCGTGCCGCTGCTGCCCGTGTACGCCGGCGAGATCGCCTGCCGCGCCCTGGGCGCGAAGGTGGAGGCCCGCTCGGCCGATGGCACGCCGGTGATCGGCGAGCTGGGTGAGCTGGTGATCACCGAGCCGATGCCCAGCATGCCGGTGGGCTTCTGGAACGACCCGGCGGGCACCCGCTACCGGGAGGCGTACTTCGACGTCTACCCGGGTGTCTGGCGGCACGGCGACTGGATCACCATCAACGACCGGGGCGGCTGCGTGATCACCGGCCGCTCCGACGCCACCCTCAACCGTGGCGGTGTCCGGCTGGGCACCGCCGAGTTCTACTCGGTCGTCGAGGGGCTGGACGAGGTGGTCGACTCGGTCGTCGTCCACCTGGAGGACGACGAGGGCGGCGCGGGCGAGCTGCTGCTCTTCGTGGTGCTCGCCGAGGGCCTGCACCTGGACGACCCGATGCGCGCGAAGATCTGCCGCGAGCTGCGGACGGCGCTGTCCCCCCGGCACGTGCCCGACGAGATCCACCAGGTGCGCGCGGTGCCCCGCACCCTCTCGGCGAAGAAGCTGGAGGTCCCGGTCAAGAAGATCCTTACCGGCACCCCGGTCGACTCGGCGGCGGCGAAGGGTGCCCTGGCCAATCCCGAGTCCCTGACCGCCTTCGCCGCGTTCGCCCAGCGCCGCGCCACCGACAACACGCCCGCCTGAATGCCCCTGCGTGACGGCTCACTCGTCCACGCACCGAGGCGCGGTGGACGGGTCACGGGAGGGTGTGAGTGACCTTCTCCGTGGCAAGGCGGGCCGGGATCGTGGCGGGGTCCAGGTTGGCGCAGAGGACCACGGTGGCGGCCCGGGTCAGGGGGGCCAGCAGCCAGTCGACCGGGTCGGGGTAGCGGGCGGCGTCGATCAGGATCCGGGCACCGGGCTCGATGCCCAGCTCCGCGGCGCGGGCCTCGGCGCGGGCCAGCAGCGGACCGTCCGTGGGGCCCGGCCCGGGCTGCGGGGCGAAGTGGTCGCCATGGCGGCGCACCTCGACCACGTAGTCGGCGAACCTGGGTGGCACCTGCTGCAGCGGGGCCGCGAGCGGGGACAGTCCGAAGGCGTACCGCTCGCCGGCGGACCAGGACTGCGCCTCGTCGAGGCGGTCGGCGGCGGCGAAGAGCACGTCCACGTCGCCCGGCGTGTCGACCACGCTCAGCTTGGCGGACCAGCAGCCCAGCAGCGCCGCCGCGGTCTGCCAGTGCGGCGGCAGCAGCACGCCCACCGGGTCGCCCAGGGCGAGGGCGACCTCGTCGACGAGGAGGTTGGCCGTTTTCGCCACCCAGTTCGCCAGGGTGGCGCCGGAAAGCTCGGTGCGGTCGCCGCTGGCGTCGTCGTACCAGGTCAGCAACGGTCGGGTCGGGTCGGTCGCGATCGCGTCGGCGAACACCCGGGCAATGTTGTCGGCCATCGGCGCGAACGATACGCCTCCGTGGGCCGTACTCGAAGACGATGACAAGTCGGCGTACCGTCGGGTCGCAGTCAGCGTCGCCCCCGTGCTCCGGCGTAGGCTTGGCCCCCGGAGTGTTGTTCCCCACAGACCCGCCAGTACAAGGAGTCGCCCCGTGACCGCCGGTCGCCCGCCCCGCGTGCTCATCGACGCCACGAGTGTCCCCGCCGACCGTGGTGGTGTCGGTCGATACGTCGACGGTCTGCTCGGTGCCCTCGGCAAGGTGTGCGGGTCGGGGGTGGAGCTGGCGGTGGTCAGCCTCCGCACCGACCTGGAGCGGTACACCCGCATGCTGCCGGGCGCGGAGATCATCCCGGCCCCGGCCGCCGTGGCACACCGCCCGGCCCGGCTCGCCTGGGAGCAGACCGGCCTGCCACTGCTCGCCCAGCAGGTGGGCGCGCACGTGCTGCACTCGCCCTTCTACACCTGCCCGCTGCGGGCCGGGTGCCCGGTTACGGTCACTGTGCACGACGCGACGTTCTTCACCGAGCCGGAGCACTACGACAAGTCCCGCCGCACCTTCTTCCGCAGCGCCATCAAGACCTCGCTGCGCCGCGCCGACCGGGTGATCGTGCCCAGCAAGGCCACCCGGGACGAGCTGATCCGGCTGCTCGACGCCGACCCGACCCGGATCGACGTGGCGTACCACGGCGTCGACCACGCCGCGTTCCACGCGCCCAGCGAGGAGGAGAAGGCCCGGGTACGCGCCCGGCTGGGGCTGGGCAACAGCAGCTACGTCGCCTTCCTCGGCGCCAAGGAGCCGCGCAAGAACGTGCCGAACCTGATCCGTGGTTGGGCCCAGGCGGTGGCCGACCGGGTCGACCCACCGGCCCTGGTGATCGCCGGCGGGCAGGGGCACGACGACGACATCGACCGCGCGGTGGCCGAGGTCCCGTCGCACCTGCGGCTGCTGCGTCCCGGCTACCTGCGCTACGGCGACCTGCCCGGCTTCCTCGGCGGCGCGCTGGTCGCCGCCTACCCCTCCTACGGCGAGGGGTTCGGGCTGCCGATCCTGGAGGCCATGGCCTGCGCCGCCCCGGTGCTGACCACGCCCCGGCTCTCGCTGCCCGAGGTGGGCGGCGACGCGGTCGCGTACACCTCGGAGGACCCGGAGCAGATCGGCACGGACCTGGCCGCCCTGCTGGACGACGAGCAGCGCCGGTTGTCGCTGGCCAAGGCCGGTTTCGACCGGGCCAAGGAGTTCACCTGGGAGTCCAGCGCCGAGGTGCACATCGCCGCCTGGAGCCGCGCCCGCTCGTGACCGTCCGGGCGCCCGGCGGCGACCCGCCCACCGAGCCGGGGTCCGTCGGGCATGATGTGCGGATGCTCTATGCGGTCATCCCGGCAGGTGGCAGCGGCACGAGGTTGTGGCCGTTGTCCCGCGCCGGTCACCCCAAGTTCCTCCACCCGCTGACCGGCTCCAACGCCTCACTGCTCCAGGCGACAGTGGCGCGGCTCGCGCCGCTGGCCACACCGGAGCGCACCCTGGTGGTGACCGGCGCGGCGCACGTCGCGGCGGTGGCCCGGCAGCTGACCGGGGTCCCCGAGGAGAACATCCTGGTCGAGCCCTCGCCCCGGGACTCCTGCGCCGCGATCGCGCTGGCCGCCGCCGTGATCGCACTGCGTGATCCCGAGGCGGTGATGGGCAGCTTCGCCGCCGACCACCTGATCGGCGACCCGGAGACGTGGGTACGGACGGTCCGGGAGGCGATCCGCGGCGCGGAGCAGGGCATGCTGATGACGGTCGGGATCACCCCGACCCGGCCGGAGACCGGCTACGGCTACCTGGAGACCGGCGACCCGACCGACGGCTCCCCGTGGCGTCCGGTGGCGGAGTTCAAGGAGAAGCCGGGCGCCGAGGTGGCCGAGGCGTACGTCCGCTCCGGCCGGCACCTCTGGAACGCGAGCATGTTCGTCTGGCGGGTGGACGTGTTCCTCGCCGAACTGCTGCGCCAGCAGCCGGCCCTGCACGCCGGGGTCACCGCGATCGCCGCCGCCTGGGGCACCCCCGAGCAGGACGACGTGCTCGGCACGGTATGGCCGACCCTGCCGAAGATCTCCGTGGACTACGCGGTGATGGAGGGCGCGGCCACGGCTGGCCGGGTGGCCACGGTGCCCGGCGACTTCGGCTGGAACGACGTCGGCGACTTCCACACCCTGGGCGAGGTGCTGCCGGCCGACGCCGCGGGCAACGTGGTGCTCGGCACCGACGCCAAGCCGGGAGTGCTGCTGCGCGACTGCGCCGACCTGGTGGTGGTGCCGCAGTCCGGTCGGTTGGTGGCCGCCATCGGGGTGCGTGACCTGATCGTGGTGGACACCCCGGACGCGGTGCTGGTCTGCCCGCGCGACCGGGCCCAGGACGTCAAGGCCCTGGTCGACGAGCTCAAGGAGCGGGGCGAAGAGGGCTACGTCTGAGGGCCGCGAGGGCCGGCGCGACCAGTTGCACGGTCCCGCCGGCCAGCGGCTCGGGGAGCTGGTCCGGCGGGAACCAGCCCAGTGCCTCGGCCTCGTCGCTGACCTGCTCCACCGCGCCGGGCGGGGCGAGCACGGCGAAGCGCACGTCGTGGTGCAGGGAGCCGCCCTGGCAGGCGACGGAGTGGATGTCCACGTCGATCGGCACCGGGTCGATGCGCAGGCCGGCGATCCCGGACTCCTCGGTGGCCTCCC
This sequence comes from Micromonospora acroterricola, assembly GCF_003172955.1. Taxonomy (GTDB): domain Bacteria; phylum Actinomycetota; class Actinomycetes; order Mycobacteriales; family Micromonosporaceae; genus Micromonospora; species Micromonospora acroterricola. The sequence goes on along the minus strand of NZ_QGKR01000282.1, from coordinate 5,730 downwards.
GCAGCGCGGCGCCGGCCAGCGTCTGGTCGCCGGGCTCGCAGTGCCCGCCGAGCTGCACCCAGCGGCCGAATTTGCCGTGCAGGCAGAGCAGCACCCGCGAGCCGGTCGAGTCCAGCACCAGTGCGCTGGCGGTCACGTGCCCGGGGAGGTGCGGCCGGCTCATCGCGACCGGGCCGCTGGCGAGCAGATCGAGGGTCCGGTCCCGCGCGGCGGCGGCGGTGGGGCTGGTGGGTTGCCAGCCGGCGAGCAGCGCGGTGGCGTCGGCGTGCAGCGCCGCGTACGCCTCGGGGTCGGTCGGGTGGGCGGCGGGTCCGGTGAGCGCGGTGTCGGGCACCCCACCACTCTACGAGCGCGCGCTCCGTACGCTGCTGCGGTGACCCTGCGACTCCTCGAATTTCTGGTGGCCGGCAACGAGGCCAGCGATCTGCTGCCGGTGCGGTCGGCGGCGTTGCTGCGCGCGTACGGCGCCCGACGGGGCTTCTGGACCGTGCTGGACGAGGGGCCGGTGGAGCGCTGCCTGGCCCTGCTGCTGGAGCTCGACGACGGCGAGTGGACCGCCCGGCACGTCGTGGCGGACGCCGGTGTGGAGAACGGCCGGACCGAGGATGGCGAGGCGCTCGCCCACCACGACGGCTGGGTGTACGTCTTCGGCTCCCACTTCGGCTCCAAGGCTGGGCCGCTGCGCCCCCGACGCGCCTTCGTGGCCCGGTTCCGGGAGGACGACGCGGCGACCGGGCCGCTGCGGGTGCACGTGGTGCGCAACCGGTTCCGGCTGCACCGGGCGGTGAACGACGCGCTGGTCGCGGCACCGCTGACGCCGTTGCCGCCGGGGGAGCGGGTGCGGGCCCGGTTCATCGTGGAGACCCTGGCCCGGGGGACCGCCCGGGAGAAGAGCTGGGTGAGCCGGCTTGCCCCCGACGACCTGCCGCTGAACGTCGAGGCGGCGGCCTTCACCCCGGCGGGCACGGTGCTGCTGGGGCTGCGGTTCCCGGTCACCGAGGCCGGCGAGCCGATCCTGGTCGAGGTGACCGGTGTGCCGGGCATGTTCGCGGCGGAGCCGGCCTGGCCGTCGGCGCTGGGGGTGTACGCGGTGACCGGGGTGACCCCGTCGGGCGAGCTGACCGGGTTCCGGGCGATCAGCCCGACCTCCGACGGTGGTTACGCCGCCGTGATCGGCTCGATCGACGCGCTGGGCAAGGGCTCGGTGCTGCTCGACGACCATCCGGGTGGCGGCGAGGTGACCTCGCGGCACGTCCGGTTCCGGCTGTCGAACGGCGATGTCGCCGCCCCGGGGCGACACCGGCTCGCCGGGGAACTGGTGGCCGACCTCGCGCCGTTCCACCACGTCGAGGGGTTGGCCGAGCTGGATGGGCGGCCCTTCTACGTCACCGACGAGGACCACCGGGTGGCGCTCTGGGTCGGCTGAGCCGGGCGTCGAGCTGCGTCGACGACAGGGTGAGACGCGGGTGACCGGACGGCACCCCTGCGGAGCAAGGGCCGCAGACCCTCGTGGTGCCGCCCGATCACCGGTCCTCCCCCGGCCCCGGCGCCTCGGCATCGGTGCGTACGCGACGCGCCGGTGCCGTGCTCGGGCACTGGAAGCATGCCGAACCGGGTCCGGGAGCGTCGAGGTTTTTCAGCTCAGGCTTAAAGATGGAGATAAGTGCCGGGCAGGTAGAGTCGAACAGTCGTCCGGCATCCCCCTGCCCGGCGGCTCAGGAGCGCTGCATGCTGAAGATCCACTTTTCTGGCGAGGACATCCTCCGGACCCGGGTGGCGCCGGCGGCGGACCCGGTCTGGGAGTTGGTCCTCAGCCTGCACCTGTTGCAGGGCCGTGGCCGTGATCCGCTGATGGACAACTGGCGGCGCACGGTGTCCCGCGGGCTGCGCCAGGACGCCGCCTCCGACCAGCTCCGGCTGCTCTTCGCGTTGAGTCCGCCGCGCGGCTACTTCCCCGACTTCCTCACCCCGTACGCCAGCCTCGACGGCTTCGAGGCCGGGCTGGACGCGGTCCGCAGCACCCCCACCGAGCGGCTGCACCGGGACCTGAGCGTGCTGGCGTCCGAGAACAACCTGCCGTCCTCGGCCAGCGCGCTGGCCCGGGGCGAGGTGGAGGTGCTCAGTCACCTCGCCGAGTCGATGGAGCAGTACCGGTCGCTGGCGATCAGCCCGTACTGGAGCCGGATCCAGTCCGCGGTGGCCGCGGACCGGACCCGTCGGGCCCGGGCTCTGCTCGACGGTGGCATGGAGGGGCTGCTGACCAGCCTCCGCCCGGCCATGCGCTGGGAGGGCGGGGTGCTCGAGGTCCGCGACTACCCGCACAGCCGGGAGCTGCACCTGGACGGCCGGGGGCTGCTGCTGGTGCCGTCGTACTTCTGTGCGGCCACCCCGGTCGCCCTGCTGGATCCGGCGCTGCCGCCGGTGCTGGTCTACCGCGTGGACCGGCTGGGCGCGCTGGCGTCGGCCGACGGCGCCGGCCCGGCCGTGCCGGGCGCCGGCCCCGACTCGCTCGCCGCCCTGCTCGGCCGGACCAGGGCGGCCGTGTTGCAGGCCAGCGACGAAGGCTGCACCACCGGCGAGGTGGCCCGCCGGCTCAACATCTCACCGGCGGCGGCCAGTCAGCACGCCACCGTGTTGCGCAACGCCGGCCTGCTGGTCAGCCAGCGGGACCGCAACACCGTGCTGCACACGTTGACCCCGCTCGGCCGGGCCATGCTGGACGCCTGACCCGGCCGGCCGCCCGTCAGAGGGCGAGCGTGGCGCTGGCGGGACTGCCGTCGGGCGGTGGGAGCAGGACCGACCCGATGCCCTCGGCGGCCAGGGCGACGCGCAGCCGGTGCAGGTCGGCGCCGAAGCGGACCAGGTCCATCGGGTCGACCGGCGCCGGCGGCGAGCCGAGCACCAGGGCGGTGGCGCCGTCCGGCCAGCCGGGCACCTTGGCGATCAGCCCGGCGCGTACCTCCGCCTCGTCGACCAGCGTGAAGACCGTGCCGGGGGCGACCACATCGGCCACCGCGTCGATGGCCCTCCGGGCGACGGCCGGGTCGGCCGGCGTCGAGCTGGGCGCGTCGGTCAGGGTGGCGGCGTCGGCCAGCCCGGCTGCCCGGGCCTCCGCGGTCCCGAGCGAGAAGAGGTCCTGCGCGGCGTCGCGGACCAGTGCCCGCGCGCCGCCGGAGTCGTCCGGGCGGGCGGCGGAGAGGTAGCCGCGCACCACCGCGACGGGCACCTGGTCGCACTTGCCCTTGATCAGCTCGCCCGCGCCCGCCAGCTCGTCCACCACGGCCATCTCGGTCAGTTGCAGCTCGTTGCCGTACGGATCGATCTCGCCCCGGTGGTCGCGGATGGCCGGCATCCCGGCCACGCCGAGCGCCACGTCGGTGAGCCCGTTGCGCCAGGGCCGACCCATCGTGTCGCTGATGATCACCGCGACGTCCAGGTCGTAGCGCTCCCGCAGCGCGGCCCGCAGCGCCCGGGCCGAGGCGTCCGGGTCCACCGGCAGCAGCACCAGCCGGGTCTTGTCCACGTTCGAGGCGTCGATGCCGGCGGAGGCCATCACGAAACCGTGGTGGGTCTGCACGATCCGCGTCGCACCCCGGCTGGCCACCACCCGCGCCGTCTCGGACGCCAGCACCTCGTCGCGCGCCGTCAGCCGCTCCGGCCCGTCCGCCGGGACGTCGACCAGCCGCCCCTCAGCCTTGGAGACGATCTTGCTGGTGACCACCAGCACGTCGCCGTCGCGCAGCCAGGGCGCGGCGGTGGCGATCAGCGCCGCCAGGTCGTCACCCTCGGTCACGTGGCCGATGCCCAGCACCGGCAGGATCTCCAGCCTCACGTCAACTCCACCGCGGCGCGGACCATCGCCGCCGTCGCCGCCTCGTCGGTCATCCGCAACGGAACCGCGCGGACCGTCACCTCCGGCACCAGCGTGTCCGCGTCCTCCTCGGCCACCAGCCAGCCGTCCAGCAACCCGCCGGCCGCCCGGCCGCCGTAGAGCCGGCCCACACCGGCCGCGCTGCACTCGACACCGAGCACGGCGAGGCAGCGGTCGGCCATCCCGCGGACCGGCGCGCCACCGATGATCGGCGAGACGCCCACGACCGGCGCCGGAGCATCGGCCACCGCCTCGCGCAACCCCGGCACGGCCAGCACCGGCGCGACGCTCACCACCGGGTTGCTCGGCGCGATCAGCACCAGGTCGGCCGTGCCGATCGCGTCCAGCACCCCGGGCGCCGGCTTCGCCGTCTCCGCGCCGACGAAGACGAAGCTGTGCGTCGGGATGTCGGCCCGGTACCGCACCCACCACTCCTGGAAGTGGATCGCCCGCTGACCCTGGTCCCCATCGACGACAGCGTGGGTCTCCAGCCGGTCATCGGTCGCCGGCAGCAGGCGTACGCCGGGCTCCCAGCGCGTCGCCAGCGCCTCGGTGACCGAGTGCAGCGGGTAGCCGGCATTGAGCATGGTGCTGCGCACCAGGTGGGTGGCGATGTCCTTGTCGCCCAGGCCGAACCACGTCGGCTCCGCCCCGTACGCGGCCAGCTCCGCCTTGACCGTCCAACTCTCCCCGACCCGGCCCCAGCCCCGTTCCGGGTCGGCGCCGCCGCCCAGGGTGTACATGACGCTGTCCAGGTCGGGACAGATCTTCAACCCGTGCAGCCACAGGTCGTCGCCGACGTTGACGACGGCGGTCACCTCGGCGCCGACCTCTCGGGCGTACGCCCGGACGCCGAGCAGGAACCGGGCGCCGCCGATGCCGCCGGCCAGAACCACGATGCGCATGTCGACCATCCTCGCGCACGTGACGCCTCCGGTCCGCCGGTGGCCCGGGAGACTAGGCTCACGTGCGCCCTGTCCGTCCACGCCCCGAGGGGGAGCTCGTGACCAGCCCCGCCGAGCCAGCGTCCACCGACGCGACGCAGGCCCGTCAGCTGACCAAGCCACTACGCGAACTGGTTGCGCTCGCGCTGCTCGCCGGCAACGCCGTGTTCCTCTTCGTGGGCCTGCTCCGGCTGATCAGCCCGAACGACTACAGCTCCTTCACCGATCGTGCGGGCAGCGCCTTCTTCGCGTTCATCGGGGTGGAGGCGGTCGCCCTGCCGGTGGTGGCGGTGCTGCTCGCCACCCACGTCTCGCCGGTGCTGCCGAAGGCGAAGCTGATCACGCAGGTGGCCCTCGGCGAGTACGCCGTCAGCGCGCTGCTCGGCACGCTGACCATGCTGATCTGGACGGTGGGCCGGCTGGCCGAGGCCGAGGTGCTCGACGCCCTGCTCGGCGTGCTCACCCGGTTCGCCTGGCTGATGATCTTCGCGGCTGCCGCCTGGGTGGTCTACACCATCTGGCGCACCCTCTACTACGTACCCCGGCCGAAGCCGCAGCCGGGCGTCTACGGTCAGCCACAGCCCGGCTGGCCGCAGCAGCAGGGCGGCTGGCCGGCGCCGGGTCAGCCCGGCGGCCAGCCGGCGGGTGGATGGCCCGCTCCTGGTCAGTCGGCCCCCGGTCAGCCCGGCGGCTACCCGCCGGCGCAGTTCCCCGGCCAGTACGGCCAGCCCTCGCCGCCGTTCCAGCCCGCGCCGCAGTCCGCACCGCCGTTCCCGCAGTCGGCGCCGCCGTTCCCCCAGTCCGCGCCGCCGTTCCCGGCCGCGCCGCAGTCCGCGCCGCCGGTCAACCCTGCCTCGCCGTCCGCGCCGCCCGCGCCGCCGGGCTGACCGGGGGCCGACTGACCAGGAGCGGGCC
>NZ_QGKR01000305.1 GCF_003172955.1 Micromonospora acroterricola | reverse complement strand
GAGACAGGATCCGGCACTGACCGGCTGCTGATCGGCGCGGGGCAACCTCGACCAGGTACGACGGCGAGGGGCCACCGCCCCCGCCGGCCCTGCGCACCAGGAAGGTTCCCCGTGGACCCCAGGATCAACGGATTCGACTACCGACGCGTCACCGTCGCCGACGGCGTGACGCTCAACGTCGCCGTCGGCGGCTCCGGCCCGCCGATCGTGCTGCTGCACGGCTTCCCGCAGACCCACCTCATGTGGCGGCACGTCGCGGCCGACCTGGCCGCCGACCACACGGTCATCTGCCCCGACCTGCGCGGCTACGGCGACAGCGACAAGCCCGTCGACACCGACGGGAGCGGGTACGCCAAGCGCGTCATGGCCGCCGACATCGTGGCCCTGGCCCGGGCGCTCGGCCACGAGCGCTTCGCGCTGGCCGGCCACGACCGGGGCGCTCTGGTCGCGTTCCGCGCCGGCCTCGACCACCCGGAGGCGATCACCCGGCTCGCCCTGCTCGACGTGCTGCCCACGCTGGACATGTGGGACGTGCTGCACGGCGTCACCGCCGCCGTCGCCTTCCACCTGTACCTGATGGCGCAGCCTCCGGGCCTGCCGGAGAAGCTGATCGGCGGCAGCCCGGACGCTTTCTTCGGTCACTTCCTGGACGCCTGGACCCGTGATCCCGAGGCGTTGCCGGCGGAGGTGCGGGACGCGTACCTGCGCGCGTCCCGGGACGCGGTCACCTCGATCGTGGCCGACTACCGGGCGTCCGCCGGGGTCGACGTCGCCCACGACGCCGCCGACCGGGCGGCCGGCAACCAGCTGCGGATGCCGGTGACGGTGCTGCAGCAGGACTGGGGCGCGGCACTCGGGTACGACGCGGCCGGGCTGTGGCGGGCCTGGGCACCGGACCTGGCGCACCGGACGGTCACCTGCGGGCACTTCATGGCCGAGGAGGCGCCGGCCGAGGTGGTCCGGGAGCTGCGGGCCCTGCTCGCGCGGTAGCCCTGCGGCCGGCCGCACCCGCCAGCCACGGAAGTAAGATCTCCGACACTCGGTGTCACGTGGTGGTGTGGTGCGGCCGGCCCGTTCCGTTCCCCAGCGCGCCAACCCGGCAGCGCCCCTGAAGTTGCTCTGACCTGCGGATATGCGACGTTACACAAAGTGGACGCCACCTCCCGATCGGTGCTACACAGGCAGATACCGGCAGCCAACGACGGCGAGTCGTCCCCCTCGACCACCGACCGTCCACGCACCGTCACCACCCCGGGCTTCGCCGCACGGACCGCAGCGCGGTCGCGCCCCGTCCACACGGCAACGGTCCGCCGGCCGTGGCGGGTGACGACGATCCTCGACCAAGGAGTCGCCGTGGGGCATCTGCGCATCCGGTCCCGGCACCAGCCATTCGAGGTGGCCGCCCTGGCCATGGCTCCCATCTGCGGAGTCCTGCTGCTCACGCTCGGCGTCCGGCCGAGCTCGGTCCAGATGTCGATGCCCGTGCCGATCCAGATCGGTTGGGAGATCGGTCTGATCGCGGTCGGCGCGGGCGGTCTGCTGGGCATCCTGTGGCCCGGCCGGCTCTCCACCGGGCTCGGCATCGAGCTCGCGTCGGTCGTGGTGTTCGGCACCATCAGCGGGATGTACACGATGGCACTGCTGGTCGTGTCGGGCCGGCAGGCCGTCGCGGCGGCGTCGTTCATCACCGCCCTCGCCGTCGGGTCCCTGTGGCGGGCCGTCCAGATCGCCATCGACCTCCGCCGGCTGGCCCGTGCCAGTCAGTGCACGATCCACGAATCGGTATAAGGCGGTATTCCGTGATCTCCACACCGGCACCCAACGCACCCCCGTGGTTGCAGGTGGCGCTCAGCGCGTTCGGCATCCTCGGCGGCACCACCGGTCTGGCCGCCATCGCCACCGTCGTTGTACAACGGGGCAAGTTCAAGGCCGACGCGGCCGACACCCTCACCGAGGCCGCCCTCACCCTGGTGCAGCCGCTACACACCCGGATCACCGAGCTGGAGGAGGAGGCGCTGAACGCCCGATCGGAGCTGGGGGCGCTGCGCGAGCAGGTCAACCAGTTGCAGTTCGTGGTCCGGGTGCTCACCCGCACGCTGGACCGGTGGCGTGCCGCGATCCGCTCGCCCGAGGCCACCCTGCGCAAGGTGCGGGCGGTGGTCGCGGAATCCGAGCGGCTGCCGGAGGACCGGTGACGGTCGGTTCCGAACGGCACCGGTCCCTCCATCGTTCAGCAGCGGCCGGGGTCGCGTAGTCGTCCGACGAGTTCGCGTACCGCCGCCCGGAACTCGGGGTCGTTCTCGCCCGGCTGGTGCCCCCGCAGTGGCGGCGGCCGACGTTCCCCCGGCCGCGGAAGCACGTCCCGTGGGTCCCGCAGCCGCCGATCGACCCGCATGGCCGGGTCGGAGGGATCCGGGGACGAATCGCCGGGCCGGTGCGCGGCGAAGATCCACCCGCCCACCGGGTCGGTGTCGCGCCACAGGTTCAGCCACCGCCACCCGATCCGCTCCCCCACCTCGCGCAGCACCCCCTGGTTCAGGTACGCCGGGAACAGTCGGGCGTACAGGCGGCCCAGCGGGGACCCGTAGGTGAGCAGCGCGACCCGTTGGCGCACCTCCGGGGGCAGCCGCAGCACCGCGAGGGCCAGCAGCGCCGAGCCGTGGCTGTGCCCACAGAGCAGCACCCCGGCGTGTCGCTCGGCGAGCTGGGTGATCCGGTCGACCAGCTCCGGCACCGCCCGGTCGGCGTAGCTCGGTGGTGCGAACGGGTGGGCGGCCCGAGGCCAGAAGGTGCCCAGGTCCCACAGGATGCCGACGTGCCGGCGGAACCACGCCGTCCGGTAGGCGAGGATCCCGCCCAACAGCAGGGCCAGCACCACGCTGGCGGTGAGGTAGCTGCCCACGGCGAGGCCGAAACCGACGGACCCGGCCGGCAGCCCGAGGAGACGCCCCAGCCGGTCCGGTTCCAGCCCGAACAGCCCCAGCACGCCCGTGGTCAGGCCGATCGCCGCCAACGCCGCGTACGCCACGCTGAGCATTGCCAACCTCTCGGTGAACCGCGCACGAGCGATGGCCCTCGTCACCTGCTTCAGCTGCTCGGCGGCCCCCGGTGGCGGGGACGGGAAGTCCCCGGCGGTGATCGCCGCCGCGGCACGCCACCTGGGTGCCCGCGAGGTGAGGGTCAACGCGCCGCAGAGCAGCACGCCGGCGCTCACGTGGAGGAAGAAGGCCAGGACCGTCCACTGGTACGGCAGCGGCGGCCCACCGTCACGCTCGTAGCCGCCGAGCAGATTCCCGGTCTGGTAGACCAGATCGGAGGAGAACGCGCCGGCCAGGCCGACCGCGATCGCCGCCACGACCGCCGCGCCCAGCCCGGTGGGCAGAGCGGAGCGGCGGTCCCCCCGGGCGTAGTGCCACAGCACCAGCCCGCTCAGCACCACGAGCAGTGCCATCTGGCCGAGCATCGCCCAGCTGACGACCGGGCCGTAGCCCGGCAGCCCGGGTGACGGCGGCCAGCCGCGCTCGTCCAGGGCGACGGCGGCGAAGGCGGCAACGCTGATGCCGTACGCCAGCACCCGTACCGTCTCGGCGGTCCAGGTGGCCGCCCGCGCGGTCGCCGCACCGTCCAGCAGCCCCGGGACGGCGAGCAGGCCGACGCAGACCAGCAGCACCGCCCCGGTGAGCGCCAGCAGCACGATCGACGCGGTCGTCCGTCCGCCGCCGCTGGAACGGGCCTCGAGCAACACCAGGTCGAGCACGGCGAGCGCGGTGGCGACATGGATCGCCCGCAGCCGTCCCACGAGTGGCTCGACCGCCCACAGCGGGTGGGCGACCGGACGGCGCCGGCGGGCACCCAGCAGGCGGAGGAGGACGACGGCGGCGACCGGCAGCAGAGCCAGCACCGCCAGTCGCTGCCCGACCTGCCGGCCCTCGAGCTCGACCATCCCGGCGAAGGGAGCCGGGCAGCGGGCGACACCGAGACACCGCCAGGCGAGCGAGTCGAGCGCCACACCGGCGATCGACAGCACGAACAGCGCGGTGAGGTTGAGCGCGAGGAGCCGGCACAGCACCGTGACACCGGACCCGCTGCCCCGGCCCACCGGTCGCATCCAGACCGCCACGTTGCTGAGCATGAACGGCAGCAGGAGGACCAGGGAGAGCGTCCGCGCCACCGTGCCCGAGGGCAGGTCGCCCCACCGGTACGCCTCCAGCGCCACCCCGTCCGGGTCGGTGTCGCCGGGCTGCCGCCCGGAAACGGGGCGGTGGAAGCCACCGCTGCTGTCACCAGCGATCTGCTGGACGTGCGCCCGGCCGAGGACCCGCTCGGGCCGTGCGCCTGAGACGCCGTGCACCCGCAGCTCCACGATGTCGTGTGGCGCCAGCCCGCCGCGGTGGCTCGGGGTCCCCTCAGACATCGGTCCGCCGCCGGTCGACCGGCCCGTCCGCCGGACGCCGGTGACCCCGGTCGAGCGGCGCCCGGGTCAGCGCGAGGATGACGGCCGGGTGGAGGAAGAGCTCCAGGAACGACGCCCGCCGGGGGTTCCCGCGCCGCTGCGGCAGCCGTCCCGGAAGCCCGTTCGCCATCGCCATCCTTCCCGGCCCCCGGTGTCGCCGCCGATCCAGTCGTACCACCCGGACGGCCGGGTCCGGGTCGGTTCCGTGCGGGCCCGCCGCTCCGGGTCGGCGGCGCTGTCCCCCGCCGGGTGCACGGACACCGGTCAACAGACCGTTTCGGCCGTGGCGCGGGGCGGATCCCACTAGAGTCACCTGCGTCTGGGGCACGAGCGCAGACGCCGTGCGGAACCCGGAGGGGCTCGTGGCGAAGGATCCCGGCGACGCGTCGGCGCCCAGCGTCAAGCGCACCGAGCTGCAACGACACCCCGCCTCCGCGCCGGGCCGCCTGATCGTGCAGACGCTCTTCGAGATCCCGGTCGGGCTGGCGTCGGGGCGGCACAGCCATCCCGGCGAGGAGGTCGGCTTCCTCATCCGCGGCACGGTGGACATGGAGTTCGACGACCGGCCGACGCTCACCATCCACGCCGGGGAGCCGTTCCTGATCCCGCCCCGGACGATCCACAACGCCCGCAACGTCACCGACGACACCACCACGATGATGCTGTCGACGTACTTCGTGGAGGAGAACGAACCCCTGGTGACGCAGTACCCCTGATGGGCGACGCCCGGTGGAGCTACGCGGGCTCGCCGGCCGCCGCCCGCTCGGCGACCACCACCGAGATGCCGTCGAGGACCCGTTGCAGGCCGAACTCGAAGGCGTACTCCGGCCCGTACGCGGCGCCGTGCTGCTGGCCGGCCGCGGTGCCGACCCGGGCGGCGGTCGGATAGCTGCCGGCGCTCATGAACCTCTCCAGCCAGGGCGCGTGCGACTGCCACCACTGGCCGTCGGTCATGCCGGTCTCCCGCTCCAGGTCGACCACCTCGGACGCGGCGCGGGCGGCGCTCTTCACGTGCCCGAGGACGAGGGTGAGCACGGCGTCCATCTCCACGTCGGTGAGACCGATGTCCGCGACCGCGCTGAGCTCGTGGTCGTACTTGGCCACCAGGTGGGGCCCGAGCACCGGTCGGGTCGTCTCGGCGCGCAGCATCCAGGGGTGGCGCCGGTAGAGCGCGAGATTGTCCCTGGCGATCCGCTCCAGCCGCGCCCGCCAGTCCCCGGCGACCGCCTCGCGGGGCATCTCGCCGTACGCGGTGTCGATCATGACGTCGACGAGTTCGGCCTTGCCCGGAACGTACGTGTAGACCGACATGGTGCCGACGCCCAGCGCCTCGGCGACCCGGCGCATGGTCAGCGCGTCGAGGCCCTCGGCGTCCGCGATGGCGATGGCGGCCCGCACGATCCGGTCGACGGTGAGCGCCAACCCGGCGCTGCGGCTGGTGGGCTCCCGGGTCCGCCAGAGGATGGCCAGGCTGCGGGCCGGGTCCGCCGTCGCCCTACGCTCGCTCGCCATGGTGCGGCCATCCTAACAACGGGCCGTACGCCGTACGCCGTCCCGCCCGGCGGTCGACCGGCCGGCCCGTGCGCCGGTGACCACCCCGTCAGACCGCCTCCCGATCGTCGTCCAGCATCGGGCCGGCGGCGGCCGGCACCAGGTGCCGCACCTCCGGTTCGCCGTCGGTCAGCTCCCGGGCCCGCTCCTCGGCCTGGCGGTCCTCGCCGGTCAACCGGCCGCCGTGCTGGCGCAGGTGCTCGTCCCAGGACGGCACCAGGTACACCTCGACGAACCGGTCCGTGGTCTCGGCCGGCCGGAACAGCCCCCAGCGCATCGCACCGGTCCGCTGGCGGGCGCCCCGCACCAGGTCCATCGCCGCCAGGAACGGTTGCGTGCACTCCGGCCGGACCGTGTACTGCACCGTCACCAGCACCGGCCCCACTCTCGGGTCCGGCTCGTGCGCCAGGTGCAGCCGCGGCCAGTAGGTGGCCGGGTCCCGGTTCACCGCGCGCAGGTCCGGCAGCGGCCAGATCCGGCTGGTCACGGTGCCGACCAGCATCAGCGCCGCCGCCGCGAGAAAGGCGGTGACCAGCCCGGCGAGGTCGGCCACCAGACCCCAGACGAGCGCGCCCACCGCCTGCCCGCCGGCGAAGAACACCTGGTAGACGGCCAGCCCTCGGGCGCGCACCCAGCTCGGCAGGAAGAGCTGCATCTCGGCGTTCACGTTGGCGAGCACCGTCACCCAGGCCAGCCCGGCGGGCAGCAGGGCGACGAGCACCAGCGGCACCGCCCGTACCGTGCCGACGACGGCGAGCGCGACGGTGAACAGCACCCCGGCGATGAACAGGAGCTGGTTGGCCGACAGCCGGTCCCGGATCATGGCCAGCAGCAGCCCACCCGCGACGGCCCCGACCCCGAGTGCCGCGAGCAGCAGACCGTACCCGCCGGAGCCCAGCCCGAGCCGCCGGTCGGCGACCAGCGGCAGCAGCGCCCAGACCGCGCTGGCCGGGACCACGAAGACCATCGCGCGGCGCAACAGCCGGCGGACGGTCGGCGAGTGCCGCACGTACCGGCCACCGGCGCGCAGCGCCGCGGTGAACCGCTCGGGCACCTCGACCGCGCGGGTGTTGCCGGGCCGCCACCGCGCCAACGCGTACACGAAGATCAGGAACGCGACGGCGTTGAGCGCGAAGACCGGGGCGACGCCGGTCCGGGCGATCAGCACACCGGCCACCGCCGGTCCGATCGCCCGCGCCACGTTCACGCTGATCGAGCCGAGCGCGGACGCCGACCGCAGCTGGTCCTGCGGCACCAGCTCCGGGATCACCGCCGCCCAGGCCGGCAGGGTGAGCGCCTGCCCGACCCCGAACGCGAAGGTGAGGGTGAGCAGCAGCGCCGGCGGCATCCGGTCGGTGAGGGTGAGCAGGGTCAACGCCACCGCCACCGCCACCAGGAACAGCTGCACGGAGATCAGCAGGTGCCGGCGGTCGAAGCTGTCGGCCAGCACGCCGGCGGGCAGCGCCAGCAGCAGCACCGGCAGCAGGCTGGCGGTCTGGACCAGGGCGACCAGCGTGGAGGCGTTGGAGTGGTGGATGAGGAGCCACTGCGCGCCGACGGTCTGCATCCAGGTGCCGATGTTGGCGGCGAGCAGGGCCAGCCACAGGTTGCGGTAGACGGCGGTCCGCAGCGGCGCCCACGCGGAGGCCGGACGGTTGGCGGGTCCGGCGTCTCCCGTCACCACCGCCGGACCGCCACGAAGGTTCTGGCACCCATGTCTCTCCAGCCCCGCCGGCACAGGTCACACGGCTCGCGTGACGGCGACTTCTTCCCGTTTCCGGCCGTACCACACCAGTCACCCCACGGTCACCGGAGCCGGCGCACGGGCGACGAGGGTAGGTCTGGGCATACCTCGACGAGGGGATCTGGACGGCTGGGTCGGCCCCGGCACGGCGATTAGCGTCTGCGACATGACATCGGAACACCCCCGCCACCTGGCCGAGGCGCTGCGCCGCCGGGGCTGGCTCGTCTCCGCCTGGCCGTGGCGCGCGCTGGTCTACCTGGTCAGCACCGTGCCGGTCGCCGGCGTGCTCGCCGTCGGGCTGCTCGTGATCGTCGGGCCCCTGCTGGCCGCCCTCAACGCGGTGTGGCTGCAGGGCCGGCCACCGGAGATCCCGCTCATCCTGTTCCTGGCTGTCGGCAGCCTCACCCTGCTGGCGCTGGCGCCGCTCGTGAGCTTCCCGGTGGCCGCCGTCGAGCGGTGGCGGCTCGGCCTCGTGGACGGCCGCCCGCTGCCCCCGTCGCCGTGGCCGGGCCTGGCCGCCCGCTACCGCACCGCCGCCGGCTGGCGGGAGGTGGCGTACCTGTTCTGGCTGGGCGGGTTCGTGCCGGTGGCGTACTGGGTGTTCCTGCTGCTGGTGCTCCTCGACCTCGGGCTGGTGACCAGCCCCTGGCTGGCCGGCGACGACAACGAGCCGGTCGTCATCTGGCGCACGGTGAACAGCGCCAGCGAGGCCGTGCCGTACGCGATCGTGGGCGTGCTGCTCATCCCGGTGCTCTGGTACGCGGCCGGCCTGCTCGCCGCCGTCCAGGCCGCCGTGGCCCGGTGGGCGTTGGCCTGGCCGGTCGACGCGGCCGCGCTGCGCGAGGTCGCCCGGTCCCGGACCCGCCTCGTCGGCGCGTACGAGGCCGAACGGCGCCGGATCGAGCGCGACCTGCACGACGGCGCGCAACCCCGGTTGACCAGCCTCACCCTTCAGTTGGGGCTGGCCCGGCTGGACGTGCCCGAGGACTCCCCCGCCGCCCGCCCGCTGGCCGTCGCGCACGACCAGGCCCGGGGCCTGATGGTGATGCTCCGGCAGTTGGTGCACGGCATCCGGCCGCAGAGCCTCACCGACCTCGGCCTCGCCGGCGCCGTACGGGAGCTGGCCGACGCCGCCACGGTCGCGGTGACCGTCCGCGCCGACCTCGACGGCGAGCTGCCGGAGGTCGTCGAGACCACCGCCTACTTCGTGGTGTCCGAGGCGCTGGGCAACGTGGCGCGGCACGCCGGGGCGACCCGTGCCGAGGTGCGCCTCACCCGCGCCGGCGGTGACCTCGTCGTCGAGGTGTCCGACGACGGCCGCGGGGGCGCCGAACCCGCCCGGGGCAGCGGCCTGACCGGTCTCGCCGACCGGGTCGCCGCCGCGGACGGCCGGCTGCTGCTCGCCAGCCCGCCCGGCGGGCCCACCCTGGTCCGGGTGGAGCTGCCGTGCCGTCCGTGACCAGGGTGGTGCTCGCCGAGGACGAGGTGCTGCTGCGCGAGGGTCTGGTCGCGCTGCTGACCCGGTTCGACTTCGCGGTGTGCGCCGCCGTCGGGTCGGCTCCGGAGCTGCTGGACGCGGCCCGCGCGCACCAGCCGGACCTGGTGCTGACCGACATCCGGATGCCGCCGGGCCGCCGCGACGACGGGTTGCGCGCGGCCGTGGCGTTGCGCGCCGAGCGACCCGGCCTTCCGGTCGTGGTGCTCAGCCAGTACGTGCAGACCGGGTACGCCGCGGCGCTGCTGGACAGCGGCGACGGCCAGCGGGTGGGCTACCTGCTCAAGGACCGGGTGGCGGAGGTGACCGAGTTCGTCGACACGCTGCGTCGGGTCACCGCAGGTGGCACCGCCATCGACCCGGACGTGGTCCGGCAGTTGCTGCACCGCCCGCGCGACCCGCTCGCCGCGCTCTCCGCCCGGGAACGTGAGGTGCTGGCGCTGCTCGCGGAGGGCCGGTCCAACGCGTCGATCGCCGCCCGGCTGCACGTCACCGAGGCGGCGGTCGGCAAGCACGTCGGCAACATCCTGCTGAAGCTCGACCTGCCGCCCAGCGACGACACCAACCGTCGGGTGCTCGCGGTGCTCACCTACCTGCGGGCGGACCCGGCGAGCTGACCAGCGGCGGGCCCGGGTCGGGCCCGACCCTCCGGGGCGTAGATTCGCTGACCGGGACCGCCGCCACCAGTGCGCGGACCGGGAGACGGGAGTACGGCATGGCGGAGGCGCTGCGGGTCGGTCTGCTGGGGTACGGGCTGGCGGGCCGGGTGTTCCACGCGCCGCTGATCGCCGCCACGCCGGGGCTGCGGCTGGACGCCATCGTGACACGCGATCCGCAGCGGCGCGAGCAGGCCCGGCAGCACCACCCGGAGGCCCGCCTGGTCGACGACGCCGACGAGCTGTGGCGTACGCCGGACGCGCTGGACCTCGTGGTGGTGGCGACGCCGAACCGGCAGCACGTGCCGCTGGCCCGGGCCGCGCTGGCCGCCGGCCTGCCGGTGGTGGTGGACAAGCCGCTGGCCCCCACCGCCGCCGACAGCCGGGCGCTGGTCGAGGAGGCCGACCGCCGGGGAGTGCCGCTGACCGTGTTCCAGAACCGCCGCTGGGACGGCGACTTCCGGACCGCCCGCAGCCTCGTGGAGCAGGGCGAGTTGGGGCGGGTGCTCCGCTTTGAGTCCCGGTTCGAGCGTTTCCGTCCGACCATCAAGCAGGGCTGGCGGGAGCTGGCCGCGCCCGAGGAGGCCGGCGGCGCCCTCTTCGACCTGGGCGCCCACCTCGTCGACCAGGCGGTGCAGCTCTTCGGCCCGGTCGACCGCGTGTACGCGGAGGTGGACCGCCGCCGCGCGGGCGCCGAGGTCGACGACGACGCGTTCGTGGCGTTGACCCACGCCAACGGGGTCCACTCGCACCTGTGGATGAGCGCGGTGACCGCTCAGCTCGGGCCCCGGCTGCGGGTGCTCGGCGACCGGGCCGGCTACACCACGTACGGGCTGGACGTGCAGGAGGCGGCGCTGCACGAGGGTGGCCGGCCGGGCCAGCCGGGCTGGGGCGAGGTCCCGCCGGAGCGGTACGGGATGCTCGGCGTCGACGGTGAGCTGCGGCCGGTGCCCACCGAGGCCGGCTCGTACCAGAGCTTCTACCAGCAGGTGGCGGCGGCGCTGCGGGACGGCACGCCGATGCCGGTGGATCCGCGGGACTCGGTCGCCGTCGTCGAGCTGATCGAGCTGGCGCACCGGTCGGCTGCCGAGGGCGTTGTGCTCCCGGTGCGGGCCTGACCGCCCACCGTCGATCTGGTGCCACCCGGGTCCGGCTGGGACCTGTCCTAGTCGGCCTGGCGTTCGGTGCGGGCGTGGTCCGACACCCGGGCTTCCTCGTCGGTCAGCGCGTCGTCGAACCGGTCGGTGAGCGCGGCCAGCCGACGCTCGGCCTCCCGCGCCTCCTCCTCGATCCTCAGGTTCTCCTCGTCGGGACCCTGCGACATGGGCGACCTCCATCGGGCGCGAACCGGCCTTCCTGGTGTACCCCGCCTGACGCGGGGGACACGGGGATTGCCGGAACGCGCTGAGCCGCCCGGATCGAGGGACACTCCCTTGATCACTTGATGCTCGGTGGTCGGATCAGCCCCGTCGACGACTGCGCAGCGTCACGTGATCGAGGAAGCCTGGGGTCGGCCGGTGGCCAGGGCCGAGCGCCGGGCCGGCCGGTGACCGCGCCGGGCTGGAGCCCAGGAGCGTTGCCGGCCCGGCCCGGTGCCGGATCAGCGCGTCAGTTCGCGCCAGGAAGGGTGGGTGCCGCGCCAGGCGTCGGCGAGGATGGCCGCCGAGGCCCGGCTGGGGCACTGCTGCACCCGCTCACGACCCGACGCCCCACCGATCTGGGCGCGGACCTCCCAACCCTGCCCGTCAGTACGGATGTACACGTCCCGGCGCCCGCGCGGGGTCGTGTCACCGTTCCACCAGTGTTCCTCCACCATCATTCGCCGACCGTATAGCAATTTCTCGGCCAGGGGTACGGCGCAGGTGGGCTCAAGGCGGGGCGATAGCCGCATTTCGGGCGCAGTTGCGGCCAACTCTCAACACGGAGGAGCCACCCCGGCCACTCCTCCCACCCTGAGCAGCCGATCAGGGCCGGGACCAAAGGCCAGTGAGCGGACCGGCCCTGGACCGGCCGGCGCTCACCCCTGCGCGGTGAGCAGGTAGTCGTCGGCTTCGGGGCTCCATCGCAGATCGACCGCACCGCTGGTAGCGGCGGCCTTGCAGAACTGGAGGAAGCTGCGGTAGCCGAGCTTCTTCTCGCTGAAGTCGGGCCGGGCCCGGCGCAGCTGGTTCTTCAGCCCGGACAGCGCCACCGGGTTGCCGCTGCTGCCCAGCTCCGCCACGACCCCGCGCAGTAGGCCGAACGCCACCTCCCGATCGCCGTGCTCGGGCAGCGAGACCTCCGGGTCGCCCTTCGCGGGGCCCTCGGCCAGCTCGATCACGGTGTGCACGGCGAGGTGGCGCAGCAGTTCGCCGAAGGTGCGGAACCCGTAGTCGGACTCGCTGAACGTCGGATCCTTGCGCAGCAGCGTGCGCTTGAGCCGCGAGGCGGTCACCTCGCCGCTGGCGCTGCCCTGCAGCCCGGCCACCGTCTGGGCCACCAGCACGGCGAGGGCGTCCACGTCCCGGCCCGGCTCCTCCCCCGTCGGCTGCCGCCCCTCCTCCGGCTCGTGCTCCCGCTCCGGCTCGGGTGGACGCTGGTCCGGACCCGCCTGCCGGACGGCACGACCGCGCCGGCTGGGGGTCGGCGGGATGTCCACACCCTCCAGACGGTCGTAGTAGAGGAACTCGTCGCACGCCGGCGGGAGCAGCGCCGAGGTCGACCCCTCGACGCCGACGCCGATGACCCGCTTGTTCAGCTCGCGGAGCTTGTGCACCAGCGGGGTGAAGTCGCTGTCGCCGCTACAGATCACGAAGGTGGAGATGTAGTCGCGCTCGAAGGCCAGCTCGATCGCGTCCACGGCCATCTTGATGTCGGCCGCGTTCTTGCGGGAGGCGCCCATCCGTTGCGGGATCTCGATCAGCTCGACATGGGACCGGGTGAGCATCCGCCGGTCCTCGTCGAAGTACGACCAGTCGGCGTACGCCCGGCGCACCACCACGCGCCCCCGCTCGGCCAGCGCGTCGGCGATGGGCCGAAAGTCGAAGGCCATGCCGCCACGGTTGTCGCGAGCCCCCAGCGCGAGGTTCTCGTAGTCGAGGAACAGGGCGATCCGGTCTTCTTGATCCACGTGGTTCAGCCTACGCCCGCCGGCAGCCCCTGCGGTGGAGCTGGGCAATGGGGAGAGTCGCATCAGCTTGTCGGTTTCTTTCTGCTTACCGGTCGTCGCTTTTCATGTTTCCATCTAGCTCTTGCAACGTGACATTCGCCACTGGCATCATGACGGTCGATGCTGAGCGCCGGTGGAGCGCCCGCGGACCACAGAGGAGAGTCCCATGTCCCGGAGCAGGACGCCGGCGCGGCAACGCACCCACCGGCCACTGACCGCGGGCGCGGTCGTGACCGCGACCGTCCTCGCGCTGCTGGGCGGCGGGCCCGCCGCGACCGCCGCGCCACCCACGGCCGCGCAGCCGGTGGTCACCCGGGCGGCCCTCGGCCCGGCGCTGGTCGCCGGTCGCGGCGCGAACGTCGACTTCGTCGAGCAGGAGGCGGAGAACGCCCGCACCACCGGCGAGGTCATCGGCCCCGACCGATCCGCCTACACGCTGCCCGCGGAGGCCTCCGGCCGCCGTGCGGTCCGGCTCACCCCCGGCGAGTACGTGGAGTTCGTCCTGCCCAGCGCCGCCAACGCGATCACCGTGCGGTACAGCATCCCCGACGCGCCGCACGGCGGCGGGATCACCGCCCCGCTGGGCGTCGCGGTCAACGGCCGGCACGTGCGCGACATGACGCTGACCTCGCAGTACTCGTGGCTCTACAACCAGTACCCGTTCTCCAACGACCCCCAGGCCGGGCTGCTGCACCCGGACTGGTGGATCACCGAGTGCTCGTGCGTGCCGTCGGCCACCACGCCGTACCCGACCATCAGCACGCCGTTCCGGCCCACCCACTTCTACGACGAGCAGCGGCTCCTGCTCGGGCGCACCTACCGGGCCGGTGACCGGGTCCGGCTCACCGCGCCGCCCGGCAGCGCCGCCGCCTGGACCGTCATCGACCTGCTCGACTCCGAGCTGGTGGCGCCGCCGCACGTCCGGCTCCTCGCGGCGAACGTGCTGGCCTTCGGCGCCGACCCCACCGGCCGGCGGGACTCCGCCGACGCCCTGGACCGGGCCATCGCCTTCGCCCGGCGCACCCACCTGAAGGTGTACATCCCGCCGGGCACCTACCAGGTCAACCGGCACATCACCGTTGACGACGTGACCATCGAGGGCGCGGGCAACTGGTACACGGTCATCAAGGGTCGCGAGGTCACCCTGCCGACGCCCGCGCCGGACGGCTCCGTCCACACCGGCGTCGGGTTCTACGGCCGGGACGCCGCCGACGGCGGCAGCCGCAACGTCCACCTCTCCGGCTTCGCCATCGAGGGCGACGTCCGGGAGCGCATCGACACCGACCAGGTCAACGCGATCGGCGGGGCGATGAGCGACTCGACCATCGACGGGCTCTACCTGCACCACACCAAGGTGGGCCTGTGGTTCGACGGCCCGATGACGAACGTACGCGTCACCAACAACATCATCGTCGACCAGATCGCGGACGCGCTCAACTTCCACACCGGCGTGACCGACTCACTCGTCGCGCACAACTTCGTCCGCAACACCGGCGACGACGGCCTGGCGATGTGGTCGGAGAAGACGGCCAACGCGCGGAACACGTTCGACCACAACACCGTGCAGTCGCCGACGCTGGCCAACGGCATCGCCATCTACGGCGGCACGGACAACACGGTGTCGAACAACCTCATCGCCGACCCGGTCCGCGAGGGCAGTGGCATCCACGCCGGTTCGCGTTTCGGCGCGGAGCCGTTCACCGGGCACCTCTGGATCACCAACAACACCACCGCCCGCGCCGGCACGTACGAGCTGAACTGGAACATCGGTCTGGGGGCCATCTGGTTCTTCGCCCTGGACCGGAGCATCGACGCGACGATCGAGGTGGTCGGCGACGCGTACCTCGACAGCACCTACAACGCGATCATGCTGGTCAGCGACTGGCCGGTGAAGGACCTCTACTCGATCAGCAACGTGCACTTCCGGGACATCCGGGTCGACGGCACCGGCACCTCGGTGGTCAGCGCCCGCTCGGCCGGGTCCGCCTCGTTCGCCAACGTGGACGCCCGCAACGTGGGCGCGGTCGGCGTCAACAACTGCGGGTCCTTCCACTTCACGCCGGCCGGCTCCGAGTTCACGCTGACCGATCTCGGCGGCAACGACGGCGGCTGGCTGGCGCCGTGGCTGCTGCCGAACACGATCACCTGCGACGACCGGCCGCCGGTGTCGCCTCCGCCGCCACCGGCTCAGTGGTGACCGCGGCGGGGGCCCGACTGCTCGGGCCCCCGCCGCCGTCCGTCGGCCCCGGCTGGGCGGCCGTCGACCGTCTCCGGCCCGCGCCCGGTCGCCCGCGGCAGGCCAGCCCCTCAGCCGCCGAGCCGCTGCCGGGCCAGGAACTTCGGCACCACCATCCGCCACGCCTCGGTGACCAGCTCGGTCATGTAGCCGTGCTCGAGTCGGGCCGTGTGGCAGCACACCCAGTGGAAGCGCATGTCGGCCTCGCCGGGCAGGAAGAACAGCTCCGGCTCGGCGGCGACCAGCCCGGCCCGCTCCTGCCGGGGAAACCCGAAGCCCATCGTCGCCTCGTCCCGGGAGAACGCGACGTAGACGATCGACCCGACCCGGAACTTCACCCGGTCCCGGATCAGGTGCTCGCTGCTGCGCGGAAGCGTCCGTGCGAGGGCCCGCACGTCGGCGACGGTGACCACGCCCCGACCGTAACGGCCGGCCGGCCGACACGTCGACCCGATCCGGCCGGGCCGGGCCGCCGTGTCGTCAGCGCGCTCGCGCGTACGCCAGCGGCACGGCCGTCGGCTGCCCGTCCCAGCTGCCGCTGAGCACCGCACCGGCGGCGTCCACCGCACCGAGGCCGGGCCGGCGGACGACGACCAGCTCGACGGAGTCGGTGACGACGAGCGTGGCGTCCTCGTCGGCCGTTGGTCGCACACCGCCGGTCGACGGCGCGCCGGGGTTCCCGGCGACGATCGTCATGGTCGGCTCGCGCAGCTCGCGCCGGCCGTCGACCTCGACGTACTGCTCCGCCTGGCCGCTGCCCGAGAGGATCGCGTGGGCCAGCACCGCGGCGTACACCGGGTCGCCGCAGCCGTCGTACACCCAGCGGGGGCCGAGCACCGAGTGGTCGGCGGTGCCGACCAGCCAGTCGTCGGCGCCGTCCAGCGGCGCGGCGCGGTAGGTGAGCGGCACCTGGTGGACCGGACCGTCGGCGGGGCCGACCAGCATCGTCTCGATGCCGACCGCGTCGGCCGGGTCGTCGAAGCGGTAGGCGCCCCGGCTCCGCACCTCGACACCGGCCGGTCCCCGGTACCAGGGACGGCCGGGCAACCAGGTCGCCAGCAGTTCGAGCTTCGTGGGGCGCAGGGTCGCCCGGTGCAGCAGTGCCATGCCGCCAGCCTAGGGACGGCCGACCGCACAGCGGGCCCCGGGCCGCCCGCCGTGGGCGGCGCCAACCGGTGCACGCGCAACGACGGCTACCCGCCGTGGCGTTCGCACCGACCGTCGCGACCCCCCGTCAGAGGCCCGCGCACGGGTTGCCGCCCACCGTGCAGCCCTCCGGCTCCCTGGCCTTCGGTCGGCTGTCGCGGACGTCGAAGCGGAACGTCTGCGACCCACCGGCCGGCACGGCCGGCCCGGTGAAGGTGAACGTCTCCCCGTCCCGCCGCAGGTCAGCGCCGTCGACGTCGTCGACGCTGCTGCCCTCGGCGAGGGTGACCACCACGACCCAGTCCGCCACCGGCGCGCCCGCCGGGTTGTCGACCCGCACCTCGCCGGTGTAGCCGAAGAGCCGGCTGGAGTCGGTGCGGTAGCTGGCGGTCAGCGGCTGCGGCGCCGACGGGACCGAGGAGAGGGTGGGGGACGGCTTCGCCGTCGGGGTGCGGCTCGGGCGGGCGGTCGCGGACGCGGCGGTCCGCGACGGACGCGTCGAGGGCGCGGACCTCGGCGTGCCGGTGGGCGCCACGGCCGCCACGGTCGACGACGACGAGGACGAGGACGGCGACGAGGACGCCGTGGGCGGTCCGGCGGCGCCGTCCGGCTCGGTGGGCAACGTGACCCACGCCGCCAACCCGGCGACCAGCACGACCCCGGCCAGCACCGCGACGACCGTACGGCGGCGGCGTGCGCCGGCCGGGCCGCGCGCGCCGATCGTCGGCAGTTCCGTGGTCATCCCGACCTCGCCGCGCCGCAGGTCGACCTGCTGGAACGCGAGCCAGTCGAGAATGGCCGGCAGCCGCACGGTCAGCGCCTGCCGGAGCTGCTGCTCGCGTGGGTCGTGCTGCTCGGCGGACCAGCTGCCGTGCGTCGTGACCTCCCGGACCGCCAGCCGACAGCCCTGCTTGGTGACCGTGACGACGCAGGTCAGCTCGGTGAGCCGGCCGGCCTCGTCGCAGCGCATCGCGAGCAGCTCCGGCACCCGCCGCTCCGTCACCTCGACCTCGACGTTGGCGTCGAAGCCGGGCAACTCGGCCGTGTGCAGCACGAGCCGGTCCGGGACTCCCGCCACCGTCTCGGCCTCGGCGAACCACCGGCCCAGCAGCTCCCGATCCGTCAGTGCGAGCCACACCCGGTCCGGCGGGTGGGACAGGTCGACCTGCGCGCCGATCTCGATCACGGCGCGACTCTACGGCTTGCGCGCGCGGCCCGTCCCGCCCGCCCGGGCGGCGGCCGATCCGGTC
>NZ_QGKR01000170.1 GCF_003172955.1 Micromonospora acroterricola | reverse complement strand
GCGTGTCACCAGGGGCGGGCCGGGCCCGCCCGGACTGGGTGGCGCGGGCGCCGCCCCGGACCGGTGTCCCGGGGCCGGTGGGACCGCCGCGCGCGTCCGACCAGGACGCGGCCGGCGACGACGTCGCCCCGGGCGCCCGCTCCGAGCTGCACCGGCAGTCGCGCGAGCGTCGCCGGCTGCGGGCGGCGGTGCTGGTGCTGGTCAGCGTCGTCCTGCTCGGCGCGGTGCCGCTCTTCTTCGGCATCCGCACGCTCAGCCGGGACCCGGTCTTCGACAACCTGGACCAGCTGAACGTGCCCGGCTGGGCCGCCACCAAGACGGTCGACGACGTCAGCGGCAGCCGCTGGTGCCTGCTCGACTGCCGTCTGCGCGAGCGCACCGTCACGTCGGAGAAGTCGCCGGACGAGACGGCGCAGGTCTACGAGAGCGCGCTGCGCGAGGACGGCTGGCAGCCGTGGAAGGTGACCCGCTGCCCGGAGCAGGAGACGAAGGGCAGCTACACCTGCTGGCGCCGCGACGAGTTGACCCTCGACCTGTGGGTGCGCGAGCCGACCTGCGTGCCGCCACCGGTCGACGGTGAGCCGGCGATCGTGCCGTCTCCCGAGCCGTCGGCCGCTGCGGCGGAGTGCACCGGCTCGTTGGTCTCGGTGAAGGTACGCAACGCGATCGACGACGAGCGAACCAGACCGCAGCCGAGCACCGATCCGTCACTGACCGGAGAGGATCCGTTCCCGACGGTCAGCGGGGACCCGCTGGACGAGCCGACACCCTCACCGTCGTGAGCCGGATTCCATCACGGACGGTAGGGTCTGGGGCTGGCGGGCCCGCCAGCCGCCGCTGACCGGCGACGGCGAGGCACGCCGGTATCGGGTATCACGGGTTGTGCGTTCCGGGGACGACGGGTCCCCGGAACTCTGCTTGAGGAGGACAGGCGTGGGCGACATTGGAGAGGTTGCGGCGCTGGTCGCGGCGTGCGCGTTCGCGGTGCTGGTGCTGATCCTGACGCTGCCCATCCTGCGGCTGCGGCACACGGTGGACGCCACCACCCGCATGATCAACGACCTCAACGATCGGACCGCGCCGCTGATCGGCGACGTGAACACCACGGTGAAGAACGTCAACACCGCTCTGGAGCAGGTGCAGACCTCGCTCGACGGTGTGAACCTCCAACTGGCGAAGGTCGACACCATGACCAGCCACGCGCAGAACGTCACCGCCAACGTCGCCAACCTGGCCACCGTGGTCTCGGCCGCGGCCGCGAACCCGCTGGTCAAGGTGGCCGCGTTCGGCTACGGCGTGCGCAAGGCCGCCGCCGGCCGCCGGCACGCCGAGACCGAGCGCGAGGTGCGCGACACCATCAAGCAGCAGCGGCGGGCCGCCCGGCGCGGCAACCGCTGACCGCCGGTCCACCAGGAGGTAGCGAGACATGAGGCGCTTGTTCTGGCTCGGCATCGGTCTGGCTGTCGGCGTGGTGGTGGTCCGCAAGGCGACCCGGACCGCGCAGGCGTACACCCCGGCCGGCATGGCCAGCACGTTGTCGGAATCCGCTGGCGGGCTGGTCGAGTCGCTGCGTAGCTTCGTGGAGGACGTTCGGGTCGGCATGGCCGAGCGCGAGCAGGAGATCCACCAGGCGTTCGCCCAGGGTGAGGCGTTCGACGACCAGTTCGCCGAGTTGCGGGAGGACCCGCGGATCGGCGATCGAGACATCTTTCCGGAGGAACACCAGCGATGAAGACGGCGGAGATCAAGCGGCGGTACCTCGCGCACTTCGAGGCGAACGGCCACGCCGTGGTGCCGTCCGCTCCGCTGCCCGCCATCAGCGACCCGAACCTGCTGTTCGTCAACGCCGGGATGGTGCAGTTCGTCCCCTACTTCCTGGGCCAGCAGACCCCGCCGTACCAGCGGGCGGTCAGCGTGCAGAAGTGCATCCGCACCCCGGACATCGACGAGGTCGGCAAGACCAGCCGGCACGGCACGTTCTTCCAGATGAACGGCAACTTCTCCTTCGGTGACTACTTCAAGGAGGGGGCGATCCCGCTCGCCTGGGAGCTGATCACCAAGCCGCAGGACCAGGGCGGGTACGGCCTCGACCCGGAGCGGATCTGGCCGACGATCTACCTCGACGACGACGAGGCGTTCGAGATCTGGCGCTCGATCGGCGTGCCGGCCGGGCGGATCGTCCGCCGGGGCAAGGCGGACAACTTCTGGTCGATGGGCATCCCCGGGCCGTGCGGCCCGTCCTCGGAGCTGTTCTACGACCGGGGCCCGGAGTACGGCCGCGAGGGCGGCCCGGCGGTCGACGAGGACCGCTACATGGAGTTCTGGAACCTCGTCTTCATGCAGTTCGAGCGGGGCCCGGGCACCACGAAGGACGACTACCCGATCCTGGGTGACCTGCCGGCGAAGAACATCGACACCGGCATGGGCCTGGAGCGGATGGCCTCGATCCTGCAGGGCGTCGACAACCTCTACGAGATCGACGAGGTCCGGCCGATCCTGGACCGGGCGGCCGAGCTGACCGGCAAGCGCTACGGCGCGCACTCCGGCCACGTGGCCAGCGAGTCGCACCCGGACGACGTCCGGCTGCGGGTGGTCGCCGACCACGTGCGCACCGCGCTGATGTTGATCGGCGACGGCGTGACCCCGAGCAACGAGGGGCGCGGCTACGTGCTGCGCCGGATCATGCGCCGGGCGATCCGGTCGGTGCGGCTGCTCGGCTGGCAGGACCGGGCGCTGCCCGAGCTGCTGCCGGTGGCCCGGGACTGCATGGCGCCGTCGTACCCGGAGCTGGCGAGCGACTTCGACCGCATCGCGCAGTACGCGTACGCGGAGGAGGACGCGTTCCTGTCGACGCTGCGCGCCGGCACCACGATCCTGGACACGGCGATCGCCGAGACCCGCACCGCGGGCGGCACCGCGTTGTCCGGTGCGAAGGCGTTCCAGCTGCACGACACGTACGGCTTCCCGATCGACCTGACCCTGGAGATCGCCGCGGAGCAGGGCCTCCGGGTCGACGACGAGGGCTTCCGCCGGCTGATGGCCGACCAGCGGACCCGGGCGAAGGCGGACGCGCAGGCGCGCAAGACCGGGCACACCGACGTGTCGGCGTACCGGTCGGTGCTCGACTCGGGCGGCCCCGTGACGTTCACCGGGTACAGCGAGGTGGCCCGGGAGTCGCGGGTGCGGGCGTTGCTCGGCGAGAACGGCCCGCGCCAGGCGGCGACCGAGGGCGACACGATCGAGCTGGTGCTCGACACCACCCCGTTCTACGCCGAGGGCGGTGGCCAGCAGCCCGACCAGGGCATGATCACCGTCGGTGGCGGCCAGGTCGAGGTGCTCGACGTGCAGCAGCCGGTGCCCGGCCTGATCGTGCACCGGGCCCGGGTGATCCGGGGTGAGGTGCGTACCGGCGAGACCGGCTTCGCGGAGATCGACACCACCCGGCGGCGCGCGATCTCCCGGTCGCACACCGCCACCCACCTGGTGCACCAGACCATGCGCAGCTTCCTCGGCGATTCCGCCACCCAGGCCGGTTCGCTGAACGCGCCCGGTCGGCTGCGGTTCGACTTCAACACCCCGACCGGTGTGTCGCCGACCGTGCTGCGGGACGTGGAGCAGCAGGTCAACGAGGTGCTCCTGGCCGACCTGGAGGTGCACGCCTTCATCACCTCGCTGGACGAGGCGCGGCGGATCGGCGCGATGGCGCTCTTCGGCGAGAAGTACGGCGAGGAGGTGCGGGTCGTCGAGGTGGGCGACTACGCCCGCGAGCTGTGCGGCGGCACGCACGTGGCCCGCTCGGCACAGCTCGGCCTGGTGAAGATCCTCTCCGAGTCGTCGATCGGCTCCGGCGTCCGTCGGGTCGAGGCGCTGGTCGGCATGGACGCCTTCGGCTTCCTGGCCCGCGAGCATCTGCTGGTGTCCCGGCTGGCCGAGCTGTACCGGGTGCCGAACGACCAGGTCGCCGACCGGGTGGAGCAGACCGTCACCCAGCTCCGCGACGCGGAGAAGGAGCTGGAGAAGCTGCGCGCCCAGCTGGTGCTGGGTGGGGCGGCGGCGCTCGCCGCGCAGGCGAAGGACGTGCGCGGGGTCGCGTACGTCGGCACCGAGGCGCCGGAGGGCGCGGCCGGCAACGACGTGCGGACCCTCGCCCAGGAGATCCGCAGCAAGATCGACCCGGCGCGGCCGGCGGTGGTCGCGGTGGCGGCTCGGGCCAACGGCAAGGCGTCCCTGGTGGTGGCGGTCAACCAGGCCGCCCGCGGCCGGGGCCTGGCCGCCTCGGATCTGGTGAAGGCGGCGTTCTCCGGGCGCGGCGGGGGAAGCCCCGACCTGGCCCAGGGCGGCGGACTGCCGGCGGCCGAGGCGCCGAACCTGTTGCTCACCGTCGAGAAGGCGATCACCGAGGCGTGATGGACCACCATGTTCGACCAGGGCGGACCGATCGGTCCGCCCTGGTTCGTCCGTGCCCCGGGGTGACGGCCGGTGACTGAGTCGACGCGCGGGGTGCGGATCGGGGTGGACGTCGGTCAGGTCCGGGTGGGGGTGTCCCGCTCCGATCCGGACGGCATCCTGGCCACCCCGCTGGTGACCCTGGCCCGCGACCTCACGGCCGCGCCGGACGCGGTGCCGAGTGACATCGCCCAGCTGGCGGCGCTGGTGGCCGAGCACGAGGCCGTCCAGGTTGTCGTCGGTCTGCCGGTCAATCTCGCCGGAAAGCACGGCCCCGCGGCGGTCCACGTGAAGGCGTACGCTGACCGACTGGTCGATGTGATAGCGCCCGTCCCGGTAACGCTCACTGACGAGAGGATGTCGACCGTGGTCGCTTCTCGTAGGCTTGCCGAGCGTGGCGTTCGTGGCAAGCGTCAACGTGCGGTTGTCGACCAGGCGGCCGCGGTGGAGATCCTGCAGAGCTGGCTGGACGCGCAGCGGAGGCGGACGTAATGATCGACGATCTGGATCTGGGGTTCGACGAGCCGGAACGGGGGGAGAAGGGCCGGCACCGGCGCGGCTTCGTCCGCAAGCGCAAGGGCGGATCCGGAGGACGGGGCAAGACCTTCCTGGCCCTGCTGTTGGCCCTGGTCCTGCTGGGCGGCATCGGTGGCGGGGCGTTCTACGGCTTCGACCGGATCCAGAACTACTTCGTCACCCCGGACTACGACGGCGCCGGCACCGGTGAGGTCACCGTCGAGATCAAGCAGGGAGCGCTGCTCGCCGACATGGCCGACGCGCTGGTCACCGCCGACGTGGTGAAGAGCCAGAAGGCGTTCATCGAGGCCGCCGAGGCCAACTCGCGCAGCAAGAACATCCAGCCGGGCACGTACAAGCTGCGCAAGCAGATGAGCGGCGCGAGCGCGATCACCGCGATGCTCGACCTGAAGAACAAGATCGTCAACGGGCTGACCATCCCCGAGGGCCGCACCAGCAAGAACATCTACAAGCTGCTCTCCGAGAAGACCAAGATCCCGGTCAAGGAGTTCGAGGCCGCCGCGAAGGACCCGGAGGGGCTCGGTGTCCCGGACTGGTGGTTCAAGCGCGACGACGGCAAGAAGGTGGTCAAGTCCGTCGAGGGCTTCCTCTTCCCGGACACGTACGAGATCCCGCCGAAGGCGACCGCGGAGAGCATCCTCAAGCTGATGGTGGACAACTTTCTCTCCGTGACCGGGGAGATGAAGTTCGCCGACCGGGTGCAGGCGGAGCGCAAGGTCAGCCCGTACGAGGCGCTGATCGTGTCCTCGCTGGCGCAGGCCGAGGCGGGCAACAAGGACGACCTGGGCAAGGTCGCCCGGGTGGCCTACAACCGGGTGTACGGCGAGTTCAACTGCAACTGCCTGGAGATGGACGTCACGGTCAACTACTACCTGGAGTCGATCGGCAAACCGACCAAGACCTCCGCGCAGATGACGGCGGCCGAGCTGGACGACCCGAAGAACCCGTACAACCGCAAGCTGAAGGGCCTGGTCCCCACCCCGATCAACAACCCGGGCAGGCAGGCCCTGGAGGGCGCGATGGCGCCGCCGCCGGGCAAGTGGCTCTACTTCGTGGCGATCGACAGGGAGGGCCACTCCGCCTTCGCCGAGACGTACGAGGGTCACCAGCGCAACGAGGCCAGGGCCAGGGAGGCCGGCATCATCTGATGGCGCTCCGACGACGGGCAGCGGTGCTGGGCAAGCCGATCGCGCACTCGCTCTCCCCGGTGATCCACAGTGCCGGGTACGCGGCGGCCGGGCTGACCGATTGGGCGTACACCCGGATCGAGTGCGCGGCCGCGGAGCTGCCGGACCTGGTCGCCGGCCTCGGCCCGGAGTGGGCCGGGTTGTCGGTGACCATGCCGGGCAAGGAGGCGGCGCTCGCGGTGGCCGCGGAGGCCTCGCCGGTCGCCGTCGCCGTCGGCGCGGCCAACACGCTGGTACGCCGTCCCGACGGCTCCTGGTACGCGGACAACACCGACGTCGGCGGCATGGTCCAGGTGCTCACCGACGCCGGGGTGACCGCCGGCGCCGCCATGACGGTGCTCGGCGCGGGCGGAACGGCCCGTGCCGCGCTGGCCGCCGCCGCCCGGCTGTCCTGCTCCTCGGTGACGGTGGTGGCCCGCCGGGCCGAGGCGGTCGACGACCTGCGGCCGGTGGCCGGCGCGCTGGGTGTTCCGCTGAGCGCCGGCGCCTGGGCCGACGCGCCCCGGCACCTGGCCGCCGAGGTGGTCCTCTCCACCGTGCCGAAAGGTGTCGCCGATCCGCTGGCCGAAGCGGTGACCTGGTCGCCCGGCGGGGTGTTCTTCGACGCGCTCTACGACCCGTGGCCGACGCCGCTGGCCGCCTCCGCCCTCGCCGCCGGCCTGCGGGTGGTGTCCGGGCTGGACCTGCTGCTGGCTCAGGCCGTGGGCCAGTTCGAGCAGTTCACCGGGGTGTCGGCCCCGGTCGAGGCGATGCGGGCGGCCCTTCGGCGGGTCACCGGGGCCGACTTCCTTAGCTGACGGTTAAGACGCGCTTAGGGAAGACTGTCCTCCGTACGACATGGTGTGGTCGTCGATACGCTGCTCACCGTTACGGCAGCAGACACAGGGAGTTCTCCTTGAGCAGGCACGGACTGCACCGCATCACCCGTTACCGCCCCAGCCCCCGGCGTAAGGCGATCGCCATCGGCGTGGTCGGCGGATCGGTGGTGGCCGGCATCGTGGCGACCATGATGCCGCTGCTGGCCAGCGACGACCTCTCGATCCGCGCTGCGGCGGACACCACCGCCAGCGCCGTGTCGCAGGACGGCGACAACGCCGCCAAGACGACGCTCGCGACCTGCCCGGCGCGCTGCGACGGCAACCCGCGCGGCGGTCGGGAGGCGGTCATCGAGTTCGCGGTGACCACCGTGCCGGCCGCCGCGGTCAACGTCCGGGCGACGCTGCGGGTGCACGCCTGGCAGCAGTTCGCCGCCACGGTCACCGCGCACGCCTCGCCGCTGAGCGCCCGCGAGGCACGGCCGCCCCTGGCGCCGGCACCCGCCGCGCTGGACACCGTGACGGGCGTGTCCAAGGGCTTCAACGAGTGGGACGTCTCCGGCCTGGTCACCGGCAACGGCACCTGGACGCTGTCGCTGGCCCAGTCCGGCCTGGAGACGCGGGTCTACTGGGCGTCGGCCGAGAACCGCGACCCGGAGCTGCGGCCCCGCCTGGTCATCAGCTACGACCTCGGGACACCGCCCTCGCCGGTGACGACGACCCGCCCGGCGCCGCCGCCGGCGCCGAGCGCGTCGCCGACGACCACCGCGCCGAAGCCGTCGCCGACCATCGCCCCGACCCGCACGCCCAGCCCGACGGCGAGCCCCACGGTCCCGCCCGGCAAGTGCGGCGCGGTGTCGGACAAGCTCGTCCCCTCCTGCGGCGCCTGGTGGGGCATGTACTCGCCGTCCGGGGCGGCCGCCGGCTGGAACCACGGCAAGGCGGTCACCGACGTCGAGTCGCAGGTCGGGCGGAGATTCGACATCGTGCACCGCTACCACGACTTCTCCAACGCCGGCAGCAACGGCGCCTTCCCGGACGCGTACGAGCAGCAGCAGATGCGCGAGGGTCGGCTGATGTTCTTCGCCTGGGAGTCCCGCGACTTCTCCGCCGGCACCAGCCTGACCTGGGCCGAGGTCTACAGTGGCCGGCAGGACGCGACCATCGACGCGGTCGCCGGCCGGATCCGGGACGCCAAGGTGCCGGTCTTCATGGGCTTCGACCACGAGCCGGAGGACGAGCCGGGCAAGGGCAGCGACGCCGACTTCGTCCGGGCCTGGCGTTACGTGTACGAGCGGTTCGCCAAGGCCGGCGCGGACAATGCGGTCTGGGTCTGGACGATGATGGGCTGGTCCGGCCACTACTCCCGGTACGCGGGCCTGTACCCCGGCGACCGCTACGTCGACTGGGTGGCCTACGACCCGTACAACTTCCACGTCTGCAACGGCAGCAAGGTGTGGAAGAGCCCGAGCACCACGGTGGGCGGCTTCTACCGCTGGCTGGACGACAACGGCATCGGCGCCGGCAAACCGCGGATGCTCGCCGAGTTCGGCACCAACTTCGACGCCGCCGACCGGAGCGCCAAGCAGCGCTGGTTCCAGGAGTTCCCGGCGGCGCTGAAGGCCCACCCGAAGATCAAGGCCGCCATCTACTTCAACTCGCCGGGCATGACCACCCGCACGGCGACCTGCGACATGACGATGAACCACGACGCGTCGGCGCTGGCCGGCTTCGCCGAGGCCGGCCGGGACCCGTACCTGCGGCAGCCCACCGGGGGGAGCCGCTGACGGTCACGACCACGGCGGTGCCGGCAGTTCGCTGACCGGGTCGGTCAACCGATCCGGGAAGCGATCTGTCGGCATGCTGACCAGTCACCGCCCAATCGGCGGATATCGCCTACCAGCCTGGACGAGGCACGCTACCTCGGGTTCTCATCCAATCTGGAGGCGCAGCGTGCCCAAACTCTCGCAACTGTGGCGTTTCGCAGGACGACGTCGTACTCAGGCGGGGGCGGTCGCGTTGGTGACCGTCGCCGCCGTGCTCAGCGTGCCCACGGCGACCTCTGCGGCGATCGTGCCGGTCCCGCAGACGGCGACCCTGGTGTCGGCGAACCCCGCCGACGCCACCCCGCACGCCCGGGACGGCGAGACCCGCGCGTTCGCGCAGGTCGGCAACACGGTCTTCGTCGGCGGCAGCTTCACGCAGATCCGGCAGACGGCCAGTTCCGCGTGGGTCACCCAGCGCTACCTGTTCGCGTACGACCGCAGCACCGGCACCATGTCCACCACGTTCCTTCCGGTGCTCGACGGCGCGGTCAACACGCTGCTCGCCGGCCCCGGCGGCACGGTGATCGTCGGCGGCGCCTTCAAGACCGTCAACGGGGTCTCGCGCAAGAACCTGGTCGCGCTCAACCCGTCCACCGGCGCGATCGTCGACAGCTGGGTCGGGCGCTCCGACGGCGGCACCGTCCGCGACCTGACGCTGCACGGCAACTGGCTCTACGTGGCGGGCGCGTTCAACTGGCTCAACGGCACCGCGCACGCCGGCCTCGCCCGGCTCAACGCGACCACCGGCGCGATCGACCCGACCTTCAACATCAACGCCACCGTCGGGCGGCACGGCACCACCTCGTACGTCTGGACCATCGACGTCGCGCCGGACGGCAACACCCTGGTCGTCGGCGGCAACTTCATGTACGTCAACGACCAGCCGCGCAACCAGATGGCCCTGGTCGACCTCTCCGCGACGCCCGCGCTGATCGACTGGAGCACCGAGAAGTTCGTCCCGCCGTGCGCGGCGCCGACGACCTTCGTGCACTACGTGCAGGACGTGAAGTTCGGCGGCGACGGCAGCTGGTTCGTGGTCGGCACCAACGGCGGCGCCGGCTGGCCGACCGCGTACTGCGACGCGCTGGTCCGCTTCGAGACCTCGGCCCGGGGCGCCAACCAGCTCGGCACCTGGGTCGACTACACCGGCAACGACACCATCACCGCGGTCGAGGTCGCCGACAACGTCATCTACCTCGGCGGGCACTTCCGCTGGGTGAACAACCCCAACGGTGTGGACGTGGCCGGCGCGGGCGCGGTCGACCGTCTCGGCATCGCCGCGGTCACTCCGGCCACCGGTATGCCGGTCAACTGGAACCCGCGCCGCAGCGGCAGCGCCTCGATGCCCGCGGGCACCAGCAACTGGGGTTCGTCGGTGCCGGTGCTCTGGCGTGGCTCGGACGGCCTCTACTTCGGGCACAACTCCGACGGCATGGGCGAGGAGTACCACGGCCGGCTCGGCATGTTCCCGCTGGCCGGCGGGCGCACCTTCACCCCGAAGAACCCGCCCAGCGCCACCACGGGCAACCTCTACCTGAGCACCGCCCCGGGCACGCTGGCGAAGGTGCCGTTCGACGGCGCCGCGCTCGGCACCCCGACCAGCGTCAGCCAGCCCAACTACACGGCGGCCGGCGCGACCTGGCGTGTCGACGACCGCATCTACTGGTCGCACACGGTGGCCGGCACGCCCACCGGCAGTCGGATCGACATCTCGCTGTTCAACGGCGGTGCGATCGGGTCTCCCTGGGAGGCGTCCGGCTACAACGACTGGTTCAACCCGGCCGCGCTGACCGGCGCCTTCTTCCTGGACGGCCGGCTCTACTACACCCGTACCGGCACGAACAATCTCTACTACCGCTACTTCGAGATCGACGGCAACTACCTCGGAGCCACCGAGTTCACCCTGCCGACGACCGGCGTGCCGTGGTCCGGGGTGCGGGGAATGGCCTGGGTGGGCGGCAGGATCGTCTACGGCGCCACCGACGGCACGCTGCGCAGCGTGGCGTTCGACCCGACGGCCGCCCCGAGCGCGGCGGTCGACGGCACCACGGCGACCGTGATCACTCTCGCGACCCCCGGCCTGTCCTGGTCCACCCCGTCGACGTTCTTCTCTGTGCAGTAGCGGTCGACCGTTCGTAACGGAACATCGGTAGATTGTTCATCCAGGGCCGGCGGCGGTACCACCGCCGCCGGCCCCGCAACACGGGGAGGGTCGTTGGTCGGCGCCGTTGGCATCCGCGCGAGACACGCGGTACGGCTGGTCTTCGCGGCCAAGCGCGCGTGGTACCGGCTCCGCTACCGGCGGCTGACACTCGGCCGGGACGTGGAGATCCGGGGCCGGCTCCGTCTGCGCCGCGGGGTACGGGTGAGCATCGGTGACCGCACGCGGCTGAACAAGCTGGTCCGCTTCGCCGGTCCCGGCGAGGTGCGCGTCGGCGCCGACTGTCTGCTGAACGCCACCTGGATCGGCACGTGGACGTCGGTGACGGTTGGCGACCGGTGCCTGCTGTCGGACTGCGAGCTGCTCGACAACGACTTCCACAACCTGGCGCCCGAGCAGCGGCACGCACCGCCCAGCCCGGCCACCCGTGCCCCCATCGTCCTCGAAGACAACGTGTGGGTCGGCGCGCACGCCCTGGTGCTGAAGGGCGTACGGGTGGGCCGGGACAGCGTCGTGGGCGCCGCGACGGTGGTACGCACGGATGTGCCACCCCGCGTCGTGGTCGTCGGCAATCCTCAACAGACGGTGAAGAAGTTCCATGACTGACGCAGGCTCCTCCTCCTGGCCCGCGGAGGGCTCGTCCACGGGCGCCACCCGTTCCGTCACGCTGACCGACCTGCTCCGGGTGCCGTTGCACCGGCTGCGGCTGGTGGCGGCGGTCGCCGCGGTGGGTCTGCTCCTCGCGCTCGGCTACCTGGTGTTGGTGCCGGCGGCATTGACCGCGAGCGCCGTCGTGGCGGTCCGGCCGGTCGTGACCGACGCGTTCACGCCCAGTGGCGCCGGCGCCGACCGTGCGGTCAACATGAACGTGGAGAGCGGCATCGCCACCGGCACCGAGGTCGTCCAGCGGCTCGCCGACTCGGCCCACGCCGACCCGCGCGACATCCGCGACGCCCTCGAGGTCGAGGTGCCGACGGGCGGGCAGATCCTGCGCTTCAGCTACCAGGCCCAGGACGCCCAGCGGGCGGTGCAGAGCGCCAACCTCGCCGCGCAGGCCTACCTGGAGGTGCGGCGCGCCATGTACGAGCGGCAGCGCGCCGAGATGCTGCGCTCCTACGACGGCAGCATCACCAAGGTCGTCGCCCAGCAGACGACGGTGCAGAAGCGGGCGAACAGCGCCAAGGACACCGCCGCCGGGGACGCCGCCCTGGCCGAGCTGGCCGGGATAAACAACCAGCTCACCCAGCTCAACGCCGCCCGTACCGAGATCGCCGCGGTCGACATCAACCCCGGCTGGGTCACCCAGACCGCCGAGCGGGCGCTGGTCTCCTCCGCCGGGCACCGGCCGCTCTACCTGGTCGCCGGCCTGCTCGGCGGCGCGCTGATCGGCGTCGTGCTGGCGTACCTCTGGGAGTCGACCGACCGGCGGGTCCGCTCGGTCGCCGACGGCCGGGACGCCACCGGCCTGCCGCTGCTCGGGACGGTGCGCCGGCCGGGTTTCCGGGGCAGCCCGCGGGCGGTCGACGCGGACATCCGGTACGTGGCGATGGCGGTCGCCGAACGGGTCCGCCAGCCGGCCCGGGTCGCGCTGGTCACCGCCCGTGAGGACGCGACGACGCTCACCGCCGGGCTCGCCGTGGCGCTCGCCGCCGACGGCCGGGAGGTCTTCGTCGCCGACGACAACGGGCGCACCGAGCGGCTGCGCGCCGCTGTGCTCGCCGACCGGGGGCGGCTGCCCATCGACCCGTCCCGACCGCTGGTGCCCAAGCCCCGGCCGGCCGGCACCCCGGCCCCGTCAGGCGCCGCCGCCGACGGCGTGGCCGCCCGCCGTCCCTCTCCGCACCCGCCGGGCGCCCGCCCGTCCACCGACCCGGACGCGACGCTGACACTGCCCCGGGTGGCCTCCGCCCGGTCGGAGAACGTCCGGCCCACCTCCCCGGACGAGGTGGCCGTCGGCGTGGGCAGCGTCCGGTTCGGCACGTGGCGGCAGGGTGCCGACCACGGTCTGGTGCTGTTCAACGCGCCGCCGGCGGAATCCGACGAGCGCGGCGTCGCGGTGGCCCGGCAGGGCTGCGCGGTGGTCGTCGTCGAGCGGGACCGCACCCGGCAGAGCGACCTGCGGCGCCTGGTGGAGCGGCTGCGCGCCGCCGGGGTCACGCCGCTGGGGTTCGTGCTCACCCGCAACGGCCGGGCCTGATCGGTGTCGTCCACCCGCGCCCCGGCGACGGACCCGCCGCCCGGTGGCGCTCCAATCGTCGACGTGCCGATGCCGGCGCCTCCGCCGCCGCCCCGGCTGCCCCTCTGGCCGCTGTCGCTGATGTTCGGCCTGGTGCCGCTCTGGTGGCTGCTGGGCGCGTTCTACCTCGGCTGGCCGCTGCTGGGCGCGTTGCTGCTCGCGTTGCTGCTCACCCGGGGCAGGGTGCCGCTGCCGCCGGCGGCCGGCATCTGGCTGCTGTTCCTGGCCATCGTGGTGGTCAGCGCCACCCAACTGTCGTCCCCGGCCTCGCTGCTGACGTTCGCGCTGCGGCTCGCCTTCTACGTGACCGCGCTGGTGGTCGGTGTGTACGTCTACGCCGCCGCCCGGGAACGCGGCGACCTGGTGGCGGTGCTCGCCCCGATCTGCGCGTTCTGGTTCGCGCTGGTGGTGCTGGGCTGGATCGGGGTGCTGGCGCCCCGACTGGCGATGACCACCCCGGTGGAGGTGCTGCTGCCGGCCGGCGTCGCGCGCACCCCCTTCATCCAGGACATGGTGCACCTGACCACCGCGGAGTACAGCGAACGCTCGCTCAACCCGATCTACCGGCCGGCCGCGCCGTTCGCGTACACCAACAACTACGGCAGCGCGTACGCCATGACCCTGCCCTGCGTGGTGGCGTTCGCCATGCTGCGCCGTCGGGGGCTGCTGCGCTGGGCGCTGCTGGGCTCGCTGCCGCTGTCCCTGGCGCCGGCGTTCCTCACCCTCAACCGGGCGATGTTCCTCAGCCTCGGGGCGGGGCTGGCGGTGCTCGGGGTGCGGGCCAGCCTGCGGGGCAACGTCCGGGTCGCCGCGTCCATCGTCGGGGTGGTGGTGATCGGCGCGCTCGCCACGCTGTTCATCCCCATCGCCGACCTGATCAGCCAACGGGTCGACTCCAGTGACACCAACACCGACCGGCTCTCGCTCTACACCGAGGTGATCCGCCGGGTGCAGGAGTCGCCGTGGCTGGGCTACGGCGCGCCGGTCAACGTGGACACGGTCTCCGCGGCCGCGCCGATCGGCACCCAGGGCCAACTGTGGATGGTGCTGTTCAGTCACGGCGTACCGGCGCTGGTCTGCTTCCTGGCGTGGTTCGTCGCCGCCGCGGTGATCTGCGCGCGGGCGACCTCGGCGGCCGGGCAGTGGCTCGCGGTGGTGCCGGTCGTCTGCCTGGTGCAGGTCCCGTTCTACGGCATGGCCAACCAGAACCTGGCGGTCGCGTTCTTCGCCGTGGCCTTCGCGATGGCGCTCAGCGAGCGGGAGCGGCTGACCCGGTCGGCCGCCTGGCGGCCGCCGGCCGCGCGGCCCTCGGCGGTGCCGGCATGACCGCCTCCACGCGACCGCCGACGGGCGTCGGTCCGGACGGCTCGGCGCCGGTGCCCGCGCCGGACGACCCGGCGGGCACCGTCGGGGCGGCGGGGGACGCGGGCGCGGCGGAGACGCGGCGCAGTGCGCGCAGCGGCGTGGCCGGGTTGCTCGGCGCGGCCACCAGCGGCCTGTTCGGCTTCGTGCTCGCCGTGGTCATCACCCGGGGGTACGGCACGACCGGTTCGGGGGTGTTCTTCGCCGCGATCGGCGTGGTCACGGTGGCCACCGCGGTCTGCACGCTCGGCGCCGAGACCGGTCTGATGTGGGCGCTGCCCCGGCGCCGCGTCGGCGTCCGGGGGGACGCGGCCCGTGTGCTCCCGGTCGCGCTGATCCCGCCGCTGCTGGCCGGGTTGCTGGTCGCGGGCGCCGGCGCGCTGACCGCCGGCGCGCTCGCGCCCCGGCTGCTGGGCGGCTCCGTCGAGGACGGCGACACGCTGCTCGCGGTCACCTTCGCCGCGGTGCCGGTGGTGGTCGCGATGACCCTGCTGCTGGCCGCGTTGCGCTGCGTACGGCCCATCCGGGCGTACGTCGGGGTGCAGTTCCTCCTGCTGCCGGTGGCCCGGCCGGTGCTGGTCGGCGCCGCCGCGCTGGCCGGCGGCGGCCTGCTCGCCGGCATGACGGGCTGGCTGGTGCCGGCGGCGCTGGCGCTGCTGGTCTGCCTGACGTTGGTGGTCGGCCCGCTCGGGGTGGGCCGGGGCGCGGTGCTGCGGCCGGGCCGCGCCGACTGGTCGACGTTCTGGCGCTTCGCGCTGCCCCGGGCCGCCTCCGCCGCCATCGACGCCGGCAGCATGTGGGTGGGCGTGCTGCTCACCTCGGTGCTGGCCGGGCCGGCGGACGCCGGGGTGTTCGGCGCGGTCGGCCGGTACGTGCTCGCCGGCCAGTTGGCCATGCAGGGGTTGCGGGTGGCGGTGTCACCGCAGCTGTCCCGGTTGCTCGGGCACGGTGAGCGGGCCGCGGCGGCGGCCGTGCACCGGCAGTTGACCATCTGGGGGCTGGTGCTGTCCTGGCCGGTGTACCTGCTGCTGGCGGTCTTCGCGCTGGCCTTCCTCCAGCTCTTCGGGCCGGAGTTCACCGCCGGCGTGCCGGCGATGACGGTGCTCGCGCTGGCCATGCTGGTCAACACCGGGGTGGGCAACGTGCAGAGCCTGCTGCTGATGGGCGGGCGCAGCGGCCTGCACCTGGTGGCCACCCTGGCGGGGCTGACCATGACGGTCTCGCTGGGGCTCTGGCTGATCCCCGGGCACGGCGCGACGGGTGCCGCGCTCGCCTGGGCCGCCGGCATCGCCACCGAGAACCTCACCGCCGCCGCGTTCGCGCGGTCGGTGGTGCGCGAGCCGCTGGTCGACGCCGCGACACTGCGCGCGGCGGTGGCCACCGTCGCCGGTGTCGGTGTGGCGGCGGGCGTGGGCGTGCTGGCCGGTGGGCGCGGCCTGCCCGGGCTGGCGGTGGCGCTGGGCGTGCTGCTGGCCGGTTGCGTCGGCTTGTTGACGTTGCCCCGGGTGCGCGCCGGCATCCGGGCCACCATGAGGCAGATCCGGGCGCGGGACGGTGCGGCCGCAGCCGCCAGCCCCACGCCGGCATCGACGAGAGGCAGGTGAGGTCCGTCGTGGCGTCCATCCGTGACCGGGTGAAGCAGTTGGTCCCGACCCAGATGACGACCCGGGTGAAGGAGTCCCTGGTCGACTACGGGGTCCGCACCAGTGACCGGCGACCCCTGCCGGACTTCCTCATCATCGGCACGAAACGGGGCGGCACCACCTCCCTGTGGAACTACCTCATCCAGCACCCGCTGGTGCCCCGGCTCTTCCCGGCGTGGAACACCAAGTCCGCGCACTACTTCGAGGAGCACTGGGGTCGCGGTGAGGCGTGGTACCGCTCGCACTTTCCGACCGAGCGGCAACGGGAGGCGCTGACCAGACGGCACGGCGGGCCGGTCCGGGTCGGCGAGGCCGCCCCGCTGTACATGTTCCATCCGCTGGCCGCCCAGCGGGTCGCCGCGCTGATGCCGACGGTGAAGCTGATCGTGCTGCTGCGCGACCCGGTGGAGCGGGCGTACTCGCACTGGAAGGAGCGCCGCACCCACGGCATCGAGCCGCTGGACTTCGCCGCCGCGCTGGCCGCCGAGCCGGAGCGTACGGCGGGGGAGCGGGAGCGGCTGATCGCCGAGCCGGAGTACTTCAGCGAGCCGTACGACTGGTACACGTACCGGGCCCGGGGGCGTTACCTGGAGCACCTGGAGCCGTGGCTAGAGCGCTTCGACCGGTCGCAGATCCTCTTCCTGCCCAGCGAGGACCTCTACCGCGACTCCCGGGCGACCTACGGCCGCACCCTGGACTTCCTCGGGCTGCCCCCGCACGACCTGCCGGACTTCAAGGTCTACAACGACCGGCGTTCGGCGCCGCTGGAGCCGGCGGTACGCGCCGAGCTGACCGACTACTACCGGCCGTACAACGACGCGCTGCGTGAGCGGCTCGGGCTGGCCCTCGACTGGGCGGACCGGGCGGCGTGACGACGCGGGTCGGCCCCGCCACGGACCCGCGGTCCCGGGTGGACGGGCTGGGCTGGGTGAGCCGGGCGGTCTTCCCGGACGAGCGGGTCGCCCTGACCGTGGGCGGCGCCCCGCCGGCCGGTCACCGGGCGGTCGCCCGGTACGCCGTGGTGCCGTCGGTGGCCCGGGCGCGGTTCCTGGTGCCGTTGGGCGCGCCTCGCGCCGGGGCGGCGTCGCTGCTGGCGTACAACGCGTTGCGGCCACCGAAGGTGCGTGCGCTGCGGGCGGCGCTCGGCGGGCTGGCCCGGTTCGGCGCGGCGGGGCTGGCGCCCTTCCCGACGCTGACCGTCTCGGTGCCGTCCGGGGTGCCGGCGGCCGAGCTGCTGCTGACCGAGCGGCTCGCCGCCGCACTCGGCGACCGGCCGCTGCTCGCCGCCTGCGGGGTCCGCCCGCCCGATCCGAACGGCAAGCCCACCCTGCAACTGTTCACCGCCGACGGTCGCCCGCGCGGCTACGCGAAGATCGGCTGGAACGACGCCACCCGGGCGCTGGTGACCGCGGAGGCGGCGGCGCTGCGGGCGTTGCGCGCGGTGGCCGGCGTCGCCGACCACCCGGTGCCGCCGGGGCTGCTCACCGAGACGGCGTGGGCCGGGCAGGTCGTCGCGGTGATCGAGCCGCTGCCGCCGGAGGTACGCGGCGTGCCGGTCGACGACCCGCCGCGTACCTACGGCGGCAGC
>NZ_QGKR01000242.1 GCF_003172955.1 Micromonospora acroterricola | reverse complement strand
CTCAAGGGCCAGAGAGCTGACGGTGATGCGGAGGGCGGGTGGGGCGGCGATCCGGTAGAGCGCTCCGGGAGCCACCGACCAGCCGGCGTCGCGCAGCGCGGTGACCGCGCTGGTCTCGTCCGGCACCGGAAGCCAGACGTTGATGCCGCTGCTGCCGTGCGCGGTCATGCCCTGCTCGGCCAGCGCGGCGAGCAGCCCCTCGCGCCGCCGCTCGTAGCTCTCCGCCGCCCGCCCCACCAGCTCGGCCACCGCCGGGTCCGCCCAGAGCGCGAGCACCAGCCGTTGCAGCACCGAGGAGACCCAGCCGGCCCCGACCCGCGTCCTGCCGGCCACCCGGGCCACGGTGGTCTCGTCGCCGGCCAGCACGGCCAGCCGCAGGTCCGGGCCGAAGGGTTTGCTCACCGACCGGACGAAGGCCCAGCTCGCCGTCGCCCCGGCGAGCGGGTGCAGCGGTACGCGGGCCAGCTCCGCGGCGTGGTCGTCCTCGATCAGCAGCAGGTCCCGCCGGCCGGCGAGCAGCGACCGCAGCTCCCCTGCCCGGGCGGCGGAGACGGCCGCGCCGGTCGGGTTCTGCGCCCGGCTGGTGACCACCAGCGCCCGCGCGCCGGCGGCCAGCGCGGCGGCCACCCCCGGCACGAGGGGCCCCTCGTCGTCCAGCGGTACGCCGATCGGGCGCAGCCCCAGCGCGGCGACCAGGTCGAGCAGGTTGGCCCAGCCCGGGTCCTCCACCGCCACCGCGTCGCCGGGGCGCAGGTGGGCGCCGAGCAGCCGTTCGATGCCGTCCAGCGCGCCGCCGGTGAGGGTGAGCTCCCCGGCCGGCACACCGTCGGCGCTCAGCCGGGCGCGGGCCGCGGCGGCCAGCTCGGGCAGCACACCGGCGTCGGAGTAACCGACCGGTGGGCCGGCTTCGGCGGCGAGCGCCGCCAGGTGCGGGCCGAGCGCGGGCAGCAGCCGGGGGTCGGGCTCGCCACGGGACAGGTCACGGGCGCCCGGCAACGGCGCCGGGAGCAGCGCGGAGCGGCGGGCGGCCACCGGCGGGCGGGGGCGGACCCGGGTGCCGTGCCGTCCGGCGGTGGCGAGCAGGCCGCGCTGGCGCAGCTCCTGGTAGGCGCGGGAGACGGTGGCCGGGCTGACGCCCAGCTCGGCGGCGAGCGCCCGGACCGGCGGCAGGGTCGCGCCGGGCGGCAGACCCCCGGTACGGATGCCCGACTCGATGCTGGCCGAAATCGCGACGGCCGTCGCCCCGACGAACTGATAGCGTGCTGACACAAACAGGAGATTGTACTAGAACAACGGGGGCGACATGTATCCACCCACCGCCCGGACCACCGCCAGCCGATCCCGGGACACGATGAGCTACGACCGGGCCGCCGCGCACGCCGTGCTCGACGAGGCGTACCACTGCGCGCTCGGGTTCACCGTCGACGGTGAGCCCCGCGTGCTCCCCACCCTGCACGTACGCATCGGCGACACGCTCTACCTGCACGGCTCCACCGGCAGCCGGCCACTGCTCGCCGCGCGGGGCGACGGGCTGCCCGTCTGCGTCACGGTGACCCTGCTCGACGGGCTCGTCTACGCCCGCTCCCAGTTCCACCACAGCGCCAACTACCGCTCGGTGGTCGC
The DNA here is from genome assembly GCF_003172955.1 of Micromonospora acroterricola. Lineage (GTDB taxonomy): Bacteria > Actinomycetota > Actinomycetes > Mycobacteriales > Micromonosporaceae > Micromonospora > Micromonospora acroterricola. The sequence goes on along the minus strand of NZ_QGKR01000242.1, from coordinate 16,228 downwards.
GCTGGGCACCGCCCGGCTGGTCACCGACGAGCGCGAGAAGAGCGCCATGCTCACCGCGCTGGTGGAGAAGGTCGGCGCGGGACGCGGCGCGGACAGCCGCCCGCCCAACCGCCGGGAGCTCGCCGAGACCGCCGTGCTGGCGCTGCCCCTGCGCGAGGTCTCGGTCCGGGCCCGCAGCGGCGGGGTCCGCGAGGACGAGGCCGACCTGCACCTGCCGCACTGGGCCGGCGTGCTGCCGCTGCGGCTCACCGCCGGGCTCCCCGAGCCGGCCGCCGGGGTCGCCGCGCCGCTGCCGTCGTACCTGCGGACGGCCCGCACACCCTGGCACGAACCGGCTGCCATGGTCGGCGAGCACGTCCGGCTGGAGCCGCTGGACCTGGCACACGCCGACGAGCTGCACACCGCCACCGCCGACGCGGAGGTCTGGCGGCACCTCAGCGTCGCGATGCCGACCGAGCCGGCCGGGACCGCCCGGGTCGTCGCCGCCGCGATCGAGGCCCAGCACCGCGGTGAGCGGGTGCCCTGGGTGCAGCGCTGCGCGACGACCGGGGCGGTGGTCGGCACCACGTCCTACTACGAGATCGACCCGGAGCGGCGGTCGGTGGCGATCGGGCACACGTTCCTCGGCCGGCCGTGGTGGCGTACGGGGATCAACACCGAGGCCAAGCTGCTGCTGCTCGGCCGTGCCTTCGACGAGCTGGGCGCGGTGCGGGTGGCATGGCACACCGACATCGGCAACGAACGCTCCCAGGCGGCCATCGAGCGGCTCGGCGCCACCCGGGAGGGCGTGCTGCGGATGCACCGGCTGCGCCCGGACGGGTCCTGGCGGGACACCGTGCAGTACGCGATGACCGTCGACGAGTGGCCGAACGCACAGGTCAGGCTGCGGGAAAGGCTTCACCGCACGGCACCGGCGGCGTGATGATGGCGGGCGTGCTGGGGATCACCGACATCTGGACGTACGTGCTGGGCACCGTGGCCATCATCCTGCTGCCCGGGCCGAACTCGCTCTTCGTGCTCTCCACCGCCGCCAAGCGCGGCGTGGCGGCCGGTTACCGGGCGGCGGGCGGGGTGTTCGTCGGCGACGGGGTGCTGATGTTCCTCTCCGCCGCCGGGGTGGCGTCGCTGCTCAAGGCGTACCCGCCGTTGTTCCTGGTGATCAAGTACGCCGGGGCCGCGTACCTCGGTTATGTCGGGTTGACCATGCTGCGTGGCGCCTGGCGGCGCTGGCGCGACCGCAACGACCCGACCACGCCGCGGCTCATCGACGCCGCGGAGCCGGCGGCGATGCGCAGCCCGTTCCGCAAGGCGCTGGTGATCAGCCTGCTGAACCCGAAGGCGATCCTGTTCTTCATCTCGTTCTTCATCCAGTTCGTCGACCCCGGCTATGCGTGGCCCGCGCTGTCGTTCCTGCTGCTCGGGCTGATCGCCCAGGTGACCAGCGCGATCTACCTGACCGCGTTGATCTTCGCGGGCACCTTCCTGGCCACGCAGTTCCGCCAGCGCCGCCGGCTCGCGGCCAGCGGCACCACCGCCGTCGCCGCGCTCTTCCTCGCCTTCAGCCTCAAGCTCGCCACCGCCAGCGCCGGCTGACCCCGCCCGGTCAGGTGCCGTCGCCGCCGGAACCGCCACCACCGACGCCGGCGCCGCCCGCGGTGCCGCCCAGGCCGAAGCCGGGTCGGACCGGCTCGTCGGGGTGACGGCTGACGTGGGCGGAATGGTTGATCCGGGCGGACCAGTCGGCGTGTGCCGCCGCCGCCGCGTGCCGGTTGATCGCGTCGCGTAGCCAGGCGTCCACGGTCGCGACCCAGTCCCGCCGGTCCGCGTCCTTGTGCCAGATCCGGAACCGGCTGATGCTCTGGTGGGTGATCCCGGCCAGCGCCAGCCGGCGGTCCATCCAGAGAATCGCCTCGAGGCCCGCCGAGTCGGTCACGAAGATGACCTCCATCTCGACGATCGGGCCGGCGTAGAGCGGCCCCACCCAGTAGCCCCACCGCTGGTGCAGCGGCAGGGTGAACTCCACCCCGGGCAGCCCGCCCTCCTGCAACCCGGCCTGACGGATCGTGAAACCCAACGTCTCCAGCGCCGCCAGCACGTGCTGCTGGGTGGGGATCGGGTGCACGAAGACGGGCACCATCGGCCCCTGGTCCAGCTCCGGGTCGACGGAGACCTCGGTCCGCAACCCCATCCGCAGGCTCAGCAGCGGCACCCCGCCGAAGATGGTCACCGGGGTCTCCCACGGCAGCGGCAGCGCGAAGTCGACCGCCCGCCGCCGCCTCGCCGGTACGACGAACCGGCCGGCGATCGGCAGCTGGAGGAACTGCACCAGGCGCCGGGCGGCGGCCGGGTCATCCGGCTCGACCGTGGTCACCAGGCCGAGCCGGATGTGCCGCACCAGGACGTCCTCCGGCCCGGCCGCCAGCGTCACCCGCCCCGGCAGGCGCAGGCCCGGGTGGGTGCTCGGGTTGGGAAGCGTGGTCCGCACCGACAGCCCGGTCCAGCCGGACTCCCGGGACACCCCCGTCAGCCGCACCGCGCGCCCCCTTCCGGGACGGGCCCCCGCTGGCCCGTACCAGCCGCGCCTACCCCGTCGAGGGCACCTCACGCACGCCGCAGTGACCCGGCGCCCGACGACCCGGACGTCCGCGAGGCCACCTCAGATCCCGCGGACCCCGCGCGTGGCCACCTCGACTTTTGCGAAGAGCGACCACCCCTGCGACTTCATCGCAGGCGCCGGCCGCGGGGCACGGTGTCGGTCTCGTCGTCGAACTCGCCGATGACCTCCTCCAGCAGGTCCTCCAGCGCGACGAAGCCGATCGGCCGGGCCGGGCCGCCGCCGTTGCGGACCAGCGCGAGCTGGGACTGCCGGGCCCGCATCGCGGCCACCGCCTCGGTGACCGAGGACGTCGCGGGCAGCGTGAACGCGGACGTCATCAGGTCACCCGCCGTGGCGACCCGACCGGTGGTGACCACCCGCACCGCCTCCCGCACGTGCACGAGACCGCAGACGTCGCCCGCCGCGTCCAGCACCGCCAGCCGGGACCGGCCGCTGTCCCGGCTGACCTGCTCGACCCGCTCCGCCGGGTCGTCCCGGCGAACGGTCACCATGGTGGAGAACGGCTCCATCACCTGCGCCACCGACGTGCCCTGCAACTCCAGCATGCTGGTGAGCAGTTGGTGCTGCTCGGCGCCGAGGAGCCCGTGCTCGCGGGACTGCTCCAGCAGGATCCGCAGCTCGTCCGGGCCGTGCACCTGGGCGAGCTGGTCCTGCTGGTTCACACCGACCAGCCGCAGGATCGCGTTGGCCAACGCGTTGAGCGCGGACAGCACCGGCCGGGCCACCCGCGCGAAGGCGCGGAACGGCAGCGCGAGCAGCGTCGCCGAGCGCTCCGCGTCGGTGATCGCCCAGGACTTCGGCGCCATCTCCCCCACCACCAGGTGCAGGAAGGTGACCAGCCCGAGGGCGAAGACCAGCGCGACCAGGTGGCTGGCCGCGTCCGGCAGCCCCACCGCGTGCAGCAGCGGGCTGAGCAGGTGCTCGATCGCCGGCTCGGCCAGCGCGCCGAGCCCCAGCGTGCACAGCGTGATGCCGAGCTGCGCGCCGGCCAGCATCAGCGACAGCTCGCGGACACCGTCGAGCGCGGCCCGTGCCGCCCGGCCGCCGTTGGCCGCGGCCTGTTCCAGGCGGTACCGCTTGCTCGCCACCAGGGCGAACTCGGCGGCCACGAAGAACCCGTTCAGCGCCAACAGGATCCCCGAGCTGAACAGCGCTATCCCCGGGCTCATGCGGGCACCCGCCGCTCGCCCGGATCGGTCAGCTGCAACCGCACCGAGTCGGCCACGTGCCGGTCCACGGCCAGCACCTCCACCAACGCCCGGGGTTCCGCCTCGCCGTCCTCGGCGTCGGCGCCCTCCGGCAGCAGACTGATCTCCAGCCGGTCGCCGACCTCCGGCACCCGACCCAGCTCCCGCATGACCAGCCCGGAGAGGGTGTCGTACTCCGGCGCCTCGGGCAGCGCGATTCCGGTGCTGTCGGCGACCTCGTCGATCCGCCAGCGGGCCGGCACCACCCAGGACCCGTCGTCCTGCCGCGCGGGCGCCCGCTCCGGCGGGTCGTCCTCGTCCCGGATCGGGCCGACCAGTTCCTCGGCGATGTCCTCCAGGGTGATCACGCCGGCGAAGCCGCCGTACTCGTCCACCACGCAGGCCATCTGCCGGTGCCCGGACCGCAGGCGGTCGAGCACCGTGGGCAACGGCAACGTCTCCGGCACCAGCAGCGGTGGCCCGGCCACCGCGCTCACCGGGGTGGTCGCCCGCTCCCCCGGCGGTACGCCGAGCACGTCGGCGATGCCCACGACGCCGATCAGGTCGTCGACGCCCTCCGCGCCGCGCACCGGGAACCGGGAGTGGCCGGTGTCCAGCAGCTCGACCACCCGGCTCACCGGCTCGTGCGCCCGTACGGTGTGCACGTCGACGCGGGGCACCATGGCCTCGCCGGCGGTCAGCTCGCGGAAATCCAGCCCCCGGTCGAGCAGCGTGGACATCTCCGCGTCCAGGCTGCCCTCCTCGCGGGACTCGGCGATGATCTGTTCCAGGTCGGCCGGGGTGGCGCCGCTGGGCAGCTCCTCGATCGGCTCGATGCCGATCCGGCGGAGCAGCCGCACCGACGCCCGGTCGAAGAGCCGGATCACCGGTCCGGCGACCGTGAGGTAGATCAGGGTGGACCGGCTCAGCCCCCGGGCCAGCGACTCGGCCCGCGCGATGGCCAGGTTCTTCGGGGCCAGCTCACCGAGGACCATCTGGACCACGGTGGCGATGACCAGCGCCAGTGCCACCGACAGCGGCAAACTGACCGCCTCGCTGACACCGGCCACGCCCAGCAGGTCGGCGAGGCCGCCGCCGAGGTACGGCTCGGCGACGTACCCGACCAGCAGCGCGGTGACGGTGATGCCGAGCTGTGCGCCGGACAGCACGAAGGAGAGCCGGCTGGTGACGGTCAGGGCCCGGGCGGCGGCCGCGTCGCCGTCATCGGCGAGCTGGCGGAGCTTGCCCCGGTCCACGGCGACATAGCCGAACTCCTGCGCCACGAAGTAACCGGTGGCGGCGGTGAGCACGATGATCAGAAGGAGACCAACGACGATCAACACGGGTCGCTCAGGGCTCCCGGGGTCGTCGGGACGGGAATATGCCGGGCACGACCCGGCCTGCTACTGCTGCCCTCCTGGGCAGAAGAGTCGATCATCCCGCTATTTTATCGACGCTGGCTGGGACTCCGCTGGGGGTGGGCCGAAGGTGCCGTTCGTCCGGTTCCCGAGCGCGTCGGGACGTCACGTGGACCCCGCCGGCCCGCGATCGGCCAACTCGTCGGCGTCGAGCAGGTCCCGGTCCAGCCGGCCGGACCGGTACGCGGCCCGGCCGATCATCTGCGCGGCGACCGGCGCGGTGGCCAACTGGAAGACCGCCACCAGCAGGATCATGCCGAGGTCCGTCCGCGACCGCAGCCGCAGCGCGATGCCGAGCAGCAGCAGGAGCACCCCGAGCACCTGCGGCTTGGTGGCCGCGTGCATCCGGGACAACGGGTCGGGAAAGCGCAGGACGCCGATCGCGGCGGCCAGGCCGAGCAGCGCGCCGGCGACGAGGCACGCGGCGCCGACCCAGTCGGCGATCGTCGCGATCACACCTGCTCCCGGACGGCGAAGCGGACCAGCGACACCGAGCCGACGAAGCCGAGTAGCGAGAGGACCACCAGCACCGGCAGCGTCGTGGCGTGCCGGTTGATCGCCGCCTCGGCCCCCACCGCGCCGACCATGGTGGCGAGCAGCATGTCCGCGGCGATCACCCGGTCCAGCAGCGACGGGCCGCGGTAGAGCCGGGTCAGCGCGAGCAGCGCCGTCACCGAGAGCAGGGCGGTGAGGACGACGGCCAGGAATGTGATCACGGAAGGGTTCCCTTCTCGACAGGATCGGTCTCGACGAGGCGCAGTTCGGCGTCCGAGCCCACCGCCCGGACGACCCGCCGCTCGACGGCGAGGGTGCGCTCCCGGACGATGGAGAGCTGAGCCGACCCGTGGGTGTCCAGCACGTGCAGGTAGAGCGTCCCGGAATCCCGGTCCACCTCGAGGATCAGCGTCCCGGGCACCAGGGAGACCGCCTCGGCGGTGAGCGCCAGGTTGAGGTCGGTGCGTACCCGCAGCCGGACCCCGATGATCGCCCCGCGCGGCCGGTAGCCGGGCTGAACGGCGATCCGGGCCACGTGCAGGCTCGCGCTGACCAGTTCGACGCCGAACCGGACCGCGAACACCACCAGCGCCCGGACACGCAGCCGACCGGCGAAGGTGACCGCCGGCAGTGGAAAGAACAACAGCACCCCGCCGCCCACCAGCAGGCCGCCGGCCAGATTCGCCCAGCTCACCTCACCCCAGAGCAGGTTCCAGACCACCACCAGCCAGCCGAGCGCCAGAGCCTGGTCCCGCCACCGCCCGAGCCGGCCACGCCGGGGCGCCGCCCGCTCGGCGTCGCCGTCCGGGGCCGCTGGGCGCGGGCCGGTCACGGTGCGCCGCCCGGCAGCACGGCCCGCACGTACGGGGTGCGCGAGCGCAGATCGGCGGCCGCGTCGGCGGTGACGTCGAAGAGCGGACCGGCCAGCACGGTCAACGCGAGCCCGAACGCGACCAGGCCCATGGTGGCCCCGACCATCAGGCTGGGCAGCCGGACGGCGGGCTCCGCCGTGGCCAGCCGGGGCGACCGCCAGAAGGCGATGTTCCACACCCGGGAGGCCACGTACAGGGTGAGCAGGCTGGTCAGCGTGCCGGCCCCGACCAGCACCCAGGGCAGCGGCCCGCCGGCCTCCACCCCGGCCTGGAGCAGGCCGAGCTTGCCGAGGAACCCGGAGAACGGTGGGACGCCGGCGAGGTTCATGGCCGGGACGAAGAACAGCACGCCGAGCAGCGGCGCCACCCGTGCCAGGCCGCCGAGGCGCCGCAAATCGGTGCTGCCGGCCCGCTCCTCGACCAGCCCGGCGACCAGGAACAGCGTGGTCTGGATGGTGATGTGGTGCACCACGTAGAAGATCGCGCCGGAGAGTCCCGCGACCGTGCTCAACGCCACCCCGAAGATCATGTAGCCGATGTGGCTGACCAGGGTGAACGAGAAGAGCCGCTTCATGTCCGACTGGGCCACCGCGCCGAGGATGCCGACCACCATGGTCAGCCCGGCGACGACCATGAGCAGCGCGTCGGCCTGCCCGCCCGGGAAGAGCAGCGTCTCCGTGCGGATGATCGCGTAGACGCCGACCTTGGTCAGCAGCCCCGCGAAGACCGCCGTGACCGGGGCCGGCGCCGTGGGATAGCTGTCCGGCAACCAGGCCGACAGCGGAAAGACCGCCGCCTTGATCGCGAACGCGAGCAGCAGCATCAGTTCCAGGGTCAGCCGGACGCCGCCGGGCAGGTCGTCGAGACGCTGGGCGAGCTGGGCCAGGTTGAGCGTGCCGGTGGCCGCGTACACCAACCCCACCCCGGCCAGAAAGAGCATCGAGGAGAGGATGCTGACCACCACGTACGTCGACCCGGTGCGGATCCGGGTCTCGGTCCCGCCCAGGGTGATCAGCACGAAGCTGGCGGCCAGCAGGATCTCGAAGCCGACGAAGAGGTTGAACAGGTCACCGGCGAGGAACGCGTTGCTGACGCCCGCGCTCAGCACCAGGTACGTCGGGTGGAAAATAACCACCGGCGTGGTCTCGCCCGTCTCGCTGCGGCCCTGGCCGATCGAGTACAGCAGCACGCAGAGGGTGACCGCCGAGGAAACCACCAGCATCAGCGCGGCGAGCTGGTCGGCGACCAGGACGATGCCGACCGGCGCCGGCCAGCCGCCGACCGCCAGCACCACCGGCCCGTGCCGGTACGCCTGCACGAGCAGCAGCAGCGCCACGGTGAGGGTGCCGCCCAGGCAGAGCACGCTGACCAGGCGTTGGATGCGGGGCCGGGCGGCCAGCAGCAGGGTCAGCGCCGCACCGAGCAGCGGCACCACCACCGGCAGCGGAAGCAGCCTGCTCATCGCGGCCCCCGCGACGCCCCGGCCATCACGCCTCGTCCCCGCGCCGCAGCCGCCGCCGGGCGGGCTCGGGATCGACCTGCTCCGGGTCGTCGTCCGGGCCCTCCCCGCCGATGTCGGCGGTGCCCACCTCGTCGCGCTCGGCCCGGCGGATGATCTGCCGGTCCTCAAGGTCGTCGGGCACCTCGTCGTCGCCGGTCAGATACCAGCTCCGGTACGCCACGGCGAGCAGGAACGCGGTCAGCCCGAACGTGATCACGATGGCGGTCAGCACCATGGCCTGCGGCAGCGGATCACTCATCCGGTCGACCGGGCCGGTGCCGACGACCGGCGCCCCACCCGACCTTCCGCCCAGCAGGATCAGCAGGTTCACGCCGTTGCCGATCAGGATCACGCCGAGCAGGATCCGCGTCAGGCTCCGCTCCAGCAGCAGGATCACCCCGCAGCCGACCAGCACCCCGACGGCGAGCACCAGCACCAGCACCGGCTCCGCGCCGCTGGCGGTCACGGCGCTACCACTGTTCGCGACTGCGGGGCTCGCAAACCCGGCTCACTCCTCGCGCTCAAGGCCGGTCACCCTTGTCGACGGCGAGCCCGCCCGTGACGCCCCCGGTCGCCTCGATGTGCCGGTCCACCTCGGCCCCGAGGCTGCGCAGGATGTCCAGCACCAGGCCGATCACGACCAGGTACACGCCGACGTCGAAGAAGAGCGAGGTGACCAGGTGGGTGTCGCCGACCAGCGGTAGCGCCCGGTCGAGCTTGGCGCTCTCCAGCACCGATCCACCGGTCAGCAGCGCCACCACGCCGGTGCCCACCGACACGGCCAGCCCGGCGCCGAGGATCGTGCCGGCGCCGACCGGGGCCGCCTCGGTCAGCTCGTACCGGCCGCCGGCCAGGTAGCGGACCACCAGGGCGAGGCCCGCCACCAGACCGCCGGCGAAACCGCCGCCCGGCGCGTTGTGCCCGGAGAAGAGCAGGAACAGGGAGAACAGCACGACCGTGTGGAAGATCAGCCGGATCACCACCTCCAGCACGATCGAGCGACGCTCCTCGTACAGGGTGGGTCCGCCGCGTAGCCACACCGGCCGGTCGGGTGGGGGCGCTCCGCCGGCCGCCCCCGGCCGGCGCGGCCGTGGACCGGTGCGGGACCGTTCGAAGATCAGGCTGGCCACCCCGGTCGCGGCCACCACCAGCACCGCCAGCTCCCCCATGGTGTCCCAGGCCCGGATGTCGACGAGGGTCACGTTGACGACGTTGCGGCCGTACCCCTGGGCCACCGCCAGGTCCGGGAAGGCGGCCGAGACGTCCGGCGCCCGCCGGGCGTTGGCCGCGACCAGCGCCAACCCCGCGGCCACCGCGCCCACCGCCACCCCGATCGCCCGGCGCCCCCACCGGCTGCGGCGCAACGGGCGGGCTGAGAACCGGTCCGGCAGGCGGCGCAGCACCAGCACGAAGACCGCGATGGTCGCGGTCTCCACCAGGAACTGGGTGAGCGCGAGATCCGGCGCGCCGTGCAGGACGAACAGCATGGCCGTGCCGTAGCCGGTCATCCCCACCAGCAGCATCGCGGTCAACCGGCGGCGGGCGCCGACCGCGAGCACCGCGGCCACCGCGATCACCAGCACGACCACCGGTTGCAGCGGGGTGTCCCAGAGTGGGATCCGGGCCCGCCACGGGCCGACGACGAGCATCGCCCCGCCGGGCAGCAGCACCAGCGCGATGAGGATGATGCCCAGGTACTGCGGCAGCGAGCCGCGCTGGGTCGCCCCGGTGACGTCCATCGCCAGCCGGTCGAACCGACCGATGATCCACTCGTATCCCTGGCTGCCGCTGACCGGCGAGCGGAGCCGGGCCAGCACCGGGGCGAGCGGCCCGCGCAGGGCGAAGAGCAGGGCACCGCCGGCGAGCGCCAGCAGGGACAGGCCGAGCGCCGGGGTCGGCCCGGGCCAGAGCGCCAGGTGCGCGTCGACCTCGCCGAGCAGATCGGCGTACGGGCTCAGCACGTCGTCCAGCACGCTGGCGGCCGGTCCGGCGAGCAGCCCGACGCCGGCCAGCACGGCCGGTGGGACGAGCAGCGCCGCGGCGACGGGGCCCGGCTCGACCGGCGCGACGCCGGGCCGGTCGGCGAACGCCCCCCAGACGAAGCGGGCGCTGTACGCGACGGTGAGCACGGTTCCGGCGACCAGACCGGCGAGGAGCAGGGGCCGGTCGGTGAACGCCGCGAAGACCGCCTCCTTGGCCACGAAGCCGACCAGCGGCGGTACGCCCGCCATCGACGCCGCGGCCAGCACAGCGACCACGAACAGCGGCGGGGACCAGTGCCGCAGCCCGGACAGCTCGCGCAGGTCGCGGGTGCCGGCGGCGTGGTCGATGACGCCGACGACCAGGAACAGCGCCGCCTTGAACAGCGCGTGCGCCAGCAGCATGGCGACGCCGGCCAGGGCGGCGTCCGGGGTGCCGGACCCGGTCACCGCCACGAGCAGGCCGAGCTGGCTCACGGTCCCGTACGCCAGCAGCAGCTTCAGGTCGGTCTGCCGCAGGGCCGCCCACCCGCCGACGAGCATGGTGGCCACACCGGCGACCTGGACCACGGGCCGCCACGGGCCGACCGTGGCGAGCACCGGCGCGAGCAGCCCGACCAGGTAGACGCCGGCCTTGACCATGGCGGCCGCGTGCAGGTACGCGCTGACCGGGGTGGGCGCCGCCATCGCGACCGGCAGCCAGGAGCTGAACGGCAGCACCGCCGACTTGGACAGCGCGCCGGCCAGGATCAGCAGCACGGCGGTGACCAGGTACCCGCCGCCGGGCAGCGGCTGTGCGGCAATCTCGGACCAGCGGTAGGTGTCGGCGTGCTCGCCCAGCAGGATGAACCCGACGAGCATGGCCAGCCCGCCCAGCGTGGTGACGATCAGCGCCTGCGCCGCCGCCCACCGGCTGGACCGCCGTTCGGTGCTGTGCCCGATCAGCAGGTACGAGAAGATCGTGGTCAGCTCCCAGCCGACGTAGAGCAGCAGCAGGTCGTCGGCGAGGACCACGACGAGCATCGCTCCGGCGAAGGCGACGAGGACCGCCGCGAACTGCGCCAGCCCGATCGAGCCGGCGGTGAAGTACCTGGCGCTGTAGATCAGCACCAGCGCGCCGACGCCGCCGACCAGCAGCGTCATCAGCCAGGACAGCGTGGTGAGCCGCAGCGAGATGTCGAGGCCCAGCTGCCGGATCCACGGGTACGTCTCGACGACCGCCCCGCCGTGGCCCACCGCCGGGGTACGCGCCACCGCCCAGCCGAACGCGGCGGCCGGGGCCAGCGCCAGCGGGTAGCACGCGCGCGGACCCCACCACCGGACGAGCAGCGGTGCGGCGAGGGCCGCCACGAGGTGGAGGATGAGCAGTACCAGCACCCGTGCTCCCGGTCGAGGTGGCCGACGCCCGTGCAGCGGTGGCGCCTAGCAGCGATCAGACGCCAGTTCGTCGCCCGTCGGGCCGTTTTGCCGGAATTCGCCCGCGGGCGAGTGGCCGCTGATCGAGACGGGGTGAGGGCCGTCAGCGCAGCAGGGCGTCCCCGACGGGCAGGGCGTCGTCGGGGGCGGGACGGTCGCGGCGCAGCTCGGCCAGCAGGTCGAGGCGGCCGAGCTGGCGGGCGACCTTGTCGACCACCCGCTCCGCGGCGGCCAGCGACCGCACCGAGAGCAGCCGGCCACGGCTCTCCCGGCGCAGTACGAAGTAGTGGACGGCGACGCGGACCTGGCCGCGGTCGGCGGCGCTGGCCTGCGCGGTCGAGACGACCAGCTCCCGCAGGCAGCGGGCGAGGCGTTCGGCGAGCTCCAACTCCGGGCCGTGCAGGCCGCCACGGAGCGTGGCGAGGTGGCTGTCGACCTTGCGGATCAGCACGTCGGTGCCGGGCTCGACATTCCGCTGCTCGCCGGCCATCCGACCCCTCCACCCCGGTTCGCGTTGCGAGTGAAGTTACTTTATGTTGCTCCTCACAAGCAAGCAGTTAAGTGAGACTTAACGCATTAAGCACGCATCCGGCGCTTATCTCTCCCTCTCGGACACATTCCGTCGCCGGCTGTTCGTTGTTGTCGTACCGGCGGGGCACGATGGAGCCGTGACCGGCGCAGACGCAGAGGCGGCCGGGGTGCTCGCCGGCTTCGGCCCGGCCACCCGTGCCTGGTTCGACGCCGCCTTCGCCGCCCCCACGGCCGCCCAGGCCGGCGCCTGGCGCTCGGTCGCCGCCGGCCACAACGCCCTCGTGGTCGCGCCCACCGGCTCCGGCAAGACCCTCGCGGCCTTCCTCTGGTCCCTCGACCGGCTGTCCCGCGAGCCCGCTCCGGCCGAGGCCCGGCAGCGGTGCCGGGTGCTCTACGTCAGCCCGCTCAAGGCGCTCGCCGTCGACGTGGAGCGCAACCTGCGCGCCCCGCTGACCGGCATCCGGCAGGCGGCGACCCGGCTCGGCGTCGCCCCGCCCGACATCACCGTCGGCATGCGCACCGGCGACACCCCGGCCGACGAGCGGCGAGCGTTCACCCGCACCCCACCGGACATCCTCATCACCACCCCCGAGTCGCTGTTCCTGCTGCTCACCTCCGCCGCGCGGGACTCGCTGCGCGGCGTCCAGACGGTGATCGTCGACGAGGTGCACGCGGTGGCCGGCAGCAAGCGCGGCGCCCACCTGGCCCTCTCGCTGGAACGCCTCGACGAGCTGCTGCCCGCACCGGCGCAGCGGATCGGCCTCTCCGCCACCGTCCGGCCGATCGACGCCTGCGCCCGGTTCCTCGGCGGGGCGCGGCCGGTCGACGTCGTACAGCCGGCCACCTCGAAGACCATCGAGGTCAGCGTGCAGGTGCCGGTGGAGGACATGACCCGCCTGGACGAGCAGGAGCAGCCACCGGAGGACGACCTCGGCGGGCCGGGGCCGCGCCGCGCCTCGATCTGGCCGGCCGTGGAGGAGCGCGTCTTCTCGCTGATCGGCCAGCACCGCTCGACCATCGTCTTCACCAACTCCCGGCGCAGCGCCGAACGGCTCTGCGCGCGCCTCAACGAGCTGGCCGCCGAGGAGGTGGCCGCGCGGGCCGACGCGCCGGACGGCGGCCGGACGGCGGACGTACCGGACGAGTGGTCGCCGGGCGGCGACCCGGCGGGTGACGGCGGCGCGCAACGGTGGGGTGGCCCGGCCGGTCCGGTCCGCAACCGACCTCCGGCCGAGGTGATGGCCCAGTCCGGCGCCGCCACCGGCGCGGCGCCGGTGATCGCCCGTGCGCACCACGGCAGCGTGTCCCGCGAGGAGCGCAAGCACATCGAGGAGGCGCTCAAGTCCGGCCAGCTCCCGGCGGTGGTGGCCACCTCCAGCCTGGAGCTGGGCATCGACATGGGCGCGGTCGACCTGGTGGTGCAGATCGAGGCGCCTCCGAGCGTCGCCGCCGGGCTGCAACGGGTTGGCCGGGCGGGGCACCAGGTGGGCGCGGTCTCCCGCGGGGTGGTCTTCCCCAAGCACCGCGGCGACCTGCTCTCCTGCGCGGTGGTCGCCGAGCGGATGACCGACGGGGCGATCGAGGAGCTGCACTACCCGCGCAACCCGCTGGACGTGCTGGCCCAGCAGATCGTGGCGATGGTGGCACTGGAGCCGTGGCGCGTCGGTGACCTGGCGGTGCTGGTCCGCCGGGCCGCACCGTTCGCCGAGCTGCCCGACTCCGCGCTGCACGCCGTCCTGGACATGCTCTCCGGCCGCTACCCCTCCACCGCCTTCGCCGAGCTGCGCCCACGGCTGGTCTGGGACCGGGCGACCGACGTGCTCACCGGCCGCCCCGGCGCACAGCGGCTCGCGGTGACCAGCGGCGGCACCATCCCCGACCGGGGTCTGTTCGGGGTCTTCCTGGCCGGCGCCGAGCGGGCCGCCCGCGTCGGCGAGCTGGACGAGGAGATGGTCTACGAGTCGCGGGTCGGCGACGTCTTCCTGCTCGGCTCCTCCTCCTGGCGCATCGAGGAGATCACCCCCGACCGGGTGCTGGTCTCGCCGGCCCCGGGGCAGGCGGCCCGGATGCCGTTCTGGAAGGGCGACCAGCTGGGCCGGCCGGTCGAGCTGGGCCGGGCCATCGGCGCCCGGGTGCGCACCCTGCTACGGCAGAGCGACGAGGCCGCGCTGGCCGCGCTGCGCGCCGGCGGGCTGGACGACTGGGCCGCCGCCAACCTCATGGCGTACCTGCGCGAGCAGCGGGAGGCCACCCGCTCCCTGCCCGACGACCGCACCATCGTCGTCGAGCGGTTCCGCGACGAGCTGGGCGACTGGCGGCTGGCCGTGCACAGCGTCCTCGGCGCACGGGTCAACGGGCCGTGGGCCCTCGCCGTGGGCCGCCGGCTGGCCGAACGGTACGGGGTGGACGCCCAGGTGATGCCCTCCGACGACGGCATCGTGGTGCGGCTGCCGGACACGGCCGAGGAGCCACCCGGCGCCGACGTGGTGGTCTTCGAGCCCGACGAGATCGCCCAGCTGGTGGAGGAGTCGGTCGGCACGTCCGCGCTCTTCGCCGCCCGTTTCCGGGAGTGCGCCGCCCGGTCGCTGCTGCTGCCCCGCCGCGACCCGCGCCGCCGCCAGCCGCTGTGGCAGCAGCGGCAGCGCGCCGCGCAGCTGCTCGACGTGGCCCGCGAGTACGCCGACTTCCCGGTCACGCTGGAGGCCGCCCGGGAGTGCCTCCAGGACGTCTTCGACCAGCCGGCGCTGGCCGGGCTGATGCGCGACCTGGCCGCCCGCAAGGTGCGACTGGTCGAGGTGGAGACCAGCGCCCCGTCCCCGTTCGCCCGGTCGCTGCTCTTCGGCTACGTCGGGGCGTTCCTCTACGAGGGCGACGCGCCGCTCGCGGAGCGGCGCGCCGCCGCGCTCGCCCTGGACTCGACGCTGCTCGGTGAGCTGCTCGGCCGGGTCGACCTCCGCGAACTGCTGGACCCGACGGTGCTCGCCGAGACCGAGCGGCAACTGCGCTGGCTGACCGACCAGCGCCGCCCGCGCGACGCCGAGGACGTGGTCGAGCTGCTGCGGGTGCTCGGCGACCTGAGCGACGCCGAGCTGATCGAGCGGGGCGTGCCGGAGACCTGGCTGACCGAGTTGGAGGCCGCCCGCCGGGTGCTGCGCGTCCGGATCGCGGGCGAGCAGCGCTGGGTGGGCGTCGAGGACGCCGCCCGGCTGCGCGACGCGCTCGGCGTGGCGCTGCCGGTCGGGGTGGCCGAGGCGTACCTCGCCCCGGTGGCCGACCCGCTCGGCGACCTGGTGGCCCGCTACGCCCGCACCCACGGGCCGTTCGCCGCGGCGAGCTGCGCGGCCCGCTTCGGGCTCGGCGTGTTCGTGGTCGAGCAGGCGCTGCGCCGGCTCGGCGCCACGGGCCGGGTGGTCTCCGGGGAGTTCACCCCGGATTCGGCCGGCGCCGAGTGGTGCGACGCGGAGGTGCTGCGACTGCTGCGCCGCCGCTCGCTCGCGGCGCTGCGCCGGGAGATCGAGCCGGTGCCGCCCCGGGCACTGGCGACGTTCCTGCCCCGCTGGCAGCAGGTCGGCTCGTCCGCCCGGGGTGTGGAGGCGCTGGCCGCCACGGTGGAGCAGTTGCAGGGCGCCGCGGTGCCCGCGTCCGCCCTGGAGCGGCTGGTGCTGCCCGGCCGGGTCGCCGACTACTCCCCCGCCCAGCTCGACGAGCTGTGCGCCAGCGGGGAGGTGGTCTGGGCCGGGTCGGGGGCGATCTCCGGCGGCGACGGTTGGGTCACCCTGGCGTACGCGGACACCGCGCCGCTGTTGCTCGCCCCGCCCGACGAGGCGCTGACCCGGACCCCGCTGCACGAGGCGGTGCTCGACGCGCTCGGCGACGGGCAGGCGCTGTTCTTCCGCCCGCTGGCCGACCGGGTCGGCTCGACCGACGACGCCGCGCTGACCGCGGTGATCTGGGACCTGGTCTGGGCCGGTCACCTCACCAACGACACCCTCGCTCCGCTGCGCGCGGTGCTCGGCGCCGGCGGGGCCCACCGCTCCCGGCCGTCCGCACCGCGCACGCGCTACCGGCGGCCCGGCCGGGTGGCGCTGCCCACCCGGGGCGGCCCGCCGACGGTCGCCGGCCGCTGGTCGCGGCTGCCCGAGCGGGACCTCGACCCGACCCGGCGCGCCGCCGCGCTCGCCGACGTGCTGCTGGAGCGGCACGGGGTGGTGA